>NZ_CP015249.1:1588078-1905693 GCF_001632775.1 Dokdonella koreensis DS-123
ATCGCCAACGTGCTGTCGCTCAATCCCGAAGTGGACGGCGACATCCCGGCGCTGATCGGCGCTTCGGCCGCCCTGTCGCTGGCCGGCATCCCGTTCAAGGGACCGATCGGTGCGGCGCGCGTCGGCTATGCCAACGGGCAGTACCTGCTCAACCCGACCGTCAGCGAGCTCAAGACCTCCGACCTCGACCTGGTCGTCGCCGGCACCTCCAATGCCGTGCTGATGGTCGAGTCCGAGGCCAAGCTGCTGTCCGAGGACGTCATGCTCGGCGCGGTGGTGTTCGGCCACCAGCAGATGCAGACCGCGATCCGCGCGATCGCCGAGCTGGCCCAGGAAGCGGGCAAGCCGTCGTGGGACTGGCAGCCGCCGTCGCGCAACGACGCGATGGTCGCCGCGATCAAGAACACGCTGGGCGACAGCCTGGCCCAGGCGTTCCAGGTCCGTGACAAGCTGCAGCGCCGCGACGCGATCGCCGCGCTCAAGAAGGACATGCTCGAATCGCTCAAGGACACGGCGGAAGCCAGCGGCTGGCAGTCGGCCGACCTCGCCAAGGAGTTCGCCGAGCTCGAGTACCGCACGATGCGCGACAGCGTGCTGCAGACGAAGGTCCGCATCGACGGCCGCAATCTCGACGACGTGCGGCCGATCACCGTGCGCGTCGGCGTGCTGCCGCGGACCCACGGCTCGGCGCTGTTCACGCGCGGCGAGACGCAGGCCCTGGTCACCGTCACGCTCGGCACCACGCGTGACGCGCAGATCATCGACGCGCCGGAAGGCGAGTCGAAGGACCCGTTCCTGTTCCACTACAACTTCCCGCCGTTCTCGGTCGGCGAGACCGGCCGCATGGCCGGTCCGAAGCGCCGCGAGATCGGTCACGGCCGTCTGGCCAAGCGCGGCGTGCAGGCGGTCAAGCCGAGCATCGAGCAGTTCCCCTACGTGCTGCGCGTGGTTTCGGAGATCACCGAGTCCAACGGTTCCTCGTCGATGGCCTCGGTCTGCGGATCGTCGCTGGCGATGATGGATGCGGGCGTGCCGCTGAAGGCGCCGGTCGCCGGCATCGCGATGGGTCTGGTCAAGGAAGGCAGCGATTTCGTGGTGCTGTCGGACATCCTCGGTGACGAGGACCATCTGGGCGACATGGACTTCAAGGTCGCCGGCACCGCCGAAGGCATCAGCGCGCTGCAGATGGACATCAAGATCGACGGCATCACCGAGGAGATCATGCGTACGGCGCTGGCCCAGGCCCAGCGTGGCCGCCTGCACATCCTCGGCGAGATGAACAAGGTCATCACCAGTGCCCGCACGGAGATGAGCGAGTTCGCCCCGCGCCTGCTGACGATCAAGATCCACCCGGACAAGATCCGCGAAGTGATCGGCAAGGGCGGCGCGACGATCCGCTCGATCACCGAGGAGACCGGCACGACGATCGACATCACCGACGACGGCACCGTCGTCATCGCCTCGGTCAACCGCGAGGCCGCCGATGCCGCCAAGAAGCGCATCGAGCAGATCGTCTCCGACGTCGAGCCGGGCCGCATCTACGAGGGCAAGGTCGCCAAGCTGATGGACTTCGGTGCGTTCGTGACGATCCTGCCGGGCAAGGACGGTCTCGTCCACGTCTCGCAGATCTCCAACGAGCGCGTCGAGAAGGTCTCGGACAAGCTCAAGGAAGGCGACATCGTCAAGGTCAAGGTGCTCGAGGTCGACAAGCAGGGCCGTATTCGCCTGTCGATGAAGGCGGTGGCCGAGGAAGAAGGCGTCGCCTGATCGTTCCACACGTTCATGCGGTACACGAAAAAGGCGGACTTCGGTCCGCCTTTTTTGTTGTCCGGCGATCCGTCCCGCACCTGCCTGTCATGCGGCGCAGCGACAATGGCGGCGAGGCGCGCGGATCGGCCCGGCCGTGCCGCCGTGCGCCATGGGCCGCGCTGCCGGTCGATATCCGCCTGATCGGGAAGGAATCCTGTGCGACACGGCCCGGTGCGGCCGGGCACGCCGCCGCCGCCCTGGCCGGGGCGGCGGCGGCAATGGCGATGCCGCATTGCAGCAATCGCGGGGCGTGTGGTTACAAATTCGTCATAAAACGCTGTTAAACTGTAGTTAACGATGCTCGGATTCGTGCATAAGCCGGCCGGGCCATCTAGGGAGACATCTTTCATCGGCAGCACCGGACTTCGACAAGCCCGGCCTGCCCGTTTTTTTGACGATGAATCATCGGGGCGATCAAATGAGCGAGCGATTGAGCAAGCGGGTTGGCGTGCGGCTGCTGCCGCTGGTGCTGTCTTCGATCTTTGCCGTGTCCGGCGCCTATGCGCAGACGACGTCGGCGTCACTGGGCGGCGTGGTGACGGACGCGAGCGGCCAGCCGATTTCCGGCGCCGAAGTGCTGATCACGCACAGCGCGTCCGGCACGGTCAGCCGTGCGGCCACCGACGCGGCCGGCCGCTACGCGGCGCGCGGCCTGCGTGTCGGCGGTCCCTACACGATCACGATCACCCGCGGCAACGAAACCGAAGTTCGCGAGAACGTCTTCCTGCAGCTCGGCGAGTCCAACACGATCAGCGCCCAGCTCTCCCCGACGGAGAAGCTCGAGGAGATCGTCGTCACCGGCACCGCCAACAGCTCGATCTTCAGTGCCGAGAACATGGGAACCGGCACCAACATCTCGCTGGCGCAGATCGAGGCCCTGCCGTCGATCGGCCGCAACATCCAGGACTACATGCGCCTGGACCCGCGCATCTCGCAGGTCAGCAAGGCTGACGGCGCGATCTCGGCGATGGGCCAGAACACGCGCTTCAACGCGATCCGCATCGACGGCGTGTCGACCAACGATCCGTTCGGCCTGGAGTCGAACAACCTGCCGACCGAGCGCCAGCCCGTCTCGATGGATGCGATCGAGGAAATCAACATCGGCCTGGCCAACTACGACGTGACCACCACCGGCGGCACCGGCGCGGTCGTCAACGCGGTGACCAAGTCCGGTACCAACGACTTCCACGGCAGCATCTACGGCGCCTATCGCGACAAGAGCATGGTGGGCGAGGACCGCAATGGCCGGGATTTCGACGGCTTCAAGGACGAGAAGACCTACGGCTTCACGCTCGGCGGCCCGATCGTCAAGGACACGCTGTTCTTCTTCGTCAACTACGAGAAGTTCAAGCGCCGCGCGCCGGGCCCGGACCTGCTCAACTCGCCGTTCGGCACCGGCGCGATCAGCGCCGAGCAGATCTCCGAAGTCCAGCGCATCGCCCGTGACGTCTGGGGCTTCGACGCCGGCTCGCTCGACGGCGTGAACAGCCTCGGCACCGACATCGAGGAATACGCCGGCAAGATCGACTGGAACATCAACGAGAACCATCGCGCCTCGTTCCGCTACAGCAAGATGGAGCAGAACGTCGCCAAGCTGCCGGGCTTCTCCAACAACCAGATCTCGCTCAACTCGTACTGGTACAACCAGGCCAAGACGTTCGAGAGCTACGTGGGCGAGCTCTTCAGCGACTGGAGCGACGTCTTCTCGACCGAGATCAAGGTCTCCTACCGCGACTACGATTCGATCCGCCAGCCGAACTCGAACCTGCCGCACATCCGCGTCGACTTCGGCAACAACCAGCTCCTGTTCGGAACCGAGCAGAACACCCACGTCAACATCATCCAGACCAAGGAAAAGGGCGCGTTCTTCGCCGGCAACCTGTTCCTCGGCGACCATACGGTCAAGTTCGGCTTCGACTGGACCAACAACGACATCTTCAATTTCTACGGCCGCAACCTCAACGGCGTCTACCGTTTCGGCAGCCTGGAGCTGTTCGAGCAGGGCATCCCGCGCGAGTACTCCTACCGTGCGCCGCGTCCGGGCGGCAGCCTGGCCGATATCCCGGCCGCCTACGAGCTGTCCAACACCGGCCTGTTCCTGCAGGACAGCTGGGCCGTCAACTACAACCTCAACCTGACCTTCGGCGTCCGCATCGACAAGCCGGACTTCAAGGGCACGCCGCTGTACAACGCGCGCATCGAGCAGCTCTACGGCTACAACAACACCAAGCTGCCCGAGCAGGAAGTGATCCAGCCGCGCTTCGGCTTCAACTACAGCTTCGACAGCGAGCGCCCGACCCAGGTGCGCGGCGGCATGGGCCTGTTCATGGGCGCCCCGCCGAACGTCTGGCTGGCCGGCGTCTACCAGAACACCGGCCTGAACTACCTGGAGTACACGCAGAACGACAGCGGCGGCCTCGGCCCGATCTTCAGCCCCGATCCGCGCAACCAGCCGATCAGCGGCAACGTCGGCGCGCGCCAGAACGTCGACATCGTCGATTCGAACTTCAAGATGCCGTCGGTGTGGAAGGCCAACGTCGCCCTCGACCACGAGCTGCCCTGGAACGGCATCGTCGCCTCGGTCGAGTTCCTGGCGTACTGGAACAAGAACGGCCTGTACTTCGAGCGCCTGGACCTCGGCGCGCCGACGGCCACCGGCCCCGACGGCCGTACGCTCTACTGGAGCGCGGCCGCGCTCGATCCGGGTAGCTGGACCTGCTCGAGCTGCCTGGGCAATCCGTCCGCGGGCTTCGCGCGCGCCAACCGGCCGTCGGACATCGGCGACGTCATGCTGGCCAAGAACACCAAGAAGGGCGGCGGCAACCAGATCACGCTGAGCCTGGCGCAGCCGATGAACGACGGCGGCTGGTCGTGGATGGCGGCCTACACCCACACCCAGGCCAAGGAAGTCAGCCCGCTGACCAGCTCGCAGAACACCTCGAACTGGAACAACACGCTGATCTACCAGGCGAACGAGGACGTCGCCTACGACTCGCGCTACGCGTTCAAGCACCGCGTCACCGGCGTGCTGACGAAGGAGTTCAACTTCTTCGGCGACAACAAGACCACCGCCTCGCTGGTCTACGAAGGCCGCACCGGCCGTCCGTACAGCTACGTGTTCTGGAACGACGTCAACGGCGACGGCCGCTCGTTCAACGACCTGTTCTACGTGCCGTCCGGCCCGGGCGACGTGATCTTCCGCAACCCGGCCGAGGAAGCGGCGTTCTTCGAGTGGCTGGCCGATCATCCGGAAGTGGCGCGCTACGGCGGCCGCGTGATGCCGGCCAACGCGATGCGCGCCGGCTGGCTGAACATGTTCGACCTGCGCTTCAGCCAGGAGCTGCCCGGCTTCTTCGACGGGCACAAGGCCGAGTTCTGGTTCGACATCATGAACGTCGGCAACCTGCTCAATAAGAAGTGGGGCCAGATCGACGACGCCGGCTTCAACTCGAACCTGGCGGTCGCCAACTTCGCCGGTATCGACCCGGAGACCGGCCGCTACGTCTACCGCTTCACCGGTGCGCAGCGCCTGACCACGCAGGAAGTCAACGGCGACGGCGTCAACACCGGCGTGTCGCGCTGGTCGGTGCAGGTCGGTTTCCGCTACCGCTTCTGACCCGACGGGTTTCCGCTCCGAACGGCCGGCGTCCGCGAGGACGCCGGCCTTTTCTTTGTGCGCCGCCGCGTTCGCGCGCCCGGCGGGCAGCCGTTGTACGATGACCGGTCCCAGCCGCGCTTTCGAGACACGATGACTCACGCATCCGCCGGACATCCGGCCATTTCCACGGTCAGTGCACGCCTGGCGCCGGCGCCGGGGCTCGACATCCTCTCGCGCCACGAAGTGGCACGCCTGCGTGACGCCAGCGCCGGCGGCCTGCATCCGCTGCTGCGCCGGTGCGCGCTGGCCGTGCTGACCCAGGGCAGCGACAGCGACGACGCCCGGGCGCTGCTGGAGCGCTACCCGGATTTCGACATCCAGATCCTGCAGCAGGACCGCGGACTCAAGGTCGAGCTGATCAACGCGCCGGCCCAGGCCTTCGTCGACGGCCGCATCATCCGCGGCGTCAACGAGCTGCTGCACGCAGTGATCCGCGACATCGTCTACATCTCGGCGCAGATGGAGGCCGAGGCGTTCGACCTCGACAGCTCGGTCGGCATCACCCATGCGGTGTTCGAGATCCTGCGCAACGCACGCGTGCTGCGCGCGAACGTGGACCCCAATCTGGTGGTGTGCTGGGGCGGTCACTCGATCCCGCGCGGCGAGTACGACTACACCAAGCAGGTCGGCTACCAGGTCGGGCTGCGCGGGCTGGACATCTGCACCGGCTGCGGACCGGGGGCGATGAAGGGGCCGATGAAGGGCGCGACGATCGCCCATGCCAAGCAGCGCCGCCGCACCAACCGCTACATCGGCATCACCGAGCCGGGCATCATCGCCGCCGAGTCGCCGAACCCGATCGTCAACCACCTAGTCATCATGCCGGACATCGAGAAGCGGCTGGAGGCCTTCGTCCGCATCTCGCATGCGATCGTCGTGTTCCCGGGCGGCGTCGGCACCGCCGAGGAGATCCTCTACCTGCTGGGCATCCTGCTGCACCCCGCCAATGCGGCGATGCCGTTTCCGCTGATCTTCACCGGCCCGCGCGAATCGGCGGCCTATTTCGAGCAGATCGACCGCTTCCTGCGGCTGGCGCTGGGCGACCAGGTCGGCGAGCGCTACCGCATCATCGTCGACGACCCGGCCGCCGTCGGTCGCGAAGTCGCCAAGGGCGTCGAGCGCGTGCGCAGCTTCCGGCTCGACAACAAGGATGCGTTCTTCTTCAACTGGGCGCTGCAGATCGAGCAGGATTTCCAGGTGCCGTTCCGGCCGAGCCACGAGGCGATGGCCGCGCTCAACCTGCACCGCGACCAGCCGGCGCACCGCCTGGCCGCCGACCTGCGCCGGGCGTTCTCCGGCATCGTCGCGGGCAACGTCAAGGAAGAGGGCATGCGCGCGATCGAGCGCTTCGGCCCGTTCGAGATCGACGGCGACCGCGAGGTGATGCAGGCGCTCGACGCGATGCTGGCCAGTTTCGTGGTGCAGCAGCGCATGAAGCTGCCGGGTACCCGCTACGAGCCGTGCTATCGCATACGGGTGGATTGACGCCCCGCCGATCGCTTCGTTCCGGTCCCCGATGCTCGCCCGCACGCGCGCCCACTGGCAGATCCATTTCTGCGTCCTGCTGTGGGGCTTCACGGCCATCCTCGGCAAGCTGATCACGCTGCCGGCGCTGGCCCTGGTCTGGTGGCGCATGCTGATCGTGGTCGCGGTCCTGCTGGCGCTGCCCTGGGTGTGGCGGGGCCTGGCCCGCATGCCGCCTCGCCTGGTGCTGGCCTATGCCGGTATCGGTGTGCTGGTGGCGCTGCACTGGCTGACGTTCTACGGCGCGATCAAACTCGCCAACGCCTCGGTGGCGGCCACCTGCATCGCATTGGCGCCGGTCTTCCTGGCGCTGGTCGAGCCGCTGGTCGCGCGCCGGCGCTTCGATTGGCGCGAACTGCTGATCGGGGTCGCCGTGGTGCCGGGCGTCGCCCTGGTGGTCGGCGGCATTCCGGCGGCGATGCGGCAGGGCGTGGTAGTGGGCATCGTTTCGGCCCTGCTGGTGGCGCTGTTCGGGTCGTTGAACAAGCGCCTGGTCGAACAGGCCGACCCGCTGCCGGTCACCTGCGTCGAGCTCGGCGCAGGCACCCTGTTCCTGACCGGGCTGGCGCTGCTCTGGCCCGGGGCCGGGTCCAGCTTCGCGGTGCCCGGCGGCAGCGATGCGGTGCTGCTGCTGGTGCTCGCGCTGGCCTGCACGCTGCTGCCGTTCGCGCTCTCGCTGGTCGCGCTGCGTCACCTGAGCGCGTTCTCCGCGCAGCTGGCGGTCAATCTGGAGCCGGTGTACGCGGTGGTGCTGGCGATCGTGCTGCTCGGCGAGCAGCACGAGCTGGGCCGCGCGTTCTACCTCGGCGTCGCGATCATCGTCGGTGCGGTGTTCATCCATCCGCTGCTGGTGGCCCGTCAGACGGTGGCGCGGGAGCGGGCGTAAGATCGGCGCCTTCATCCGGTTTCGAGGAGCGCGCCATGCCCGAACACGGTTCAACGATCATTCCCTGCCTGCGCTACCGCAACGCGCTCGAAGCGATCCAGTGGCTGTGTCGCGCCTTCGGTTTCCAGAAGCACGCCGTCTATGCCGACGGCGAGGTCGTCCACCACGCCCAGCTCGTCCACGGCGCCGGCATGATCATGCTCGGCTCGGTCGAGAACCGGGGCGAATGGGGCACGCACATGGCCCAGCCCGACGAGGTCGGCGGGCGCGAGACGCAGAGCTGCTGCGTCGTCGTCCCCGATGCCGATGCGCACTACGCCCGCGCGAAGGCGGCCGGTGCGGCGATCGTCATCGACATCGCCGACCAGGGCTACGGAGGGCGCGGCTATGCCTGCCGCGACCCGGAAGGGCACCTGTGGTGGTTCGGCAGCTACGATCCCTGGCGCACCTGAGCGGATCGCGTCACCGGGGCGGCTCGCGAGGCGGCCGGCACGAGCGGGCCGCCCCGCCGGTTCAGGCGGTGCGGTAGTTGTCCACCTCGCGGTAGCGGCGCGCGTAGAGGCCGAAGGCCAATGCCGCGAGCAGGGCGAAACCGGCGAAGAAGAACATCAGGAAGGCCGCCTCGCTGAGGCCTGTACGTTCGATCGAACCGATGACGGTATCGTTGCGCACCGCGGCGTTGGCCAGCAGCACCCAGAGGTTGCCGATCGTCGTGGTCAGGTTCCAGAAGCTCATGATGACGCCCTTCATCGCGGCCGGCGCCTGGCTGTAGGCGAATTCCAGGCCGGTCGCCGAGACCAGCACCTCGCCGAAGGTCAGCAGCGCATACGGCAGCACCTGCCACAGGATCGACAGCGGGTCGCCGCCGTCGATCGCCAACTGGAAGCCGCCGGCGGCGATCCAGGCCAGGCCGCTGAACACGATGCCGACGGTCATCCGCCGCAGCGCGGTCGGCTCGTAGCCCAGGCGCCGCAAGGCCGGATACAGCACCAGGTTGTTGAACGGGATCAGGATCATCACCAGCAGCGGATTCAGCAGCTGCATCTGGGCCGGCTGGTTGAGCCATTCGGGCAGCCAGCCGGGGATCGCCATCTGGTTGCCCTGCAGGATCCAGGTGGATGCCTTCTGGTCGAACAGCGACCAGAACGGCGTCACCAGGGCGAAGATCACCAGCACCCGCAGGACCGCCCGCACGCCGTCGACGGCGCTGTCGGGATGGTGGTCGCGTGCGCGGTCGAGCTGCATCCAGGCACCGCCGCCGATGCCGGCGAGGAACACGACCAGCGCGATGCAGGCGGCGATGACGAAGCCGAGTGCCGGGATCAGCGCGAACGAGGCCAGCGCCAGCACGATGCTGGCGACGGCGGTCCACAGGCCGGGCCGGCCGGCGCCGGGGCGCCGGGCCAGCAGCGCCGAGCGCACCACGCGCGAGAACGAATCGGGATTGGCCGGTGCCGGCGGCACCAGCACGTACTGCCGGCGGCCGGACCAGAACACGATCGTGGCGACCAGCATCAGCAGGCCCGGGATGCCGAAGGCCACGGCCGGTCCGTAGCTGCGCAGGAAGATCGGCATCAGCATCGACGCGAACAGCGAGCCGAAATTGATGATCCAGTAGAACGCGTCGAAGACCACCTTGGCCAGGTGCTTGTTCGACTGCGTGAACTGGTCGCCGACGAACGAGGCGACCAGCGGCTTGATGCCGCCGGCGCCGAGGGCGATCAGGCCCAGGCCCATGAAGAAGCCGGTGCGGTTGTCCTCGAAGATCGCCAGGCAGGCGTGGCCCATGCAGTAGATCAGGCTGAACCAGAGAATGGTCCGGTACTTGCCGAGCAGGCGGTCGGCGATCAGTCCGCCCAGCAACGGGAAGAAGTACACGCCGATCATGAAGGTGTGGAACACGTCCTTGGCTGCGCCGGGCCGGTCGGCTTCGGGCAGTTGCAGCAGCAGGGAGGTGATCAGGAACGGCGTCAGGATGTTGCGCATGCCGTAGAAGCTGAAGCGCTCGCAGCCTTCGTTGCCGATGATGAAAGGGATCTGGCGCGGCAGGCGCGCGGCCGGAGCGGTCGCGGGGAGGGCTTGGGTCATCCGGAATCCTGGGCTGCGGGACGGGACGGCCGCCGTGCACGGCAGACCGGTGGCGGGAGTGTGCGCAAAAGTCGGCGCCGGCGAAAGTCGCCCGGCCGGCCCCGGTCGTGCCTTGGCCTGCCGGTGTCCGGACGCGGTTACCATCGCGGCCGTGGTGGCGCCGGTGCGCCGGGAGTGATGCGATGTCGATCTGGGTGGACGCGGACGCCTGTCCGAACGCGATCAAGGAAATCCTGTTCCGGGCCGCCGAGCGGGCGCAAATTCCGGTCGTGCTGGTCGCCAATCAGTGGCTGCGTACGCCGCCGTCACGCTTCATTCGCGCGATCCAGGTGCCGGCCGGCCTCGACGTGGCCGACAGCGAGATCGTGCAGCGGGCGGCACCGGGCGACCTGGTGGTGACGGCCGACATCCCGCTGGCCGCGCGCGTGCTCGAGAAGGGCGTGCTGGCACTCGACCCGCGCGGTGAGCTGCATACCGCCGACACGATCGGCCAGCGCCTGGCGATGCGCAACTTCATGGACGAGCTGCGCGGTTCGGGCGTCGATACCGGTGGCCCGCCGGCGCTCGGTGCGCGCGACCGGCAGGCGTTCGCCAACCAGCTCGATCGCTGGCTGGCGCAGCGTGGTACGGCATAGAACGGCCGGAGGCAGCCGCTTCAGCGGGTGCGGCCACGCCCTGTATCGCCCGCAGCCAGCGCGATCGCCCACAGCACCGGCATCCGAGCGGCGTTGCGCAGCGCGGTCACAGCATCGGCAGCCGCAGGCCCTGCGCCCGCGCGCACTCGATCGCGATCGGGTAGCCGGCATCGGCATGGCGCATCACGCCGGTGCCCGGATCGTTCCAGAGCACGCGTGCGAGGCGCCGGTCCGCGGCCTCGCTGCCGTCGCAGACGATGACCACGCCGCTGTGCTGGGAATAGCCCATGCCGACGCCGCCGCCGTGGTGCAGCGAGACCCAGGTGGCGCCGCCGGCGACATTGAGCATCGCGTTGAGCAGGGGCCAGTCGGACACCGCATCGGAGCCGTCGCGCATCGCCTCGGTCTCGCGGTTGGGGCTGGCCACCGAGCCCGAATCGAGGTGGTCGCGGCCGATCACCACCGGCGCCTTCAGCTCGCCGCTGCGCACCATCGCGTTGAACGCCAGGCCCAGCTTGTGGCGCAGGCCCAGCCCCACCCAGCAGATCCGCGCCGGCAGGCCCTGGAAGCTGATCCGTTCGCGCGCCATGTCGAGCCAGCGGTGCAGGTGCGGGTCGTCGGGAATCAGTTCCTTGACCTTGGCATCGGTCCGGTAGATGTCCTCCGGATCGCCCGACAGCGCGACCCAGCGAAACGGGCCGACGCCGCGGCAGAACAGCGGGCGCACGTAGGCGGGCACGAAGCCGGGGAAGTCGAACGCGTTCGTGCAGCCCTCGTCCTTGGCCATCTGGCGGATGTTGTTGCCGTAGTCGACGGTCGGGATGCCCTGTTGATGGAAGGCCAGCATCGCCTCGACGTGGACGCGCATCGATTTCTTCGCCGCGTCGCGGACGGCGTCGGGGTCGGTGGTCTGCTCGGCCAGCCAGCGCTCGACGCTCCAGCCGACCGGCAGGTAGCCGTGCACCGGATCGTGGGCGCTGGTCTGGTCGGTCACGGCGTCCGGCCGGACGCCGCGGCGGACCAGCTCGGGCAGGATCTCGGCGGCATTGCCGAGCAGGGCGATCGACTTGGCCTCGCCGGCGCGCGTGTAGGCGCCGATGCGCGCCAGGGCGTCGTCGAGGTCGGCGGCCTGCTCGTCGACGTAGCGCGTCTTCAGCCGGAAGTCGATGCGGCTCTGCTGGCATTCGATCGTCAGGCTGCAGGCACCGGCCAGCGAGGCGGCCAGCGGCTGGGCGCCGCCCATGCCGCCGAGGCCGGCGGTCAGGATCCAGCGTCCGGCCAGGCTCCCGCCATAGTGCTGGCGCCCGAGCTCGACGAAGGTCTCGTAGGTGCCCTGGACGATCCCCTGCGAGCCGATGTAGATCCACGAACCGGCCGTCATCTGGCCGTACATCATCAGGCCCTTGCGGTCGAGCGCGTTGAAGTGCTCCCAGGTGGCCCAGTGCGGCACCAGGTTCGAGTTGGCGATCAGCACCCGTGGCGCATCGGCGTGGCTCGGGAACACGCCGACCGGCTTGCCGGACTGGACCAGCAGCGTCTCGTCGTCGCCGAGCGTGCGCAGCGTGTCCAGGATCGCGTCGTAGCAGGCCCAGTCACGCGCCGCGCGGCCGATGCCGCCGTAGACGACGAGGGCCGCCGGATTCTCGGCGACGTCCGGATCGAGGTTGTTCTGCAGCATGCGGAACGGCGCCTCGGTCAGCCAGCTGCGGCAGCTCAGGTTGCTGCCGCGCGGCGCGCGGATCGTGCGGGCGGGATCGAGGCGGTTGCCGGGGACGGACATCGGGTTCTCCGAAACGGGCCAAAACGCGATTATCGCCCGGCGGCGCGGTTTGTCGCATTGGGGTTTCCGGCACGGATTTCCGTAGAGGGAAGGAAGTGGTCCTGCTCCCTGGAGATCGTGCGATGCGTGTGTCCTGGCCGCTGTTGTGCCTGTCGCTGCTGGCCGGCTCCCTGCCCAGCGCCCGCGCCGAAGTCCTGGTCGGCGGCTTCTCGCCGTGGGACAGCCCCAGTCATCCGTTGAGCGCGTTCGCCAGCGATGCGCAGGGCGGCGAGGCGCCGCTGCGGCGCCTGGAGGGGCCGGCGACGCAGCTGGTGTCGCCCGCGTTCGGCATCTACGAACCCGGCGAAGGCGTCATCTACGTGTCGGATTTCTACGGCGAAGCCGTACGCGTCTATCGCGCCCATGCCGGCGGCGACAGCGCGCCGCTACGGGTGTTGAACCCCGCGTCGCTCGGACAGACCCGGGCCAGTGCGCCGATCCCCGCCCACGGCGAACTGATGGTCATCGCCACCAACTGCTGCATCTACACCTATGCGCTGGACGCGAGCGGCACCGAGGCGCAGCCCCTGCGCCGGATCGGCTGGGGTGGCCTGCCCGGCAGCCTGACCCAGCTCGGCAATCCGACGGCGCTGACCTACCTGCCTGCCACGGACGAGGTCGCGGTGATCGACCTCGCTTCCGATGGGGCGTTCCAGGTCGTGTTCCATGCCCGCACCGCCGAGAACTACGTCGCGCCGACCCGCGTGCTCAAGAGCGCCCATACCGCCGCCGCCCGGGGCCTGGCGCACGATCCGGCCGCCGGCACGCTGATGCTGCTGGTCGAGGAGACCACCGTGGACGGCCGGCGCGGCGCGATCCGCGTCTTCGACGCGAACGCCGCCGGCACCGATGCGCCGTTGCGCACGATCGCGGGCGCGGCGACGCAGCTGGCGATTCCCGGTTCCGACTATCTGACCGGGCTGGGATTCGACGCGGATCTCGATCGCATGATGGTCGGCGTCGGCGGCAATCCCGATCCGGCCAACAACCGCGTCGTCGTCTTCGCGGCCGCCGCCGCCGGCGACGCGGCACCGATCCAGGTCCTGGCGGGGCCGACGCTCGGTCCCGGCACGATCGGCACGCCGTTCGCCGTGCCGGACGACAGCCTGCTGCGCGACGGTTTCGACGGCTGACGCCGCGCCGCGCTCAGCCGCCCGAGCGGGGGCGACGCGGCGGGGCGCCGCGCCCCGGCGGACCGGAACGGCGCGGCGGCCGGCTGCCTTCCTCGTCTCCACTGCCACCGCCGCCACCGCCGCCCTTGACGCGGCTGATGCGCAGGCGCTGGCCGGACACCCAGACCTTCTTGAGGTGCGAGAGCAGCTCCGACGGCATGCCCTCGGGCAGGTCGATCAGGCTGTGGTCGTGCTCGATCTCGATGCGGCCGATGTAGCGGCTCTCCAGGCCGGCCTCGTTGGCGATCGCGCCGACCAGGTTCCCGGGCTTGACGCCGTGGACGTGGCCGACCTCGACCCGGAACGTTTCCATGCCGGTCTCGGCGGCGCGGGGTGCCGCAGGTTTGCGCGGGCGCTCGGGGCGCGTGCCGTCCGCCGGTTCCGCGGCGGGAAACGGCGGCGGCGCGGGCGCCTGGCCGAACGGCGCGGCGGTCTGCATCGGGCGCTCGCGCGACGGCGGGCGCCGGTCCGGCCGGCCGGCCGGCTCGCGCGGTTCCGGCCGCCCGCGGCGCTCGCGATCAGCGGCGTTCGGCGCCGGGAAGGCCTTGCGTTCGGGCTTCGGCGGGGGCTCGAGCAGCAGCGGCTTGTCGCCCTGGACCATGCGCGCCAGCGCCGCGGCGATCTCGATCGCCGGTACGTTCTTCTCCTGCTGGTACTTCTCGATCAGCGACTGGAACAGGCCGAGGTCACCCGCTGCGAGCGTGTCGGTGATCTTCTGCGTGAAGCGGTCGATACGCTTGTCGTTGACGGTCTCGACCGTCGGCAGCTGCATTTCCTCGATCGGCTGGCGGGTGGCGCGCTCGATCGCCTGCAGCAGCCGCTTCTCGCGCGGCGTCACGAACACGATCGCCTCGCCGCTGCGGCCGGCGCGGCCGGTGCGGCCGATGCGATGCACGTAGGACTCGGTATCGTGCGGGATGTCGTAGTTGAGCACGTGGCTGATGCGCTCGACGTCCAGTCCGCGCGCCGCCACGTCGGTGGCGACCAGGATGTCGAGCTTGCCGTCCTTGAGCTGCTGGATCGTGCGCTCGCGCTGCTGCTGCTGCATGTCGCCGTTGATCGCCGCCGCCGCCAGGCCGCGCGCCTGCAGGCGTTCGGCCAGTTCCTCGGTCGCCTGCTTGGTCCGCGAGAACACGATCATCGCGTCGTAGGTCTCGGCTTCCAGGATGCGCGTCAACGCATCGAGCTTGTGCAGGCCGCTGACCCACCAGTAGCGCTGGCGGATGTTGGCGGCGGTGGTCGTCTTGGTCTTGATCGTGATCTCGGCCGGATCACGCAGATGGGTCTGGGCGATGCGCCGGATCGGCGCCGGCATCGTCGCCGAGAACAGCGCGACCTGACGCTCCGGCGGCGTCTTCTTCAGCACCGCCTCGACGTCGTCGATGAAGCCCATGCGCAGCATCTCGTCGGCCTCGTCGAGCACCAGCGTGGTCAGCTGCGAAAGATCCAGCGAGCCGCGTTCGAGGTGGTCGATGACGCGTCCCGGCGTGCCGACCACGACGTGCGCACCGCGCTTGAGGCCGGCCAGCTGCGGGCCGTAGCTCTGGCCGCCGTAGATCGGCAGGACGTGGAAACCGGGCATGTGCGTGGCGTAGCGCTGGAACGCCTCGGCCACCTGGATCGCCAGCTCGCGCGTCGGCGCCAGTACCAGGGCCTGCGGCTTGCTGCGCTCCAGGTTCAGCCGGGCCAGGATCGGCAGGGCGAACGCGGCGGTCTTGCCGGTGCCGGTCTGCGCCTGGCCGAGCACGTCGCGACCGGCCAGCAGATGCGGGATGGTCGCGGCCTGGATCGGCGACGGGGCTTCGTAGCCGACATCGGACAGGACCTTCTGCAGGGCGTCGCCGAGCGCCAGATCACGGAACGAGACGGCTGCCGAAGCGTCGCCGGCGGGGGAATCGGACATGGTGTATCACCCGGAAGGCCGCCGGAACGGCAGCGCGGTGAGAGGGGGAAGGAAGCGCATAGTGTAGCGGTCCGCCCCGGTGATTGCTCGCGGGCCGTCCGCCCGGTGCGGTGGTGGCTGGGCGGGAGCGGGCGAGAACCGACGCGTCGCGGTCATCGTCGCAGCCTGCGCCTGCGCCGATGAGCGGCGCCGGAACCGCTGCCGGATCGGCCGGTTTCCAGCCGGCGGCGCGGCGTTGCCGCGACCGCGCGGGGCGAGAACGGGCAGGGCGAGAACGGGCAGGGCGGCCGGTTCTCGACGACCGGCTAGATCCGTGCGTGCGACCAGGACACCATGCGCCCGTCCCGGTACGGCATGACGCCGTGGAAGGCGCGCGGGTCGGCGTCGAACACCAGCGGCAGGAAGTGCCGGTCGCCGTCCCACAGCGGCAGGTCCAGGATGCGGTCGACCGCGATCCATTCCAGCGTGCCTTCCGGGTTGGCGGTCAGCGGCGTGCCTTCGTAGCGATCGATCAGGAAGACGAAGCCCAGCCAGTCCTCGCCGCGCTTGCCGAAGCCGGGCCAGCTGATCGTCCCGCGCAGCCGCAGCTCGGTGCATTCGATGCCGGCCTCCTCGCGGATCTCGCGGCGCATGCAGGTCACGACGTCCTCGGCCGGCTCCATCTTGCCGCCGAGGCCGTTGTACTTGCCCAGGTGCTGGTCGTCCGGCCGCGCGTTGCGATGGACCAGCAGGACCTTGGAGCGGTCGGGCGAAAGGACGTATCCGAGCGTGGCGACGATGGGCGTATAGGGCATGGGCGTGAAAGCGGTGTGCGTGTGGCGCGCTTGCCGGTACCGGCACGGCGATGGAAGATGCGCGCCGGTGACGCAAGGGCGAATCGATGAAGCGGCGGGGAAGTGTAGCGGCACGGGTGGCGCCTGGGCAGCGGTCGGTGCACGGCGGGACGCTGAGCGGTCTGGCGGCGATCGCCCTGTGGTCGCTGCTGGCGGTACTGACCACTGCCACCGACGGGCTGCCGCCGTTCCAGGTGCTGGCGACGACGTTCGCGATCGCCGGCTGCGCGGGACTGGCCTGGTCGATCGGGCAGGGCCGCGCCGGCATCGCGCGCCTGCGCCAGCCGGTCGCGGCGCTCGCGCTGTCGACCGTGGCGCTGTTCGGCTATCACGCGCTGTACTTCATCGCCCTCAAGCGCGCGCCGGCAGTCGAGGCGAACCTAATCAACTACCTGTGGCCGCTGCTGATCGTCCTGCTGGCCGGTCTGCTGCCCGGCACGCGCGTGGCCTGGCAGCAGCTGCTCGGCGCCGCGCTCGGGCTGTTCGGTGCGGTGGCGCTGGTGACGCGCGGCGAACGGCTGGGTCTGGACCCGGCGCATGCGCCGGGCTATCTCGCGGCGCTGGGGGCCGCGGTCACCTGGGCCGTGTATTCGGTCGTCAACCGTCGTTTCGCGGCGGTGCCGAGCGCGGCGCTCGCGGGAAGCTGCCTGCTGGTGGCGATCCTGGGCGGCGCGGCCCACGGTGCGTTGGAGTCGTTCGTCGCGCCGTCGCCGGTGCAATGGCTGGTGCTGCTGGTCATGGGCCTGGGGCCGGTGGGGGCCGCCTTCGTGCTCTGGGACCATGGCACCAAGCACGGCGACATCGCGCTGCTGGGCACGCTCTCGTATGCCGCGCCCCTGCTTTCGACGCTGCTGCTGCTCGTGTCCGGGGCAGCGCGACCGCACTGGACGCAGGCCGTCGCCGTGGCCCTGCTGCTCTGCGGCGCCTGGCTCGGCGTGCGCTACGCGCGGCCCGCCGGCGAGCCGCGTTGAGCGGCGGCGCCCGGCCGGGCGCCGCCGTCGTGGACTTCAGAGCGCCTCGAAGATGCCGGCCGCGCCCATGCCGGTGCCGATGCACATCGTCACCATGCCGTACTTCTGCTTGCGGCGACGCAGGCCGTGGATCAGGGTCGCCGCGCGGATCGCGCCGGTGGCGCCGAGCGGATGCCCCAGCGCGATCGCGCCGCCGAGCGGATTGACCTTGGCCGGGTCGAGCCCGACGTCGCGGATGACCGCCAGCGCCTGGGCGGCGAACGCTTCGTTGAGCTCGATCCAGTCGAGCTGGGCCTTGCCGATGCCGGCGAGCTTCAGGGCCTTGGGGATGGCGGCGATCGGGCCGATGCCCATGATCTCCGGCTTCACGCCGGCGACGTCGAACGCGACGAAGCGCGCCAGCGGCGTGAGGCCGTAGCGCTTGAGGCCCGCCTCGCTGGCCAGCAGCAGGGCGCCGGCGCCGTCGGACATCTGCGAGGCGTTGCCGGCGGTGACGCTGCCGCCGGCGCGGAACACCGGCCGGAGCTTGGCCAGGGTCTGGGCCGTGGTGCCCGGGCGCGGCCCTTCGTCGTCCGCGATCGTGCGGCCGTCGGTGACGATGCGGCGCGCGCGCAGGTCCGGATAGTGGTCGTCGAGCACGACCGGCAGGATCTCGTCCCTGAACTGGCCCGCTGCCGTTGCGGCCAGCGCCTTGTCGTGGCTGGCCGCGGCGAACGCATCCTGGTCCTCGCGGCTGATCTTCCACTGCTCGGCGACCTTCTCGGCGGTGATGCCCATGCCGTAGGCGATCGCGATGTTCTCGTCGGTGAAGGCGGCCGGGTTCATCGCGATCTTGTGGCCCATCATCGGCACCATGCTCATCGACTCGGTGCCGCCGGCCAGCATCAGGTCGGCGTCGCCGGTGCGGATCCGGTCGGCCGCCAGCGCGATCGCCTGCACGCCGGACGAACAGAAGCGGTTGATCGTCTGCGCCGGCAGCGTATCGGGCAGGCCGGCCAGCAGCACGCCGATGCGGGCCACGTTCATGCCCTGCTCGGCTTCCGGCATCGCACAGCCGATGATCGCATCGCCGATCTCGGACGGATCGACGCCCGGTGCCGCGGCCAGCGCGCCGCGCAGCACGTGGGCGAGCAGGTCGTCCGGCCGCGTGTTGCGGAACACGCCGCGGGGGGCCTTGCCGACCGGCGTACGCACGGCGGAAACGATGTAGGCATCCTGGATTTGCTTGCTCATCTGGAGTTCTCCGGGAAATCGGGATTCGGCGCGCGTCAGTTCCGCAGCGGCTTGCCGGTGGCCAGCGTGTGGGCGATGCGTTCCTGGGTCTTGGCGGTCTGCGCGAGCTCGACGAAATGCCGGCGCTCCAGGTCCAGCAGCCAGCGTTCGTCGACCTGCGAGCCGCGCTCGATCGAGCCGCCGCACAACGTATCGGCGATGCGGCTGGCGACGTCGAAGTCGTGCGGCGAGATGAAGCGGCCCTCCAGCATGTTGACCAGCAGCATCTTGAGCGTCGCCGTGCCGACGTCGCCCGCCACCGGAATCGCACGCGCCGGCAGCGGCGGCCGGTAGCCCTGCTCGGCGAGCGCGCCGGCCACCGTGGACGCGACGTGGAGCAGCTCGTAGGCGTTGAACACGACGACGTCGTCCGGCCGCAGCAGGCCCAGCTGCTTGGCCTCCAGCGCGGAGCCCGAGACCTTGGCCATGGCGATCGTCTCGAACATGCGCTTGACGCCGTCGAACGGGTCGCCGCCGCCCGCCTGCGTCGCGGCGCGCAAGGCGATTTCCTTGAGCCCGCCGCCGGCCGGCAGCAGGCCGACGCCGGCCTCGACCAGGCCGATGTAGCTTTCCAGCGCGGCGACGGTGCGTGCCGAATGCATCTGGAACTCGCAGCCGCCGCCGAAGGCCATGCCGCGCACCGCGGCGACCACCGGGACCAGCGCGTACTTGATGCGCTGGCTGGTCGCCTGGAAGTTGGCGACCATCGCATCGAACGCGTCGACCTTGCCGGCCTGCAGCAGGCCCAGTGCGCCCTTGAGGTCGGCGCCGGCCGAGAACGGCTCGCCGGTCTGCCAGAGCACGACGCCCTTGAAGGTCTTCTCGGCCTCGTCGATCGCGCGCTGGATGCCGTCGAGGACGGCATCGTTGACGGTGTTCATCTTGGTCTTGAACGAGACGATGCCGACCTCGTCACCGAGGTGCCAGAGACGGACGCCCTCGTTTTCCCAGGCGGTGGTGCCGGTGTCGAAGCGCTCGCCGAGCAGCGGATCGGGGAAGCGCTGGCGGCGGTAGACCGGATGCGCCGAGCGCGGCAGCGGGCGGCCGGCGCTGGCGGAATAGGCGCCTTCGGCGACGTGCACGCCCTCGCGCCCGTCGGTGACCCAGGCCGGCAGCGGCGCGCTGCTCATCGCCTTGCCGGCGGCGATGTCCTCGTTGATCCACTGCGCGACCTGGCGCCAGCCGGCGGCCTGCCAGGTCTCGAACGGCCCGAGCTTCCAGCCGTAGCCCCAGCGGATCGCCAGGTCCACCTCGCGCGCGGTCTCGGCGAGGTCGGCCAGGTGATAGGCGCTGTAGTGGAACAGGTCGCGGAACATCGCCCACAGGAACTGGGCCTGGCGGTCGGTCGAGGCGCGCAGCTTGGCGAACTTCTCGGCCGGATCGCGGATCGCGAGGATCGCGGCGACCTCCTCGGACGCGGCGCGGCCGGCCGGCCGGTAGTCGCGCTGTGCGAGATCGAGCACGTGGATGTCCTTGCCGACCTTGCGGAAGAAACCAGCCCCGGTCTTCTGGCCCAGCGCGCCCTGGTCGATCAGTGCCTGCAGCCAGGCCGGCGCCTTGAAGTAGGCGTGCCAGGGATCCTCCGGGAGCGTGTCGGCCATCGTCTTGATGACGTGCGCCATGGTGTCCAGGCCGACCACGTCGGAGGTGCGGTAGGTCGCGCTCTTGGGGCGGCCGATCGCCGGCCCGGTGATCGCATCGACCTCGTCGAAGCCGAGGCCGAACTGCTCGGTATGGTGCATCGTGGCGAGGATCGAGAACACGCCGATGCGGTTGCCGATGAAGTTCGGCGTATCGCGGGCGTAGACCACGCCCTTGCCGAGCTGGGTGGTCAGGAACGCCTCCAGGCCGGCCAGCAGGGCGGGATCGGTCTCGCGCGCGGGAATCACCTCGACCAGGTGCATGTAGCGCGGCGGATTGAAGAAGTGGATGCCCGAGAAGCGGCGCCGCAGCGCGGCGGGAAGCGCATCGGCCAGCGTGTTGATCGACAGGCCCGAGGTATTGCTGGCGACGAAGGCGCTGTCGGACAGGTGCGGCGCGATGCGGCGGTACAGGTCCAGCTTCCAGTCCATCCGTTCGGCGATCGCCTCGATCACCAGGTCGCACTCGCCGAGGCGCCCGAGGTCCTCGTCGTAGTTGGCCGGCACGATCGCGGCCGCCAGCGACTTCTCGGCCAGCGGCGCGGGCGAGAGCTTGGCCAGGTTCGCGATCGCCTGGGTGACGATGCCGTTCTTGTCGCCTTCCTTGGCCGGAAGATCGAAGAGGATCGTCTCGATGCCGGCGTTGACGAGATGCGCGGCGATCTGCGCGCCCATGACGCCGGCGCCGAGCACGGCGGCTTTGCGGATCAGCAGGGTGTTGGCTGACATCGAACTCTCCGATGCGGGAAGGGGTGGAGGAAGTCGCTCACGCGGCGCGCAGGCCGGCGGCGGCGAAGCGGATCAGATGGGAGGCGGTGCGTTCCCGGTGTACCTGCTCGCTGACGTCGCCCCGGCGCTTGAGCACGCCGAAATCGGCCATCGCGTAGGTGAGGGCGCCGGAGACGATGTCCAGCCGCCAGTAGAGCTCCTCCTTGTCCAGGCGCGGCAGCAGGCGCGCGAAGACGGCGGCGAACTCCTTGAGGACGTGGCCGTAGTTGTCCGAGAGGAAGCGCCGCAGGCGTTCGTCGTGCTCGGCATAGGCGCGTGCCAGCACGCGGACGAAGGCGGCGCCGCCGTTGTCGCTCAGCGACAGCTCCAGCGCCGGCCGCACGAAGGCGTCCAGCACCTCCTCCAGGCTCAGCTGCGGCCGGTCGCGGCACTGCGCCAGCAGCTCCAGGCGGCGTGCGTTGAGTTCGTCCAGCCGGCGCCGGAACACTTCCTCGATGAGGTTTTCCTTCGAGCCGAAGTGGTAGTTGACCGCGGCGAGGTTGACCTTGGCGCTGGCTGTCACCTGGCGCAGCGAAGCGCCGGCGAAGCCATGCCGGGCGAACAGTTCCTCGGCAGCGCCGAGAATGCGCTGCCGGGTGGAAAACGGGGTGATGTCCACGGGCGGACCCCTGCGGGGGTGAATCAAACGGTCGTTTGAATCTAAGCCAGGGCAGGCCCGTCGTCAAACCGCGTCGCAGCAAACGGCGCCGCCGGCCGGCCGCCCGGCATGGACTTCATGTCGAAAACGCGGCGCCATCGACATTCCAGCGTGGCGCTGCCCGGAGGAATTGGCTAGAATCTTCCGTTCATACATCTGCTAACCCCGCGGAAGTTCGCGGATTCTTCATGTTTGCCGGCGTCCGGGAAGGGCGGCGGCGCATTTATTTTCCGGAGAAACCATCTCATGGCGCTGGAGCGCACCCTGTCCATCATCAAGCCCGATGCCGTCGCCAAGAACGTCATCGGCGAGATCTACACGCGTTTCGAGAAGGCCGGCCTCAAGATCGTGGCCGCCCGCTACAAGCAGCTCTCGCGCGCCGAGGCCGAAGGCTTCTACGCGGTCCATCGCGAGCGTCCGTTCTTCAAGGCGCTGGTCGATTTCATGATTTCCGGCCCGGTCATGATCCAGGCGCTGGAAGGCGAGGACGCGATCGCCAAGAACCGCCAGCTGATGGGCGCGACCGATCCGAAGAAGGCCGACGCCGGCACGATCCGCGCCGATTTCGCCGACTCGATCGACGCCAATGCCGTGCACGGTTCGGACGCCGCCGAGACCGCGGCGGTCGAGATCGCCTACTTCTTCGCGGCGACCGAGGTCGTCTCGCGCTGACGATGGACGCCGTGACGACTCCCAGGACCAACCTGTTCGGCTTCGATCGCGAGGAGCTGCGCGGATTCTTCGCGCAGCTCGGCGAGAAGCCGTATCGGGCGGACCAGGTCATGAAGTGGGTCTATCACCGGCACGTCACCGATTTCGCGCAGATGAGCGACGTCGGCAAGGCATTGCGCGAGAAGCTCCAGGCCGTGGCCGAGATCGTGCCGCCGAGCGTGCTGTTCGAGAAGCAGTCGGCCGACGGCACGCACAAGTGGCTGCTCGGCATGGACGGGGCCAACGCGATCGAGACGGTGTTCATCCCGGAGACCTCGCGCGGCACGCTGTGCGTGTCCTCGCAGGTCGGCTGCGGGCTGAACTGCCAGTTCTGCTCGACCGCCACGCAGGGCTTCAACCGCAACCTGTCCACCGCCGAGATCATCGGCCAGGTCTGGGTCGCGGCGCGCCACCTCGGCAACGTCCCGCACCACCAGCGCAAGCTCACCAATGTCGTCATGATGGGCATGGGCGAGCCGCTGCTGAACTTCGACAACGTCGTCCGCGCGATGAGCATCATGCGCGACGACCTCGGCTTCGGGCTGGCCAACAAGCGGGTCACGCTCTCGACCGCCGGCCTGGTGCCGATGATCGACCGGTTGTCGGAGACCAGCGACGTCTCGCTGGCGGTGTCGCTGCACGCGCCCGACGACGCGCTGCGCACCTCGATCGTCCCGCTCAACAAGAAGTACCCGATCGCCGAGCTGCTGGCGGCCTGCCAGCGCTATGCCGCCAAGCGGCCGCGCACGACGATCACCTTCGAATACACGATGCTCAAGGGCATCAACGACCAGCCCGAACACGCGCGCCAGCTGGTCAAGCTGATGCGCAAGGTGCCGAGCAAGGTCAACCTGATCCCGTTCAACCCGTTCGCCGGCACCCGCTTCGAGCGGTCCGACGAGCCCGTGATCCGCGCGTTCCAGAAGATCCTGCTCGACGCCGGCGTGCTGACGATGGTGCGCCGCACGCGCGGCGACGACATCGACGCCGCCTGCGGCCAGCTCAAGGGCCAGGTCGTGGACCGGACCCGCCGCCAGGCCGAGTTCCGCCGCACGCTGGAGCGGGGGGTGGCCGATGCCGCGTAGCCCGGCCCTGGCCTTGATCGTGCTGCTCCTTTCCGGAGTGGCCGGTTGCGTCACCACCGGCAGCGGTATCGCTCCCAACTCCAACGCACCGACCCAGAAGCAGGAAGCGGCGCGCGCCAACACCGAGCTCGGCCAGCGCTACATGCAGCAGGGCAAGCTGGAGCTGGCGATGGAGAAGCTCAATCGCGCGCTGGAGGTCGATTCGTCGTACGCCGACGCGCATACCGTCATCGCCGTGCTCTACGAGCGCATCGGCAATGCGGCCAAGGCCGGCGAGCACTACCGCCGGGCCGCGCAGCTCAAGCCCAACAGCGGCGCCGAGGCCAACAACTACGGCTGGTTCCTGTGCAACAGCGGCAAGCCCGACGAGGCCGTTCCGTACTTCGATCGCGCGATCGCCGACCCGTTCTACCGGACACCGGCGCTGGCGCTCGGCAATGCCGGCATCTGCCTGGCCCGGGCCGGCAAGTACGACGAGGCCGAGCAGAAGCTGCGCGTCGCGCTGGAAACCGACCAGAACAACACCGAGGCGCTGTACCAGATGGCTTCGGTGCTCTATGCCAAGCGCGACTACTTCCGCGCCCGCGCGTTCATGCAGCGCTACGAGGGTATGGCGCGCGCGCGACCGGAAACGCTGATGCTCGGCCGCAACATCGAACTCCAGTTGGGTAATGCGGACGCCGCCCGCGACTACACGCGGCGCCTGCTGCAGGATTTCCCCAATTCGCAGCAGGCCCGCCTGCTCGATGCACCGGGAACGTCGTGACGTGAAAAGCCGGACAACCTCAGGCTCGCGCGAGGGTGTCGCAGGGGGAGAACAAGCGCGGGAGCGAAGCAGCAACGACAACGACAACGGCCAGCTCCCGCTGCAGCTGGAGACTGGCCAGGCCCATATCGAGAGCATAGGCAGACCAATGGCTATCGAATCCGTAAGTCTTGCAGGCGGAACGGCAGCACAGGACGCGCATCCACAGGGGGACGCGCTCGACACCGGGGAAGGCTCGCTGGGACAGCACCTGCGTGCGGCCCGCGAGGCACGCGGCTGGAGCCGCGACGACGTGGCCGCGCGCTTGCGGCTGCCGATCAGGCTGATCGCGCGGATCGAGGCGGACGACTACGGCGGCATGACGCAAGGGGTCTACCTGCGCGGCTACCTGACCAGCTACTCGCGGCTGCTCGGGTTGCCGATCGAGTCGGCCGAGCAGGTCGCCGAGCAGCACACCGAGGCGACGCCGATCGTCGCCACCGGCACGGTGCCGCGATCGCGCTACCTGCTCGACCGCTATTCGGTCACGGCGACCTACCTCATCCTCACAGGCCTGATCCTGGGCCCTACGGTCTGGTTCGCCGCGACGCGCGGCGGGATCGAGCAGAGCCTGGTCAGGACCACGCCGCTCGACACCTCCGCGACCACGCTGCCGCTGCCGGCACCGGCTTCCGCGACCGGCACGGTCGCGGCGATGCCGGTGGAGGTTTCGCCCGCGCCCGTGGCCACGCCGCGGATCGAGGCACCACCCCCGCCGGTGGTCGCATCGATGGCGCCGTTCCCGAGCCGTCCGGCCGCGCCGGTCACGACCGAGGGGGGGCATGCGCTGGTGCTCAAGGTCAGCCAGGCCAGCTGGGTCGAGGTGTTCGACGCGGAGGGCAAGCGCCTGGAGTACGGCCTGCTGCAGGCCGGGACCGAGCGCAGCTACCGCAGCGCGACGCCGCTGGCGGTGCGGCTGGGCAACGCCGAAGGCGTCGAGCTGGAGGCCGACGGCACGCGCATCGACCTGACGCCGTACCGGCGTGCGAATGTCGCCCACGTACGGGTGTTCGGCCCGGGCGCCGTCGTCGCACGCATCGAACCCTGAATCGCTCGATAACCCGGCGCCGGCGCCCGCCGGCCGCCGGGCCGCGCTTTCCTGCTACCCTTGCGCGCCTGCACGCAGGGGCGTTCCTGTCCGCATCCGCAGGCCTGACTTCTTCTTTTCCAGGTACACGCAATGGCTTTTGAACTTCTTGACGAACACGAGCAGGGCGAGGTCGTCCGCAAGTGGCTTCGCCAGAACACGATGTCGATCGCGACCGGCATCGTCCTCGCCCTCCTGCTGATCTTCGGCTGGCAGCAATGGAAGCAGCGCCAGGGCCGCCAGGTGGTCGAAGCGGCCCTGCAGTACCAGGCGCTGACCAAGGCGGTCGACGAAAAGCGCATCGAGGATGCCGACGCCATCGCCGCCGCCCTGCGCAAGGACTACACCGGCACCGCCTATGCGGTGATGGCCGCGCTGGGCCAGGCCGAGCGCGCGGTCACCAAGGGTGACCTGAAGGCCGCCACCGCCGATCTGGAGTGGGCGCTGTCCAAGGCCAGCGTGCCGGCGCTGAAGCAGTTGATCAGCCTGCGCCTGGCACAGGCCCGCCTGGCCGACGGCGACGCCAACGGCGCGATCGGCCTGCTCGACGGCATCGGCAAGGAAGACTATGCCGGCCAGGTCGCGGAACTGCGCGGCGACGCGCTGGTCAAGCTCGATCGCGCCGAGGAGGCGCGGGCCGCCTACCAGGATGCGCTGACCAAGCTCGATCCGCAGACGCCGAACCGGATGTTCGTCCAGATGAAGCTCGACGATCTCGGTGGCGCGCCCGCCGCACAGCAGCAGGGCTCGTGATGAAGTTCTCCACCGTCGCCGTCGTCGTTCTGGCCGTCCTGCTGGGCGGATGCAATTGGTTCCGCGGTATCGGCAAGAAGGACAACGTCGAGCCGCCGACGCCGCTGGCCGAGCAGTTCGCCCCGTCGCTGTCGATCCAGCGCGTGTGGAACGGCAATGTCGGCGACGGTCCGGGCCAGTCCGGCGTGCCGATGGTGCCGGCGGTGGCCGACGGCCGGCTCTATGCGGCCGACATCGACGGCAATCTCTCCGCGTACGACGCGGCGACCGGCAAGCGGCTGTGGAACGTGCACAGCGGCAAGCGCTCGGGCATGTACTGGCGCCGGACCGATACCAGCGTGCGCTGGTCGGGCGGTCCTTCGGTCGCCGGCGATCTCGTCGTGGTCGGCGGGCTGGACGGCCAGGTGGCGGCCTATTCGGCAGCCGACGGCGCCGAGCGCTGGGTCGTGGACGTCTCCTCCGAGGTGATCGCCCCGCCGGCGATCAGCGGCGACCTCGTCGTCGTCCGCAGCAACGACGGCCGCCTGTACGGCCTGAGCGCCGCCGACGGCAGCCGGCGCTGGGTGTTCGACCAGGGCGTGCCGCCGCTGAGCCTGCGCGGCAACTCCACGCCGCGCATCGCCGGCAGCATGGTCTACTCCGGCTTCGACAACGGCAAGATCGTCGCGGTGAACCTCGCCGACGGTACCCAGTCCTGGGTGCAGACGGTGGGCCTGGGTGAGGGCCGTACCGAAGTGGACCGCCTGGCCGACGTCGACGGCGAACTGGTCGTCGACGGCAACGAGCTGTTCGCGGCGGGCTACCGCGGCATCGTCACTGCCCTGTACGCCGACAGCGGCCGCACCGCCTGGCAGCGCGACCTGTCCAGCTACGCCGGTGTCGCGGTGACCAACAACGTCGTCGCGGCGGTCGATGCCGACGGCAACGTCTGGGCGTTCGATCGCCAGAGCGGCGCGAACCTCTGGAAGCAGGACCAGCTCAAGTACCGCTGGCTGTCGGCGCCGGCCGCCCACGGCGGCGCGATCGTCGTCGGCGACCTGGAGGGCTGGGTGCACTGGCTGTCGGCCGACGACGGCAAGCTGATCGCGCGCGAGCGGCTCGGCAAGAAGCCGATCGTCGGCAAGCCCGTCGTCGACGGCGACACCGTCTACGTCGAGGACAGCGAAGGCCGTCTCGGCGCCTGGCGCACCGCGCAATGAACTACCGCGGCGACCGCGCTGCGGTCGCCCGGCTCTCGATGCCGCCCGCCCCCGGCTGGGCGGCTTTCGTCCAAATCCGCCTCCCGGAGGGCGCCCGGTGTTGCCAGTCGTAGCCCTCGTCGGGCGTCCCAACGTCGGCAAGTCGACGTTGTTCAACGTGCTCACGCGCTCGCGCGACGCCCTGGTCGCCGACCTGCCGGGCGTCACCCGCGATCGCCACTACGGCATCTGCCGCTTGGGCACGCGGCAGTTCATGGTCGTGGATACCGGCGGCCTGGCCGACAGCGACGAGGGACTGGCCGGGTTGACCGCGCTCCAGGTGCAGGCGGCGATCGACGAGGCCGACGTCGTCGTCTTCGTGGTCGATGCCCGCGACGGGCTGCTGCCCGGCGACCCGATGGTCCTGGACCGGCTGCGCCGCGCGTCCAAGCCGCTGTTGCTGGCCGTCAACAAGGTCGACGGCCTCGACGAGCACGTGGCACTGGCCGAGTTCGCGCGGCTGGGCATCGCCGATCCGCTGCCGCTGGCCGCCTCGCACGGGCGCGGCGTGCAGCCGCTGCTCGATGCCGTCACGCCGCTGCTGCCGGCCGAGATCGAAGAGCCGGCCGAAGCCGCCGACGCAGGCGGGGTCCGCGTCGCCATCGTCGGCCGGCCCAACGTCGGCAAGTCGACCCTGGTCAACCGCCTGCTCGGCGAGGACCGCGTCATCGTCTCGGACGTGGCCGGCACGACGCGCGACTCGATCCGCATCGCGCTCGAGCGCGACGGCAAGCGCTACACGCTGATCGACACCGCCGGCGTGCGCCGGCGCGCGCGGATCGAGGATGCGGTCGAGAAATTCAGCGTGATCAAGACGCTGCAGTCGATCGAGGCGGCCAACGTCGTGGTGCTGCTGCTCGACGCGAAGGAGGGCGTCACCGACCAGGACGCCGGCCTGATCGGCCACGTGCTCGAGGCGCAGCGCGCACTGGTCATCGCGGTCAACAAATGGGACGGGCTGTCCGCCTACGATCGGGAGCAGTGCCGCACCTCGCTGTCGCGCAAGCTCGACTTCGTCGCCTGGGCGCCGCAGGTGACGATCTCGGCGCTGCACGGCAGCGGCATCGGCGAGCTGATGAAGGCGGTCAACCGCAGCCATGCCGCCGCCAGCCGGACGTTCACCTCCTCCGAGCTGACGCGCGCGCTGGAGGCGGCCTACGAGGGCTACCAGCCGCCGCTGGTGCGCGGGCACGCGCCCAAGCTCAAGTACGCGCATCCGGGTGGCACCAATCCGCCGACCATCGTCATCCACGGCTCGCGCACCCGGCACCTGGCCGACGCCTACCGCCGCTACCTCGAGAATTTCTTCCGCAAGCGCTACCGGCTGGTCGGCACGCCGATCCGCATCGAGTTCCGCGACGGCGAGAATCCGTACGCGGGCAAGCGCAACGAGCTGACCGAAGGCCAGCAGCGCCGTCGCCAGCGCATGATCCGCAACGCCAAGCGAGGCAAGCGCTGAGCGAAGGCGCGCGAGACGGCCGATGACCGCAGCGATCACCTGCGCGATCCTGGCCGGCGGTGCCGCCACACGGCTGGGCGGACGCGACAAGGGCCTGGAGCTGCTCGGCGGACGGCCGCTGGTGGCCTGGGTCCTCGCAGCCGAGGGGCTGCGGCCGGCGGAGCCGGCGACGCTGGAGCGCGTCCTGATCGTCGCCAACCGCAATCTTCGCGCCTACGGCCACCACGCCGAGACGATCAGCGACACGCTGCCCGGCCATCGTGGCCCGCTGGCCGGCATCGCCGCCGCACTGGCCGCCTGCGCGAGCCCGTGGCTGCTGACCGTGCCGGTCGACTGCCCGATTCCGCCGGTCGACCTGGCCGAGCGCCTGTGCGCCGCCGCCACGGCCGGTGGCCCGGCCGTGGTCGCCCATGACGGCGAGCGGCGCCAGCCGCTGTTCGCGCTGTACGCATCCGGCCTGGCCGGCGCGGCCGCCGTTGCGGCGGCGCAAGGCCTCGGCGTGCATGCCTGGCAGACCGCGATCGGGGCACGCGAGGTTGATTTCTCCGCGAGCCGCGTACACTTCGGCAATCTGAATACCGCCGAAGACTTCGCCGCTTTCGATGAACACCTGCGCAAGCGCTCCTGAACCTGCGTCGCCGCTGTCGGTCGACGCGGCGCGCGCCTTCCTCGAGCAGGCAGGGCGCGCGCAGGCGCTGCCGGTCGAGTCGGTGGCGCTGGACGATGCGCTCGGCCGCGTGCTGGCCGAGGACCTGATCGTCGAGCGGCCGGTGCCGCCGTTCGCCAACTCGGCGATGGACGGCTTCGCACTGCACGGCAGCGACCTGCCGGCGGCCGGCGAGCGCCGGCTGCGCATCGTCGGCACGCGGCTGGCCGGCGCCGCGGCGACGATCCCGGTCCAGCCGGGCGAATGCCTGCGCATCATGACGGGCGCGCCGCTGCCGGAAGGCGCCGACAGCGTCGTCATCAAGGAGAACGTCCGCGTCGAGGACGGCCACGCGATCATCGGCGCCGGCGAGCGGCCCGGTGCCAACGTGCGTCCGGCGGGCGAGGATTTTCGCAGCGGCGAGCGCGCGCTCGGCCGTGGCCAGCGCCTGGGCCCGGCCCATCTCGGCGTCTGCGCATCGCTGGGACGGTCGACGCTCGCGGTCGTGCGCCGTCCGCGCGTGGTGCTGCTGACGACCGGCGACGAGGTCGTGATGCCGGGCCAGGTGCCTTCGGCGGCGCAGATCCACAACAGCAATGCCTACAGCGTCGGCGCCCTGTTGCGGCAGGCCGGCGTGGAACGGGGCGCGCACCGGCACGTCGCCGATGACGCCCGCGCCCTTCGCGCCGCGCTGGAAGCCGCCGCCGCCGAGGCCGACCTGGTGCTGACCTGCGGCGGCGTCTCGGCCGGCGAGGCCGACCTGCTGCCGGCCGTCGTCGCGGACCTGGGCACGGTCGATTTCTGGAAGGTGCGCATGAAGCCGGGCATGCCGTTCCTGAGCGGACGCATCGGCCCGGCGCGGATCTGCGCCTTGCCCGGCAACCCGGTCTCGACGTTCGCGACCTTCCTCGTGCTGGTGCTGCCGTTCCTGGACGCGCTGCAGGGGGCGACTTCCACGGTCGTGCTGCCGGCCCATGCACGCCTGGCCGCGCCGTTGCGCAAGCGGCACGATCGCACCGAGTTCCTGCGCGCCACCGTCGCGCCGCGCGCGGACGGAACGCTGGAGGCCGTCGCGCTGGACCGGCAGGGCTCGGGCATGCTGCGCGGCGTCGCCGAAGCCAATGCGCTCGTGCGCATCGAGGCGGACCAGCACGAACTGGCGGCCGGCACGGCGGTGCCGGTCCTGATCTTCACGCTTTCCGGTAGCCTTTCACCATGACCCAAGACACCCCCCTGGTATCGATCCTGATCCGCAGCATGGATCGCCCGACGCTGACGCGCGCGCTCGACTCGGCGGCCGCACAGACCTGGCCGGCCGTCGAGATCGTCGTCGTCGCGGCCTGCGGGCACGGGCATCGCCCGTTGCCGGCCGAGTACGGCGGCCGGCCGCTGCGCCTGGTCCTGCCCGAGCCCGATCGCCGGCTGACGCGGCCGGAAGCGGCCAACGCCTGCCTGGACGCCGCGCGCGGCGAATGGCTGAACTTCCTCGACGACGACGACGAGCTGCTGCCCGAGCACGTGCAGACCCTGCTGGAGGCGCCGCGCGGCGAGGGCGTGCGGTTGCTCTATTCCAGCGCACGCGTGCACGACGTCGACGGTTCGCTGATCGGCTACAGCGGGCGCGCCGGCTATCACATGCAGCTGTACAACCAGAATCGCAGCCAGCCGGTGGCGACCCTGTTCCACCGCAGCCTGGTCGAGGAGGGCGCCCGTTTCGACCCGACCTTCCCGGTCTACGAGGATCACGATTTCTTCATCAACTGCGCCTCGCGCACGCCGTTCCAGTGGGTGGAAGCGGCGACCTGCATCTGGAACGGCGCGATCGGCGACTCCGGCTGCGGCTACGGTCCCAATTCCAACGAGCCGCAGCGCGAGCAGTACTACCAGCGCATGCGCGAGAAATGGGCGGCGCAGTTCAAACAGTGGATGGACGAGCCCGAGGCGCTGATCTACCTGGCCCAGCACCACCTGAAGGAAGGTGACCTGGCACTGGCGATCCGCTGCCTGGAACGCGTCCTGGTGCAGCGGCCGGACGACCTCAACGCGCTGAACCTCTACGGCATGGCCTGCTTCCACGACGGCCGCATCGATGCCGCGCTCGACGTGCTCGGCTATGCGGCACGGCTGGCGCCGGACCAGCCGGCGATCGCCGCCAATCTGGCCCTGGTCGAGCGGCGCACGGGACGCTCCGCGGCCTCGGTCGGCTCGGGCTGAGCGGGATGGCCGCCGTGCCCTCCGGCCGCAGCGCGTCGCTCCCGCCAGCGGTGGAGATCGATCCGCAGGCGGCACGCCGGGCGCAGTCCGAGGGTGCGCTGCTGCTGGACGTGCGCGAGGACGACGAACGCGCCGGCGGCCTGCCGGAGGGCGCGCTCGGCCTGGCGCGCGGCGCGATCGAGTCGGCATTTCCGGCGCTGGAGCCCGATCGCGGCCGCCCGATCCTGACCCTGTGCGCCAGCGGCCGGCGCTCGCTGCTCGCGCGTGACACGCTGCTGGCCCTTGGCTACCGCGACGTGCGTTCGGTCAGCGGCGGGTTCGCGCGCTGGCGTGCCGAGGGCCTGCCCGAAACGGCGGGCCTGCTCGGTGCCGATGCCGGCGACCGCTACGCGCGCCACCTGGTACTGCCGGAAGTCGGCGTGGCAGGGCAGGCCCGGCTGCTGCGTGCGCGCATCGCGCTGATCGGCGCCGGCGGCCTCGGCTCGCCGGCGGGCCTGTACCTGGCCGCGGCGGGCATCGGCCACCTGACCTTGATCGACGACGACCACGTCGAGCGCTCCAACCTGCAGCGCCAGGTGCTGCACACCGAGGCGCGCATCGGCATGGCCAAGACCGAATCGGCGCGGATCGCGCTGGCGGCGCTCAATCCCGGCATCGAGATCGGCGTGCGGTCCGAGCGCCTGCTGGCGGCCAATGTCGAGGAGGCGATCGCCGGCCACGACGTCGTCATCGACGGCGCCGACAACTTCGCGGTGCGCTACCTGCTCGATGCGGCGACGCGGCGCCTGGGCATCCCGCTGGTCTACGGCGCGGTCCATCGCTTCAGCGGACAGGTCAGCGTGTTCGATCCGCGCGATGCGGCCTCGCCGTGCTACCGCTGCCTGTTCCCGGAACCGCCCTCGGCCGCCGAAGCGCCCAATTGCAGCGAGGCCGGCGTGCTCGGCGTGCTGCCCGGCACGGTCGGCCTGCTGCAGGCGACCGAGGCGATCAAGCTGGTCCTCGGCGCGGGCCGGCCGTTGACCGGCCGCCTGCTCTGCTACGACGCGCTGGCGGCGACGTTCCGCGAACTGGCCCTGCCGCGCGATCCGGACTGCCCCGGTTGCGGCAGCGGTGCGGTGTTCACCGGCTACGAGGACATCGCGCGGATCTGCGCCGCCGCCGGTTGACGATGCGTCTGCCGGCGTCCGGCGCGCGCCGCTTCAGCGCAGGAACCAGTGGCCGGTCCACCAGAACGCCCAGAACAGGCCGAAGCCGGTCCAGAACAGGTTCTTGAGGCCGCGGGCGAACAGCCAGACGACGCCGACCGCGAGCAGGACCGGCAACCATTTCTCGATCAGGGTGCGATTCGACGGCGACAGCCGATCGGTGACGTTCATCGTTGCTCCTCCAGCACCGCCTGTGGTGCGGGAGCATGATCGGCCGGCGGCCGGGCCCGCGGCAGCCCCGGCCGTCAGCGATCGCAGGTGACGCCTGTCATGGCGGCGTCCCTGCGCCATCAGCTGCCCGGCAGCGGCGCCTTGCGCAGGCGCAGGGCGTTGCCGACCACCGACACCGACGACAGGCTCATCGCCAGCGCGGCGAGCATCGGCGACAGCAGCCAGCCGGCGACCGGATACAGCACGCCCGCGGCGATCGGTACGCCCAGCGCGTTGTAGCCGAACGCGAACGCCAGGTTCTGGTGGATGTTGCGCACCGTCGCCTGCGACAAGGCCCGGGCACGCAGGATGCCGTTGAGGTCGCCCTTGACGAGCGTGAGCTTGGCGCTCTCGATCGCCACGTCGGTGCCGTCGCCCATCGCGATGCCGATGTCGGCCGCCGCCAGGGCAGGCGCGTCGTTGATGCCGTCGCCGGCCATCGCGACGCGGCGCCCTTCGCGCCGGAGCGCCTCGATCACCGCGGCCTTGCCGGCCGGCGAGACCTCGGCGTGCACCGCGTCGATGCCCAGTTCCGCGGCCACCGCGCGTGCGCTGGTCGGCATGTCGCCGGTCAGCATGACGATGCGCAGGCCGGCCGCATGCAGGCGCCGGATCGCCGCCGGCGTGGTCGGCTTGATGCGATCGGCGACTGCCAGCAGCGCGGCCAGCCGGCCGTCGTCGGCCAGGAACACCACCGTCGCGCCGTTCGCGCGCAAGGCTTCGGCCTGCTCGCGGTCGGCCTCGTCCAGGACGACGCCGTGCTCGGCCATCAGGTGCGCGTTGCCGAGCGCGACGGTCCGTCCGCCGATCGTGCCGCGGACGCCGAGGCCGTTCAGCGCGACGAAGTCGCCGGCGGCCGGGATCGCAAGGCCTTGCGCCTGCGCCGCGCCGACGATGGCACGGGCCAGCGGGTGCTCGCTCGGGCGTTCCAGTGCCGCCGCCAGCGCGAGGGCATCCGCTTCGGTCCGGCCGCCGCGTGGAACGACGGTCCGCAGCGACGGCCGCCCTTCGGTCAGCGTGCCGGTCTTGTCGACGACGAGGGTGTCGATCTCGCGCAGCGTCTCGATCGCGGTGGCGTCGCGGAACAGCACGCCGCTCTGTGCGCCGCGGCCGCTGGCGACCATGATCGAGATCGGCGTGGCCAGCCCCAGGGCGCAGGGGCAGGCGATGATCAGCACCGACACGGCCGCGATCAGCGCATGCGCCAGGCGCGGCTCCGGGCCGACCGCCGCCCACACGGCGAACGCCACCGCCGCGACGGCGACCACGGCCGGGACGAACCAGGCCGCGACGCGGTCGGCCACGCGCTGCAGCGGCGCGCGCGAACGCTGTGCCTCGGCCACCAGGCCGACGATCTGGGCGAGCAAGGTGTCGGCGCCGACCCGCTCGGCACGCATGACCAGGGAACCGTCTCGGTTCAGCGTGCCGCCGCTGAGCGCATCGCCGGCCATCTTGGCCACCGGCATCGGCTCCCCGGTCAGCATCGCCTCGTCGACATGGCCGGTGCCTTCGAGCACGCGGCCGTCGACCGGGACCTTCTCGCCGGGCCGCACCCGCAGGGTGTCGCCGACCGCCACCTGATCCAGCGGGACGTCGGTTTCCTCGCCAGTGGCGTCGATGCGGCGCGCGGTCTTGGGAGCCAGGCCGAGCAGGGCCTTGAGCGCGGCCCCGGTGCGCCGCCGTGCGCGCAGTTCGAGGAAATCCCCGAGCAGCACCAGGGTGACGATGACCGCCGCCGCCTCGAAGTACACGGCCACCGCACCGTGGGCATCGCGGAACGCGTCCGGGAACACGGCCGGCGCCGCGAAGGCGATCGCGCTGTAGAGCCAGGCGACGCCGGTGCCGAGCGCGATCAGCGTGTACATGTTGGGCGCCCAGGGACGCAGCGAGCGCGCGCCGCGCACGAAGAACCCGGCACCGCCCCAGAGCACGACGACCGTCGAGAAGAGCGCCTCGATCCAGCCGGCGATGCCGGCCCACGGCGCGGGCAGGTGCCAGCCGAACAGGTGCGGTCCCATCGCGATCGCGAACACCGGCGCGGTGAGTGCCGCACAAGCCGCCAGGCGCCGGCCCAGGGCGGTCAGCTCGCCGTCGTCGCCGTCGGCGGACGGCAGCAGCGGTTCCAGCGCCATGCCGCACAAGGGGCAATGGCCAGGCCCCTGCTGGCGGATCTGCGGGTGCATCGGGCAGGTGTAGATCGCGCTCGGGTCATCCACCGGCGCCGGGGCCGGGCGGTCGCCGGCATAGCGCTGCGGATCGGCGACGAAGCGCTCGCGGCAGCCGGCCGAGCAAAAATGCCAGGTCCGGCCGGCGTGCTCGGCCTGGTGGCGGGCGGTCGCCGGGTCGACCGTCATGCCGCAGACCGGATCCTTGACCTCGGGGGGCGCGGCGGCCGCGTGGCTGCCATGGCAGTGAGCGGCGCCGTGCGCCGGTCCGGCCGGCGGGGGTGCCTGCGTGCCGCAGCACGCGGGAGGATTGGACTGTTTCATCGGGAAGGCCGTTCGGGGAGGGAAGAAGAGAGGGTGGCCGGGGCGCTGTCCTCGTCGCCCAGCGCCTGCAGGATCGGGCAGCGGTCGGGCGATCCCTCGCCGGGACATTGCCCCACCAGGGCCTGCAGGCCCTGGCGGACACGCTGAAGCTCGGCGATGCGCTCGTCGATCATCCGCAGGCGCGTGGCGGCCCGCTGGCGGATGCCCTCGACGCCGTGCTCGTGATCGGACGACAGCGCCAGCAGTTCGCCGATCTCCTCGAGGCTGAAGCCGAGCGCTTTCGCGCGCCGGATGAAGCGTAGGCGGCGCACGGTATCGAGCGGATAGTCGCGGTAGCCCGAGGCGCGCCGGGCCGGCCGCGGCAACAGGCCTTCGCGTTCGTAGAAGCGGATCGCATCGATGCCGACGCCGCTGGCCCGCGCCAGCGCACCGATCGTCATGGAGGGGGAAGGGAGGGTCTTCATGCGGACAGCCTAAACCCTGGAGTCGTGTCCAGGGTCAAGCCCGCCGTGTCGCGACCGGCCGGCGGCGGGCCAGCGCGGCCTGCGCCGGTGACGGCCCCGCCCGCAGGCGGGGTCCGTCAGGGCGCGCGTCGCTCAGAACCAGAAGCGGATGCCGGCCACCAGGCGCGTGTCCTCCACGGGCTCGCCGTGCCCGCGCGCCAGGTCCGCGCCGGTGCCATAGCGGCGGTGCCAGGCCACGCCGACGTAGGGGGCGATCTCGCGCCGGATCTCGTAGCGCAGGCGCAGGCCCGCCTCCAGCGTGTCGAGGCCCGATCCGGTGCCGCGTGCGCGGTCGGTGCGCGAATACAGCTTCGCCTCGACCAGCGGCTGCAGGATCAGCCGGTTGGTCAGCAGCAGCTCGTACTCGGCCTCCAGCGTCGCGGCGAGACGGCCGCCGTTGCCGACATAGGCAGTGGCCTGGGTCTCGAACTTGTACGGCGCCAATCCCTGGACGCCGAACGCAAGCCAGTCGCGCGAGGCTCCCGGCTTGAAGTCGTGCCGGACGCCGACCATGAGGTCCCACCAGGGGTGCACGGCATGTCCCCAGAGCAGTTCGACCTGGGCGTCCTCCAGCCGGCCGCCGCTGCGCTCGCCCTCGCTGCGCAGCCAGACCCGGTCGAAGCTGCGGCCGATCCAGGCCTTGGCCGCCCAGGCCGACGCGCCGCCGTCGGCGTCCTGCCATTCGAGGCGGTCGAAGGCCAGGTAGGCCAGGACCGGATCGTCGTCCATGTGGTCGCTCATGCGCATGCCGCCGAGGTCCGGGAAGGCCGCCGCGCGATCGGCATCGCTGACCGGCGGCATGACCGGACCCGCCGGTGAACCGTGCGAGGCGTGGTCCATCGAGGCGTGATCCATCGAGGAATGATCCATCGAGGAATGATCCATCGAGGAATGATCCATCGAGGCGTGATCCATCGAGGCGTGATCCATCGAGGAGTGATCCATCGAGGAGTGATCCATCGAGGAGTGATCCATCGAGGAGTGATCCATCGAGGAGTGATCCGTCGAGGAGTGATCCATCGAGGAGTGATCCATCGAGGAGTGATCCATCGAGGAGTGATCCGTCGAGGCGTGGTCCTTCGTGGAATGGTCCTTCGAGGCACCGTGTTTCGCGGCCGGGGTCTTCGCGGAATCCACCGGATCGGTGGCGGCGGCCGGGCCGGCGGGGACCATCGTCGCCACGGCCGCGGCGATCGCCAGGGCGATGCAGGCGCTGCGCGGTTTCATGGCCGTGCCTCCTCGACGCGTACCTCGCGGAACATGCCGGCGTCCATGTGGTAGAGCAGGTGGCAGTGGTAGGCCCAGCGTCCGAGCGCGTCGGCCGTCACGCGATAGCTGCGCCGCGTGCCCGGCGGCATGTTGACGGTGTGCTTGCGCACCATGAAGGCGCCATCGGCATCCTCCAGGTCGCTCCACAGGCCGTGCAGATGGATCGGATGCTCCATCATCGTGTCGTTGACCAGCACGATGCGCAGCCGTTCGCCGTAGGTCAGGCGCAACGGTTCGGCGTCGCCGAAGCGGATGCCGTCGAACGACCAGATGTAGCGTTCCATGTGGCCGGTCAGGTGCAGTTCGAGCGTTCGTCCGGGATCGCGCCCGTCCGGATCGGCGAACCGGCTCCGGAGGTCGGCATAGGTCAGCACCCGGCGGCCGTTGCCGCGCAGGCCGATGCCCGGATCATCCAGGCGCGGCGAGGGTGTCATCGTCTGCATGTCCACGCCGGGGTTGCCGCGTTCGCTGTCCGGGTGTGCCTGCATGCCCGCGGCGGCGGCCTGGCCGCCGCGCATCGCACCGTGACCCATGGCCGCGTGGTCCATGCCGGCATGGGCCGTGCCGTGCGAGGCGTGGTCCATGCCCGGGGCCGTTGCCGTTCCATGCCCGCCATGCCCGCCATGCCCGCCGTGACCCATGTCGGCCATCGTCAGCAGCGGCCGCGGGTCGGGCGCCGGCACCGGCGCGGCCAGGCCGTCCCGGACCGCCAGCGTCGCCCGCGCATAGCCGCCGCGGTCCATCGACTGCGCGAATATCGTGTAGGCGTCCTGCCCGGACGGCTCGACCATGACGTCGTAGGTCTCGGCCACGCCGATGCGGAATTCGTCCACCGTCACCGGATGGACGTTCTGGCCGTCGGCGGCGACCACGGTCATCTTGAGGCCGGGGATTCGGACGTCGAAGAACGTCATCGCCGAGCCGTTGATGAAACGCAGCCGCACGCGCTCGCCCGGACGGAACAGGCCGGTCCAGTTGCCGGCCGGCGTCACGCCGTTGGCCAGGTAGGTGTAGGTCAGGGCGCCGACGTCGGCGAGGTCGGTCGGCGACATCCGCATCGCCCCCCACAGCCGGCGGTCGTCGAGCGTGGCACCCCAGCCCTGGCGGCGGATGTCGGCGATCGCATCGCCCACCGTGCGTTTGTTGCGGTTGTAGTACTCGGCGTTCTTGCGCAGCTTGGCGAAGATCCGGTACGGGTCCTCGTCGGTCCAGTCCGACAGCAGGATCACGTGCTCGCGATCGCTGCGCACCGGGTCGGGCTCGCGCGGGTCGACGATCAGCGGGCCGTAGAGGCCCTTCTGCTCCTGGAAGCCGGAATGGCTGTGGTACCAGTAGGTGCCGCTCTGGCGCAGCGTGTAGCGGTAGGTGAACGTCTCGCGCGGGCGGATGCCGTGGAAGCTGAAGCCCGGCACGCCGTCCATGTTCGCCGGCAGGATGATGCCGTGCCAGTGGATGGAGGTGTCCTCGTCGAGCGTGTTGCGGACGCGGATGGTGACGCTGTCGCCCTCGGTGAACCGCAGCAGCGGCGCGGGCAGCGAGCCGTTGACGGTGACCGCGCGCCGTGCACGGCCGGTGAAGTCGACCGGCAGCTCGCCGATCGACAGGTCGATCACCGAGCCGGTCAGGGCCGTGGGTGCCGAGGCACCGGTCCGGGCGAACGCCGGTACGCGCATCAGGCCCAGGCCTGCGGCGCCTCCGAGCGCCAGGCCTTGTACGAAGCGCCGCCGGCGCAGGTCGAGGCCGCCATCGGGCAGGCTCGGGAAAACGGGGTGTTTCACGGGAGAACTCCTTGGAACCGGCACGGCACGGCGCGCCGGTTTCCGCTTCACGGAAGGTCTGCAGCGGAAGCCGGCGCAACCGCCGGTTTCCCATGGGTATCCACGCCGGCACCCATTCAGGGTGCGCGCGGACGGCACGCCGCGCTAGGCGATGGGCGGGCGGTGCAGCCGGTCGGCCGGCTCGAAGCGGTAGTCCGGTCCGGGCAGCGCGCTGCCGGCGACACGCGGAGGCAGCGGGGGAGCGGCGGCCAGGGCGGCCGGCAGGGCGGGGCAGGCATGGAGGCAGGCGCAGGGCCCGCTCAGGCAGCAGCCGTGGGGATCGTCCGGCGCCGGCCGGTCGGTGGCGGTGCCGGGTGCTTCCGGCGTGGCCGCCGCGCCGTGGCACGGCAGGTCCTGCGCGTCCCGGGCCGGGCCGGCTTGGGCGGACGGGACCACCGGCACGCCGACGCCGTTCGCGATCAGGGCGATCGCGAGCAGCAGGCGCAGGAGGACGGCGGACACGGACATGGCCGCTACAGACTGCAACCGACGGCGATTGGTTTCAAGGGGCGCCGTATCGGCCCGCCGGCCTCAATGGGCCTGCTTGCGCGCCGCCTCGAACGCGGCGAGCTGCTCGGGCGTGGCTTCGGGCTGATGGCGTGCCTTCCATTCGGCGAACGGCTCGCCGTAGATCCGTTCGCGCGCCTGCTCGCGGCCGATCTCCACGCCGCGGGCCTCGGCCGCCTCCCGGTACCAGTCGGCCAGGCAGTTGCGGCAGAAGCCGGCCAGGATCATCAGGTCGATGTTCTGCACGTCCTTGCGCCGGTCCAGGTGCTCGAGCAGGCGGCGGAACGCGGCCGCTTCGATCTCGGTGGTGATGTCGCTCATCGCGGGGCTCCGGTTGGGCGTGGTTCGCCGTGCAGTGTAGCCGGTGCCCCGATGGATCGACGCAGGGCGTCACCGGACGCCCTACTGGAAGCCGTTGGCGAAGATCAGCTCCGAGCGCAGGCAGCTCGGCGTGTTGGCCGCGACCAGGCTGCGCAGCTGGATGGCGTGGGTGGGATGGAACTGGAGCTCGTTCTGCCCGCAGTTGGCGCCGTTGGGCGCGCCGATGTGGCAATAGCTCATCAGGCTGCCGCGCGGTGCGCCGGGCCCGCTGGCGGGGCAGGTCGGCGTGCCGGTATAGCAGCCGCTCTCGCCGTTGAAGCAGCGGTCGATCGTGTTGGTCCCGGTCGGGCCGCTGCCGTTGCTGGTGCTGGCGCAGTGGGTGTGGTGCGCGCCGAAGTTGTGGCCGAGCTCGTGCCCGACGATGAACGCGCTGAGCGGTATGCCGATGCCGGGATTGGTGAACACCTGGTTGACGCTGTAGCTGCCGCCGCTGCTCGTCGTGCGGCAATAGGCATTGAGCCAGGCGATTCCCGAGGCGCTGTTCCCGCTGGGGGACTTGCCCGACAGCAGCATCGCGAATCCGCGCGCGACGGCCGTGGCACCGGCGCTGTAGTTGGCCTGCCAGTAGTTGCCGAACTCGGTCAGCTGCGCCTGGCTGGCCGGGCTGTCGGTGTTGTTGTAGGGGTCGTTCGCGGTGCGCAGGAAAGTCGTTCCCTGCTTCAGCGCCACGTTGAGGTCGCGCTGGTAGGTGATGTTCATCTGCGCGAACAGGTCGGCGATCCAGGCGGTGGCCTGGACGGTATTGCCGGAGAAGCGCTCGGCGAGCAGCTCGGTGTCGGTATCGACCGCGACGACGGCCACGCTGGCATAGCCGGTACCGGTCGGAACCGCGCCGGCGAGGTCGAGCACCGGCGCGACGTATTCGGGCCCGATCGCCGTATCCTCGTTCGGCGTGAAGACCGGCGCCACGCCCTCGGGCAAGGCCGCTTCGGGCGACACCGCCTGCAGGGCCCAGTCGCCGCCGTCGCGCCGGGCGGTCAGGATGAACGGGCCGGCCGGGCCGGTGCCGCTGCCGGTCGGCGGCTCGGCGGATGCCGGGTCGAACGACAGCCCCACCCGGGTGGCGCCGTCGGCGCTGGCACCGAGCAGGTGCACGCGGCGGCTGCGCGGTATCTCGCGCGTGCCGTCGGCATCAACTACGTAGATGCGCGCATCGGCTGCGTAGATCTCGATGCGGCGGAACCGGATCGGTCCGGAGGCGTCCGGGCCCAGCGGGAACGCCGCCAGCTCGACCGTGGTGCCGGCCGGCGCCTGCGCGAGCCGCTCGCGCGTGGCCTGATCGAGCAGCGAGGTGCCGGGACGGTCGGCGGCGACGGCGCTGCAGCAGCTCGCCAGCAGCAGGTTCAGAATCAGTGCGCGCATGTTCGTGGGCTCCCGTCGCGGCCGGCAAAGTCTACGAGAGCGTCCGACAATCCCCGGGGGTAATTTGAGACCGGATTCGCGGACATGGATAATCGCCGGTTTTCCGGGACACGCATTCAGATGAGCGCCAGGCTGCTGGACGGCAAACGCATCGCCGACGAACTGCTCGACCGCATTGCGGTACGGGTGGCGGCCCGTGTCGAGAGCGGCCGCTCGCGCCCGGGCCTGGCGGTGATCCTGGTCGGCGACGATGCCGCCTCGGCGGTCTACGTGCGCAACAAGCGGCGTGCCTGCCAGCGCGTCGGGTTCACGTCGCATGCCTACGACCTGCCGTCGGCCACGCCCGAGGGCGACCTGATCGCCCTGGTCGACCGCCTCAACGCCGACCCGGAGGTCCACGGCATCCTGGTCCAGCTGCCGCTGCCGGCGCACGTCGACGCTCCGGCGCTGATCAATCGCATCGACCCGCGCAAGGACGTCGACGGTTTCCAGGCCGAGAACGTCGGCCGCCTGCTGCTGCGCCAGCGCGGCCTGCGTCCGTGCACGTCCAAGGGCGTCATGACCCTGCTGGCGCATACTGACCAGCCGGTGCGCGGCCGTCATGCGGTCGTCGTCGGCGTCTCCAATCATGTCGGCCGGCCGCTGGTGCTGGAGCTGCTGCTGGCCGGGTCGACCACCACCGTCTGCCACCGCTTCACCGACGACCTGGCGCGCTACGTGTCGCAGGGCGACATCGTCGTGGTCGCCGCCGGGCGTCCGGGGCTGGTGAAGGGCGAATGGATCAAGCCCGGCGCGGTCGTGATCGATGTCGGCATCAACCGGCTCGAAGACGGCCGGCTGACCGGCGACGTCGAGTTCGATGCCGCGGCGGCGCGCGCGTCCTGGATCACGCCGGTACCGGGCGGCGTCGGCCCGATGACGGTCGCGACCTTGATGGAAAACACGCTCGAAGCCGCCGAAACCTTCTTTTCCTGAACGACCCCACCGCACCGGAACGCCAGCGCCATGCCTCGTCGCCGATCGCTCAACGCCTTTCTGCTGTGCGCCGTCCTGCTCGGCGCATCCGGCTGCGCAAGCATCGTCAACCGTGCCAGCCAGCGGATGGCCGACAACCTGACGGCCGGCATCCTCAACCAGGACGACGTCGCCACCGCGCGCGACGGCATCCCGGCCTACCTGCTGCTGATCGACGGCCTGATCCAGGGCGACCCGAAGAACCCGGGCCTGCTGCTGGCGGGCGCGCGCCTCTACGGCGCCTACGGCGGCGGCCTGGTGGAGGACGCGGCTCGCGCCAAGCGCCTGTCCGGCCACGCGTTCGACTACGCGCGGCGGGCCGCCTGCATCACCGATGCGCCGCTGTGCGCCGCCTTGGACCAGCCGTTCGAGCCGTTCGCGGCGGCCGTCGCCAAGGCCCGCGACCCGGCGCTGCTGTTCGCGCTGGCCAGCAGCTGGGCCGGCCGCATCCAGGCCAACGCCGAGGACTGGAACGCCATCGCCGACATCCCGAAGGTGCAGGCGCTGCTCGACCGCGTCGTCGCGATCGACCCGAACCATGCCGGCGGCGAGCCGTACCTGTACCTGGGCGTGCTGGCCACGCTGCGGCCGGCCTCGCTCGGCGGCCAACCCGAGCAGGGCAAGGCCTTTTTCGAGAAGGCCCTTGCCTTGTCGCAGGGGCGCAACCAGATGGTGCGCGTTCTGTATGCCGAAAAGTACGCACGGCTGGTCTTCGACCGGGACCTGCACGACCGCCTGCTCAACGAGGCGATCGACGCGGACCCGCACGCGCCCGGCCTGACCCTGATCAACACGCTGGCGCAGCAGCGGGCCGCTGCGCTGCTGGCCTCCGGCAACGACTACTTCTAGGAGCGACGATGAAACTTCCGATCCGCCCGGCCTGGCTGCGTCTCGCCGCGGCCGCGGTACTGGCCCTGGCCGGCACCGCCGTGCAGGCCGCGACGATCCGTATCGCGACCCTCGCGCCCGACGGCACCGCCTGGATGCGCGAGATGCGCGCCGGCGCCGATGCGGTCAAGCAGAAGACCGAGGGCCGTGTCGAGATCAAGTACTTCCCCGGCGGGGTGATGGGCGACTCGCTGACGGTCCTGCGCAAGGTCAAGGTCGGCCAGCTGCAGGGCGGCGCGTTCACCGCCGGCGAACTGGCCGAGGTGGCCAGGGACGTGCAGATCTACAGCCTGCCGTTCCTGTTCCGCAACCAGGACGAGGTGGACCAGGTCCGCGCCAAGCTCGACCCGGCCCTCCAGGCCTCGATCCGGGCCGCCGGCTTCGAGCCGCTCGGCATCAGCGGTGGCGGCTTCGCCTACCTGATGAGCACGCGCGACCTCAAGAGCCGCGACGACCTCAAGGCGGCCAAGGTCTGGATTCCGCAGGGCGACAAGATCGCCGAGCTGGCGTTCAGGACCGCCGGCATCACGCCGATTCCGCTGGCGCTGTCCGACGTCTACACCAGCCTGCAGACCGGCCTGATCGATTCGGCCGCCAACACCACCGCCGGTGCCATCGCCTTCCAGTGGCACACCAAGCTCAAGTACATGATCGACCTGCCGCTGAGCTACGTGACCGGCTTCCTGGTCGTCGACAGCAAGAGCTGGGACAAGATCGCCGAGGCCGACCGGCAGGTCGTCAGCGAGGAATTCGCCGCCGTCTTCAAGCGCCTGGATGCGCAGAACCGGCTCGACAACGCCGCCGCGCTCGATGCGCTCAAGCAAGCCGGCATGACGATCAACCAGCCGGCTGCGGCCGACGGCAAGAGCTGGGAGGCCCTGGGCCACGAGTCGTACCAGGAGCTGATCCGCCAGGGCGGCATCACGGCCGACATGCAGCGCCAGCTCGAAGCGGCGCTGGCCGCCGTGCGCGGCGCCGCCCGGTGAGCCCCGGCGCGCGCCGGGCCCTCGCCTGGCTGCACCGGTTCGAGGACGGCCTGATCGCCGTCGCGGTGCTGGTGCTGGTGCTGGTGGCCGGCGCGCAGATCGTCCTGCGCAACCTGTTCGAGACCGGCATCGCCTGGGCCGACCCGATGCTGCGCGCGCTGGTGCTGTGGACGGCGATGCTCGGCGCGCTGGCCGCGGCCCGCGAGAACCGCCACATCGGCCTGGACATCGTCACCTATTTCGCGCGCGGCCGGTTCGCGCGCGTGCTGCGCGTGATCGCGCTCGGCTTCGCCGCGGTGCTCTCGGGCCTGATGGCCTGGTACAGCATCACCCTGGTGCAACTGGACCTGGATTCCGGCGCGAAGGCATTCGCCGGCGTGCCGGTGTGGCTGGTGGAGGCGATCCTGCCGGTCGGCTTCGCGCTGCTGGCGCTGCGCCTGGCGGTGCAGGCGCTGCTGCCGCCGCCGAACCATGCGCCGGTCCCGGAGATCGCGCCGTGACCACCGTGCTGCTCGTGCTCGTCCTGCTGCTGCTGGCGCTGGCCGGTGCACCGCTGTTCGCGCTGATCGCGGCGATCGCCCTGGTCGGCTTCCATTTCGCCGGGCAGGACGGCGCCGTCGTCGCGATCGAGTTCTACCGGCTGGCCGACATGCCGGCCCTGGTCGCGATCCCGCTGTTCACGCTGGCCGGCTACCTGCTCGCCGAGAGCGGCGCGCCCAAGCGCCTGGTGCGCGTCAGCAACGCCTTGCTCGGCTGGCTGCCCGGCGGCCTGGCGATCGTCGCGATCATCGCCTGCGCGCTGTTCACCGCGTTCACCGGCGCCACCGGCGTGACGATCGTCGCGCTCGGCGCGGTGCTGTTCCCTGCGCTGATGCAGGCGCGCTACGGCGAGCGGTTCTCGCTGGGCCTGCTGACCGCGGCCGGCAGCCTGGGCCTGATCCTGGTGCCGTCGATGCCGCTGATCCTCTACGGCGTCGTCGCCCAGCAGTTCCACACCACGCCGCCGGTCACCGTCGACGCCCTGTTCCGTGCCGGCGTGCTGCCGTGTGCGCTGATGGTCGTGCTGCTGTCGGTCTACAGCGTCTGGCACGCGCGCCGGGCCGGTGTCGTCACCGGATCGACCAGCGGCCGCGAACTGGCCGCCGCGCTGCGCGACGCCGCCTGGGAAATCCCGCTGCCGTTCGTGATCCTGATCGGCATCTATACCGGCGTGCTGGCCGCCTCGGAGGCGGCAGCGGTGATGGCGCTGTACGTGCTGGTCGTCACCGTGGTGATCCGCCGGGAGATCCCGTTGCGGCGGCTGCCGGCGGTGCTGCGCGAGGCGATGACCCTGGTCGGCTCGATCCTGGTGATCCTCGGCTTCTCGCTGGCGCTGACCAACTGGCTGATCGACACCGGCGTGCCCGAGCGCCTGTTCGACGCGATCAAGGGCAGCATCGAGAGCAAGACCACGTTCCTGCTGGTGCTGAACCTGTTCCTGCTGGTCTTCGGCATGCTGCTCGAAGGTTTTCCGGCCATCGTGATCCTGGTGCCGCTGGTGCTGCCGGTCGCGCTCGGCTACGGCATCGACCCGATCCACCTCGGCATCATCTTCCTGGCCAACCTGCAGCTGGCGATCTTCCTGCCGCCAGTCGGCCTGAACCTGTTCATCGCCAGCCTGCGCTTCGGCCGGCCGGTGATGACCCTGGTGCGCGCCAGCCTGCCGTTCTTCCTGATCCTGCTGCTGGCGGTGCTGATCATCACGTACTGGCCGGGGCTGTCGCTGGCCCTGGTCTGAGCGCTCCCGCCGGCCGCGGCCGGCGGGGATCAGCCGCCGAAATCGTCGGCGAACAGCGCGTCACTGCAGAGGCTGCCTTCGACGCAGAGTCCTTCGAAGCCGAGCAGGAACGGCAGCGCCCGGTCGATCCGCTGGTAGTAGGTGCTGCCGCGGCAGTTTTCGTGGCTGATGAAGCTGGCGACGCCGAGCGCCACCGGCTGCGCACCGCCCCCGGCCGTGAACAGCGGGCTGCCGCTGTCGCCGAAACATCCCTGCGGCAGGCCGTCGACGACGACATTGTCGGGGATCAGCTCCGCGATCGTCGTCGCACCGATGCGCTTGCGCTCCGACTGGGCGTTCTCGTCGCGTCCGTAGCCGGCCATCCACACCGGGAGGCCGATGTCGGCGTTCGTCAGCGGCGTCGTGCGGACCTCGATCACGGCCTCCACCGCCGGCTCGGCCAGCCGGATCACGGCCAGGTCGAACGCGGCGGTGGCCGGGTCGTAGGCCGGGTGCGGCGTGATCGTGGCGATCGGATAGCTGTTGAGCACGTGGTCGCGGTCCGGCCCGGTGAAGAAGACGTCCGGCGGCGCCACCGTGTCCGAGCCGATGCAGTGCGCCGCGGTGATGACCAGGTCCGGGCCGACCAGGAACGCCGTGCAGCCGAAGAGAGGGCCGTGCATCAGCGCGCCGATGCCGGGCCAGCGGGCGGAAAGCTCGCCGCCGACGATCGTCGGCGCTTCGTCGGCACCGGCCGCGGGGCCGGAGAGGGCCAGCAGGACGGCCAGCAGGGGCAGGGGGCGCATCGGGCAGGCTCCGTCGGGCGATTTCGGGGGCGTGCATCGTAGCCGGTGGTGCCGCCGTTGCCACGTCACCGCCTGCCTCCCGGGAGCGCATCCAAGGCGGCCATGGCGCCGGACCGCCGGAACCCGGTAAAATGGCGGGCTTCCATCGCCGCTCGCGGAGTCCCGCATGCGCATCCTGGCCGAAGCGCTCACCTACGACGACGTCTACCTCGTTCCCGGACATTCCACCGTCCTTCCGCGCGAGGTGGATACGTCCTCGCGCCTGACCCGCTCGATCCGCCTCAACATCCCCTTGCTGTCGGCGGCCATGGATTCGGTGACCGAATCGCGCCTGGCGATCACGATGGCCCAGTGCGGCGGCATCGGCATCATCCACAAGAACATGTCGCTCGAGCAGCAGGCCGCGGAAGTGCGGCAGGTCAAGAAGTTCGAGGCCGGCGTGATCCGTGATCCGCTGACGGTGCGGCCGGATACCTCGATCCGCGACGTGCTCCGCATCACGCGCGAACACGGCATCTCGGGCGTGCCGGTCGTCGACGGCGACCAGCTCGTCGGCATCGTCACCAGCCGCGACCTGCGCTTCGAGAAGAAGCCCGAGGATCCGGTCAAGAACATCATGACGCGCAAGGACCGCCTGATCACGGTCGGCGAGGGTGCCAGCGACGAGGACGTACTGGCGCTGCTGCACAAGCACCGCATCGAGAAGGTGCTGGTCGTCAACGAGGCGTTCCAGCTGCGCGGCCTGATCACCGTCAAGGACATCCAGAAGGCGCGCGACAACCCGCATTCGGCCAAGGACGCATCCGAGCGCCTGCGCGTCGGTGCCGCCGTCGGCGTCGGCGGCGACACCGAGCGGCGCGTCGAGGCGCTGGTCGAGGCGGGCGTCGACGTCATCATCGTCGATACCGCGCACGGCCACGCGCAGTCGGTCATCGACCGCGTCGCCTGGGTCAAGAAGCACTTCCCGGACACCCAGGTCATCGGCGGCAACATCGTCACCGGCGACGCCGCGCGCATGCTGCGCGACGCCGGTGCCGATGCGGTCAAGGTCGGCGTCGGCCCCGGCTCGATCTGCACCACGCGCATCGTCACCGGCGTCGGCGTGCCGCAGATCACCGCGATCGACCTGGTCGCCAACGCGCTCAAGGACGAGATCCCGCTGATCGCCGACGGCGGCATCCGCTATTCCGGCGACGTCGCCAAGGCGATCGTCGCCGGCGCCTCCACCGTGATGCTCGGCAGCATGTTCGCCGGCACCGAGGAAGCACCCGGCGAGGTCGAGCTGTACCAGGGGCGCTCGTACAAGAGCTATCGCGGCATGGGTTCCATCGGCGCGATGGAAAAGGGCTCCAGCGATCGCTATTTCCAGGACGCCTCCGACCCGGAGAAGCTCGTCCCGGAAGGTATCGAGGGGCGCGTGCCGTACCGGGGGCCGCTGCGCAACATCGTCCACCAGCTGGTCGGCGGCCTGCGCGCCTCGATGGGCTACTGCGGCTGCGCAACGATCGAGCAGATGCGCAGTACGCCGCAGTTCGTCAAGGTGACCGGCGCCGGTGTGCGCGAAGCACATCCGCACGACATCGAGATCGTCAAGGAAGCACCCAACTACCGCCTGACCTGAGGTCGACCATGCATAGGGTGCTGGCATTGATCGTCGCGGCCGCCACCGCATCGGCCGGCATCTGCGCCGAGCCGCCCACGCAGCTGCGTGTCCGTCTCGGCGACCAGGACATCCGCCTCGACGCCGGCCAGTCCGTCGAGGTCCGCATCGACGGCAAGCCGGTGAGCCTGCGCGTGGACGAGCTGCCGTTCCGCCGGTTCGCCGAAGCCGGCATCGCCTTCGACTATCCGCGGCATTTCCCGTGGGAATTCGAGTCGCCCGCGACCTGGACGCTGGACGGCAACAGCGCCGTCATCATCGTGCTCGGTGCCGAAAAGGGCGAGGGCGCGGACCCCGATGCGGTGCTCGACGGCATCGCGCAGACACTGAAGTCCAAGCGCCCGGCCCCGCGCGAATCGATCCTGCTGGCGACGCGCAACGGTCCGATCGACGGCGTCGCGATGACCGTGACGCTGGCCTCCAGCCGGATCCGGAACGAGGCGTACCGGATCGAGGGGCGCTCCCGCGACGTGCTCCTGCTGCTGCAGGACAGCCTGACCGACGACGGCCAAGCCAGTGCCGAGTTCGTCGCGATGCGCAAGCAACTGGCCCAGACCCTGGAGTTCTGACCGCGTGACCGCCCTGCACAGCGACAAGATCCTCATTCTCGATTTCGGCGCGCAGTACACGCAGCTGATCGCGCGCCGTATCCGGGAGATCGGCGTGTACTGCGAGATCTGGGCCTGGGACCACGACCCGGCCGAGATCGCCGCCTTTGGCGCCAAGGGCATCATCCTGTCCGGTGGCCCGGAATCGACCACGCTGCCCGGTGCGCCGGCCGCACCGCAGGTGGTGTTCGACGGCGGCCTGCCGCTGCTCGGCATCTGCTACGGGATGCAGACCCTGGCCGCCCAGCTCGGCGGCGCCACCGAAGCGGCCGACCAGCGCGAGTTCGGCCATGCCGAGGTCGACGTGGTCGCTCCCGACGCGTTGCTCGCCGGCCTCTCCGACCACGGCGGCGCCGCCCGCCTCGACGTCTGGATGAGCCACGGCGACCACGTGTCCGCCGCGCCGCCCGGCTTCACCGTCACTGCCACGACCGACCGCATCCCGGTCGCGGCGATGTCCAACGAGGCCAAGCGCTGGTACGGCGTGCAGTTCCATCCCGAAGTCACGCACACGCTGCAGGGCCAGACCCTGCTGCGCCGCTTCGTGGTCGACATCTGCGGTTGCCGGACGCTGTGGACCGCCGCCAACATCATCGAGGATCAGATCGCGCGCGTGCGCGAACGCGTCGGCGGCGACGAGGTGCTGCTCGCCCTGTCGGGCGGCGTCGATTCCTCCGTGGTCGCCGCCTTGCTGCACAAGGCGATCGGCGACCGGTTGACCTGCGTCTTCGTCGACACCGGCCTGCTGCGCTGGCAGGAAGGCGACCAGGTGATGGCGATGTTCGCCCAGCACATGGGCGTCAAGGTGATCCGCGTCAACGCGGCCGAGCGCTACTTCGCGGCACTCGCCGGCGTCACCGACCCGGAGGCCAAGCGCAAGATCATCGGCAACCTCTTCATCGAGATCTTCGAGGAGGAGTCGGCCAAGCTCTCCAATGCCAAGTGGCTGGCGCAGGGCACGATCTACCCCGACGTGATCGAATCGGCCGGCAGCAAGACCGGCAAGGCGCACGTCATCAAGAGCCACCACAACGTCGGCGGCCTGCCCGAGCACATGAAGCTCGGCCTGGTCGAGCCGCTGCGCGAGCTGTTCAAGGACGAGGTGCGGCGCCTGGGCGTCGAGCTCGGCCTGCCGCGCACGATGGTCTACCGCCATCCGTTCCCGGGTCCCGGCCTGGGCGTGCGGATCCTCGGCGAGGTCAAGCGCGAGCATGCCGAGCTGCTGGCCCGCGCCGACGCGATCTTCATCGAGGAGCTGCGCAAGGCCGACCTCTACGACACGACCAGCCAGGCCTTCGCGGTGTTCCTGCCGGTCAAGTCCGTCGGCGTCGTCGGCGACGCCCGCGCCTACGAGTGGGTCATCGCGTTGCGCGCAGTGGAGACCATCGACTTCATGACCGCGCACTGGGCGCACCTGCCGTACGAGTTCCTCGGCACGGTTTCCAACCGCATCATCAACGAGCTGCGCGGCGTCTCGCGCGTGGTCTACGACATCTCCGGCAAGCCGCCGGCGACGATCGAGTGGGAATGAATTGACGTCCCTCGAAGACTATCGCCCGCTATCGAAAAACTGCCGCAACGTGTTGTTTCAAGGATAGATACGTCGCGACAGTTATCGGTGCCCATCGCCGGCCAGCGGGACAGGCTGGCGGTGGAAGTGGTGGTAAGAGGCGAAGATCGCATTGAGACCCTGCCGTTTGCTATCCAGACCAAACCGGTCGTTGACGGTAAATTTCTCCTCGGGAAAGCTCGTTTGTGCGGCTTTCCGGGCATCAGCAGGTCTCCCGGCTCCTGACGGTAAAAGCCGTCACGAATGCAGGAGAAACTCCACTGCTTACCGACACCGCGCTGCGTAACCTCAAGGCTAGGTCCACGACCCAGGATGAATGTCGGACCTGGAAAGCCAGTCGTCCGATTTCTGGCGATACCGCAGCTACTTGCGTGCGGATGAGCTTGCACACTGGCAGCCCGGGAAGGACTCGAAGGTTTCGGAGCCGATCGGGTAGGGTGCTTCGCCACCGCCCCGATTCAGCATGCTGTAAGCGGTACACTCGCCCCTCTATGCATGGACTGGTCGCTCCTTCGAGGTTGTCCGCTGCCGTGGTGCGCTTGCGCCGCGAGGGTGGGGCGTCGCCTTGCGGGGGTGGACGGTGAACCTGCTGCGCACCATTCGCGGCCGCCGCCTGCGCCTGCGGTTCACCTCGCTGGCCCTGCTGGCGCTGCTGTTCCAGCAGTTCGCCCTCGCGGCTTACGCGTGTCCGATCGCCGAGGTTCCACCGGAACTTACGATGAGGATGGCTGGTTGCGAAGGCATGGCGATGCCGGACCCGGAGGCGCCGGTGCTTTGCGACCAGCATTGCCAGCGCGATCACATCACCAATCCCGATTCCAAGACGCCGCAGGTGCCGCCGCTGGCCTTGGCGCCGCTGCACTTCGCGCTGACTGCGGCCCTGCTGCCGGCAGTGCAGGCCCAGTACTACGAAGACGTGCCGATCTGCCGGTCCGACCCGCCACCGGCGCAGCGCTTCTGTAGCCTGCAGATCTAGGCCCCGACCGCGACCCATTCCCGCGCTGCCGATCCCGGTGGCGCGCTCGTCGTTGCGTGTTCGGAGGTCTCATGTCCTTTCCATTCTCGCTGCACCGTCGGTGCGGCATTCGCCGTTGGTACGCGTGGACGCTGGCTCTCGGCGTCGTCCTCTCCCCCGTCTGGTCCTTCGCGACTGACGTCTCGTTCGATGACGCGCAGCGCCTGGGGGCGGAGCGCGCCCCGATGCTTCAGGCGCGTCGGTCGCAGGTCGCAGCCACGCAGGAAGAAGCCGTTCGCGCCGCCGCCTTGCCCGATCCAAAACTGACGTTCGGCCTCGGCAACTGGCCGGTCACCGGTGCCGACGCGTTCGACTTCCGCGCCGACGACATGACCATGAAGCAAATCGGCGTGATGCAGGAAATCCCGGCGCGCGCCAAGCGGCGCGCGCGTCAGGTCGTGGCCGATCGAGGTATTGAGGAGGCGCAGGCGTTGTCGACGGCGGAGCAGTTGGCAGTGCGGCGCGGCGTCGCCGAAGCCTGGATCGCGCTGTGGGCGGCCCAGCGCGAGGTCGCTGCTCTGCGGTCTTTGCGAGAACCCGCTGCCATGGCCGTAAGCACCGCCAAGGCGCGGTTGGCGGGGGGCGCCGACACGGTGACCGGCACCCTGGCCACGCAAGCGGCTGCGCTCGATCTGGAGAACCGGATCGATGCCGCCGAGGCTTCCGTGGAGGCTGCCCGTGCCGGCCTTGCGCGCTGGCTCGGTGAGGAGCCGGCGGATCTGGAGGCCGAGGACGCACCGCCCGCGTTGGCGGAACTGCCCGTCGCCCCGGCCGAGCTGCTGAGCTCGATCGATCGCCAAGGGCCGCTGCTGCCGTGGCGTTCGCGCGAGGCAGTGGCCGAAGCCGAAGTCGATGCCGCGCTGGCCGAGAAGCGCCCCGATTGGAGCCTCGGCGTGACCTACGGACAACGCGATCGGACGCCGACTGGCAGGCGCCGCAGTGACATGTTGATGGTCGAAGTCGGTGTCGGTCTGCCGCTGTTCCCGCGCAACCGGCAGAACCGTGGCGTGGCGGCACGGCGCGCCGAACTCGACGCCGTGGCGGCCGAACGCGAAGACGCCCGGCGCACGCAGGCCGAAGCGGTGCGCCGCACCTTGGCCGCATGGCAGGGCCTTGCGCGGCAGGTCGCGCGCAAGGAAACCGAAAGCCTCCCACTCGCCCATGACCGTGCCCAGGCAGCGCTGGCCGCCTACGCGGGCGGCGGCGATCTGCAGCCGTGGCTGGAAGCGCGCCGCGACGAGCTCGAACTGCACGTCGAACACGCCCGTCATCTGGGTGAACTCGGCCGCGCCTGGGCGGCGTTGGCCTATCTGCTGCCGGAGAAGGAGATTTCGCCATGACGCGCACGAAGACGTGGTTGACGATGGCCACCGCCGCGCTCGCACTGCTGGTCGCGGGCTTGGCCGGCGGCTACTGGTGGGCGCAAGGCGGCACGCACCGTGGCACGGACCAGGCCGCCGCATCGGCGACGACCACGGCCGAGCGCAGGGTCCTGTACTGGTACGACCCGATGGTGCCCGACCAGCACTTCGAGCGACCCGGCAAGTCGCCCTTCATGGACATGCAACTGGTGCCGAAGTACGCCGATGAGGTCGCCGGCGGTGGCGTGCGCATCGATGCCGGTCTGCAACAGAGCGTGGGCATTCGCACCGCTCAGGTCGAGGTGGCGCCGTGGATATCGATCGTGCATGCGCCCGGCACGTTGACCTGGGACCTGCGTCAGGAAACGGTAGTCAGCGCCCGCGCCGAGGGCGTCGTCACCCGGGTGCAGGTCAGGGCGCCGTACACGTCGGTGGTGCGCGGCCAGCCGCTGGTTTCGTTGCGGGTTCCGAGTTGGAGCAGTGCGCTGGCCGAGGCGCAGGCGTTGCGGCAAGTGCAGTCGCCCGCGGCGCGCGACCTGCAATCGGCCGCGCAGCACCGCCTGCGCGTGCTCGGGATTCCCGCTGGCGGCGTGGGCCGCGACGGTAGCGTGACGCTTGGCGCGCCGAGCCAGGGCGTCGTCACCGAGGTGCTGGCGCGAGAGGGGCAGGCGGTCCTGCCGGGTACGCCGCTGTTCCGTATCAACGGCACCGCCACGTTGTGGCTGGAAGCGGCGATTCCGCAGGCCGGCGTGGCGCGCCTGAAACCCGGAACGCCGGTCGAAGCGTCGGTCAGCGCCGTGCCGGGGCAGACCTTCGTCGGCGAAGTCGAAGCGTTGCTGCTGCAGGTCGATGCCGCCAACCGTACGCAACGCGCACGCATCGTAGTGCGCAATCCGGACGGCGTGCTCGCACCGGGCATGTTTGCCGAGGTGACGTTGCGTCCGCAGGCCGATGTACCGCTGCCCTGGGTGCCGACCGAGGCATTGATCGCCACGGGAACCGACAGCCGGGTGATCGTGCAAGACGCGGACGGCAGTTTCCGCCCTGTGCGGGTGCGTACCGGGCGCGGTGGCGGTGGACGTACCGAGGTCATCGCCGGACTCGCCGGCGGCGAGCGCGTCGTCGTGTCCGGCCAGTTCCTGATCGACTCGGAGGCCAGCCTGTCGGGTGCAATGGAGCGCCTGGGAGCGCCAGAAGCCGGGCCTCCGGGAACGCCCCTGGAGGCGCCCTTACCGGATAACGCACCGGAGACCGCTCCCGTACCGGCGCCGGCGAAGATCGCTGCGCCCGCATCCGCGCGCTCGTGCCCCGTGCAGTACTGGTACGACCCGATGAAGCCGGACCAGCATTTCGACCAGTCCGGCACGTCGCCTTTCATGGACATGCAACTGGTGCCGAAATTCGCACCGGGCGCGGCCCCCGACTGCACCGTCCGCGATGTGCCCTCCGCCAGTCTGGAGAAGCAGCCATGATCGCGCGCCTGATCCACGCCTGCATCGCGAACCGCGTGCTGGTGCTGATGGCGGCGCTGCTGCTGGTCATCGCCGGGCTGTGGTCGGTGCGGCACACGCCGTTGGACGCGCTGCCGGATCTGTCCGATACGCAGGTCATCATCCGCACGCAGTGGCCCGGACAGACCCCGCGCATCGTCGAGGACCAGGTCACCTATCCGCTGTCCACCACGATGCTGTCGGTGCCAGGCGTGAAAGCCGTGCGCGGGTTTTCGTTCTTCGGCGACTCGTTCGTCTACCTCCTGTTCGACGATTCCACCGACCCGTACTGGGCCCGTTCGCGCGTGCTGGAGTACCTGAGCCAGGTCCGCGACCGGTTGCCGAAAGGCGTGAGCCCCGCCCTGGGTCCGGACGCCACCGGGCTGGGCTGGATCTACCAGTACGCGCTGGTCGATCGCACCGGCCAGCACGACGTCGGGCAGCTCCGGTCGTTGCAGGATTGGTTCCTGCGCTACGAACTCAAGACGGTCCGGGACGTGGCCGAGGTGGCCAGCGTCGGCGGCGCGATACGCGCTTGGCAGATCGTGCCCGACCCGCAGGCGTTGGCCGCTCGCGGCCTCACCGTCGTGCAACTGATCGACGCGGTCGATGCCGCCAATGGCGCCACCGGCGGCTCGGTCGTCGAACAGGGCGAAGCCGAACTGATGGTGCGCAGCGAGGGCTACCTGCGCAGCCAGGCTGCGTTCGAGCAGGTGCCGGTGGTCAGCGCGGACGGCGTGCCGGTGCTGTTGGGCGAGGTCGCCACCATCACCCGCGGCCCCACCTTTCGGCGAGGTGTCGCCGAACTGGATGGCGAAGGCGAAGTGGCCGGCGGGGTGATCGTGCTGCGCACCGGCAAGGACGCGTTGACCGCGATCGAGAACGTCAAGGCGCGATTGAAGGAACTGCAGGCCGGCCTGCCCGGCGGTGTGGAGATCGTGCCGGTCTACGACCGTTCCGAGCTGATCCATGAGGCCGTGCGCAACCTCACCCGCAAGCTCGGCGAGGAGTTTCTGGTCGTCGCTCTGGTGTGCGCGCTGTTCCTGTGGCACCTGCGTTCGGCATTGGTCGCGGTGATCACCCTGCCATTGGGCGTGCTGGTCGCCTTCATCGTGATGCGCCACCAGGGCATCACCGCCAACCTGCTGTCGCTGGGCGGCATCGCGATCGCCATTGGTGCGATGGTCGACGCGGCGGTGGTGATGATCGAGAACGCGCACAAGCACCTGGAGCATTGGCGCCAGGAGCACGGCCGAGAGCCCGAAGGAGAAGCGCGCTGGCAGTTGATGGGCGAAGCGGCCACCGAAGTCGGTCCGGCGCTGTTCGCCAGTCTGCTGGTGATCACGCTGTCGTTCGTGCCGGTGTTCGCCTTGCAGGCGCAGGAGGGCCGGCTGTTCGCGCCGCTGGCCTACACCAAGACCTACGCGATGGCGGCCGCCGCCGGCTTGTCGGTGACCCTGATTCCGGTGCTGATGGGGTATCTGATCCGTGGCCGGATCCGCCCGGAGCAGGACAACCCGATTAGCCGCGGGCTGATCGCCGGCTATCGGCCGGTGCTGGACCGGGTGCTGCGGCACCCGTGGCTGACCCTGGGCCTGAGCGGCCTCGTGCTGGCGTTGACGCTGATCCCGTACCTGCGCGTCGGCAGCGAGTTCATGCCGCCGCTGGAGGAGGGCACGCTGCTGTACATGCCCACGGCCTTGCCGGGCCTGTCGGCGGACAAGGCCCGACAGCTATTGCAACTCTCCGACCGCATGATCAAGACCGTGCCCGAGGTCGCGCACGTGTTCGGCAAGGCCGGTCGAGCCGAGACCGCGACCGATCCGGCGCCGATCGAGATGTTCGAGACCACGGTGACCTTCAAGCCGCGCAGCCGGTGGCGGCCGGGCATGACGCCGGAAAAGCTGCGCCAGGAACTGGATGCCGCGGTCAAGGTGCCGGGCCTGACCAACCTGTGGGTACCACCGATCCGCAATCGCATCGACATGCTCGCCACCGGCATCAAGAGCCCGATCGGGATCAAGGTGTCCGGGCCGGACATCGGCGTCATCGAGCGGCTCAGCAGCGAGGTCGAGCATGTCGCCAAGACCGTGCCGGGCGTGAGCTCGGCGCTGGCCGAACGTGTCACCGGTGGGCGCTATGTCGATGTGCGCATCCGTCCCGAGGTCGCGGCGCGCTATGGCCTGAGCCAGGCGGATCTGCAGCAACTGATCGCGACGGTGGTCGGTGGCGAACCGATCGGCGAGACCATCGAAGGCCGGGAGCGCTACCCGATCGTGCTGCGCTACCCGCGCGGTCAGCGCGACTCGCTGGCCGCACTGGCGCAGCTGCCGCTCGTTGCGCCCGGCGGCGTGCAGTTGACGCTCGGGCAGGTGGCCGACGTGTCGCTCAGTCCGGGGCCGCCGATGCTCAAGAGCGACAACGGCCGCCTGGTCGGCTACGTCTATGTCGATGTCGCAGGCCGCGATCTGGGGTCCGTCGTGGCCGACCTGCAGCGCGCGGTCGGCCAGCAGGTGCAGCTGCCTTCGGGCTATGGCATTGCGTGGTCGGGCCAGTACGAATACCTGCAGCGCGCCCAGGCGCGATTGCAATGGGTGGTGCCGTCGGCGCTGGCGATCATCTTCCTGGTGATCTGGCTGGTGTTCCGCCGCGTCGGCGAGGTCGCGATCATCCTGCTCAGCCTGCCGCTGGCGCTGGTCGGCGGGCTCTGGCTGATCTGGATGCTGGGCCATGCGACGTCGATCGCGACGATGATCGGTTTCATCGCGCTGGGCGGCGTCGCCGCCGAGTTCGGCGTGATCATGCTGCTGTACCTGCGTCAGGCCTGGGAGCGCCGACTGGCTGCGGGCGAACCGGCCACGATCGCCACGCTGGAGGCGGCGATTCGCGAGGGCGCGGTGCTGCGGGTGCGCCCGAAAGCGATGACCGTCGCGGTCATCCTGGCCGGCCTGTTTCCGCTGTTCATCGGCGCCGGCGCCGGCTCGGAAGTGATGCAGCGCATCGCCGCGCCGATGCTCGGCGGCATGGTGACCGCGCCGCTGCTGTCGATGCTGGTCATCCCGGCGGCGTACCGCCTGCTGCGTGGGCGCACCTTGTCCCGCTCCGCGTCGGCCGGATCGCCGGCAGAGACCGCAACGTGAGCGAAGCGTTGGATTGCTCGCTTCGTTCGGTTGGAGATTCGTCAGGATTCGCCCAGTCGTATCCCTTCCTGGAGACCGGAAGCACAGTGACCATCCCAGCGAACTGATCGGCACGTTTCTTCACCGGCACTGCAGTCCGACCGGCCATGCCCACGAACTCAGCAGAGCCGGCGCTGCCCGGCCAGCGCAACGGCGTCGGCACCGGCCGGAAAGTGCAGGTGGCCCGAGGCATCGTTGGCTGCGCTCCAGACCGCTTCGGCGACGTCGGCCGCTTCGGTCGTCGCCGTGACCTTGGCGAAGCCGGCGAACACGCTGTGTGCGAACGGCGCGTAGGCTTCGGGAATCAATCCCTGCATGCGCTGCTGGCCGTTGGCGGTGAAGCGGGTCGTTGGGCCGTAACCGGGTTCGACGAGTTTCACGTGCACGCCGAAGCCCTGGAGTTCGTGCCGGAGGGAGGCGGTGAATCCTTCGATCGCGGTCTTGCTGGCGGTGTAGGCGGCGACCAGCGGAAACGGAGCCAGCGTCGCGCTCGACGTGACGTTGACGAGGGTGCCGGCGCGGCGCTGGCGGAACGCGGGGATGATCGCCTGGCACAGGGCCATCACGCCGAAGGTATTGGTCTCGAAGATCTCGCGCACGGTCGCCATCGGCGTGGCCTCGAATGCGCCGAACAGGCCGATGCCGGCGTTGTTCACCAGCACGTCGATCGGGCCGGCGGCTTCCAGCGCGCGCGCGATGCTGTCGGGATCGGTGACGTCCAGTGCCAGGACACGCAACCGGTCGGATGCGGGGAGGAGGTCTTCGCGCGGCGTGCGCATCGTGGCGATGACGTTCCAGCCCTGCGCGAGGAAACGGCGGGCGGTTTCCAGGCCATAGCCGGACGAACAGCCGGTGATCAGTACGGTCTTCATTTTTCAGCTCCGAGGTTGGGTGGACTCGGAGCGAACGATAGACGCACATCGAAGGATGATCGATGATGTAAAGTCCTTATTAGTTTAGCAATAGTCCTGATATGAGCGATCCGCTATCCGAGGTGGTCCGGCTTTTGCGGCCCCGTGCGGTGTTCGCCAACGTCATCAGCGGCAAAGGCAGCTGGGCCGTGCGCTATTCCGAGTATGGAAAACCCAGCTTCTGCATCGTGCTGGACGGGCGTTGCCTGCTGGCGATCGACGGGCACCAGCCGGTCGCCATCGGCGCCGGCGACTTCGTCCTGTTGCCGACGACGCCGGCCTTCACGCTGTCGAGCTTCGCGCCGGCGCCGCCGGTGCACCTGGATCCCGACCAGGTCGCCGGCGGCCAGGGCGAGCTGCGCTACGGCGAGCCGGAAGGCGAACCGGACATGCGTTCACTGGGCGGCGCGTTCGTGTTCGATTGCGTGGATCCGGGATTGCTGGTGTCGCTGCTGCCGATCGTCGTGCACGTCCAGGGTTCGGCGCGGCTGTCGCAGCTGGTGCAGATGGTGGGCGAGGAATCGGCGGACCCGAAGCCGGGCAGCGAGTTCATGCGCTCGCGGCTGGTGGAACTGCTGCTGGTCGAGGCGATGCGTGCGGCCGCGGCCGGAAGCGCGCCGCCGGGGTTGCTACGGGGCCTGGGCGACGAGCGGCTGGCACGCGCCCTGCGGCAGTTGCATGCCCAGGTGGAGCGGCCGTGGACCATCGACCAGTTGGCGAAGATCGCGGCACTTTCGCGTTCCGTGTTCTTCGAGCGCTTCACGCGCCGGGTCGGGGTGGCGCCGATGGCGTACCTGCTGGCATGGCGCATGGCGATCGCCAAGGAGTTGCTTCGTGCCGATGGCCTGGCGGTATCCGAGGTGGCCGAACGCGTGGGGTACGGGTCCACGAGTGCGTTCAGCGTCGCGTTCGCCAGGCACGTCGGGCAATCGCCGAGCCGGTACGCACGCATGGACTAGCGCACGAGTGCGCCGTTCGGTGCGAAGCCGCCAGGGTCGCAGCTAAGTCGCGCCGCCGGTGGCTCCTGCCGACGGTCCCGGCGATACCGTCCAGAGCGGGGCAGGCGCGGACTGGCGATGAAGCTTCACTAGGTCGTTTCGGCTCGGCCCCCGTCGGGAGACAGGTGTCAGGCCGCTGCAGCGGTATGCGGCCGGCGCCAGTTGCAGTGATGAAGCCAGTGATCCAGTGCCTGTTGGCGCTGAGCCGAAGTCTCGAATGAAGTCACATTCGCTCATTCGCGCAGGGCGGTCTGGATGAAGCGCTCGGCCTTGCTGCTGGTACGAGGCGTGCCGGGGCGCATGCGGACATGCTTCAGACCCCGTGGGGGGCGGCCTCGGCAAAGGCGTGCGAAACGCAGGGTGAGCCGTTGCCGGTCGTGATCCGTCGGATCGTCACGCCCGAGCGCGTTACAGTTGGGCCGCTTGGGCAAACCGGCTGATTCGGAGAGGACAGATGATCGAACTTCCCATAAGAGATCCGTGCGACCTTTGTGTGGCAGCTCGCGAAGAACGCTGGAAGATCATCGACGAAGGCGAACACACCTTGACCGTGATCAATCCGTGGCAATTCGAGGTTGGCCAGTGCTGCGTCATCACACGCCGGCACATCGCGACGCTACTCGATCTCTCTGACCACGAGTGCGGGGCCATACTGGCCTCGGCCAAGAGAGTCGCAGAGGCGCTCGTCAAGACGTATCGCCCCCTCGGAATACTTACGTTCCAGAACAACGGCGTCTTCAGCGGACAGGAAACGCCGCACTTCCATTTCCATGTCGTGCCTCGGCAGCAGGGCAGTGACTGGGGTATAGGTCCGCCGCAGCTCGCGACATTCGATGGCGCCGGACGCCAACGGGGTATCCCGCACGATCCAAGCGGGGATGCACGGCGCCGAGAGCGAGTTCAGGTTTCTGCCAGGCAACTTGCCGAAACTGCGGACCTGATTCGTTCGAATCTACCGGAGTAGCTGGAGCGTCGTGGCGATCCGGCTCAGGTGTTGGCTGCGGCGGGCTTGGGGGAGGTACCCGCCGGTGGCGGCCCAACAGTGCCACGGCCGTCCGGTCGCGGCGATCCGGCCTGCAACCGGCTCAGGCGGCCTTGCGAAACGTCAGGTTGATGCGCTGGCTGCCGAGTTGTGGGTGGGGATCGTCCCGCAGCGGCAGCACGCCGTGGAAGCGCAAGCGATCCTCGCCGCCCCAGACCACGACGTCGCCGTGCCGCAGCGGCACCTTGGCCGGCGTGTCCGAGCGGGCCAGGCCGCCGAACAGGAACACCGCGTCCATGCCGAGCGAGACCGACACGATCGGCGCCGCGTAGTCGCGCTCGTCGCGGTCCTGGTGCAGCGACAGGCGCGTGCCGGGCTGGTAGCGGTTGATCAGGCAGGCATCCGGCGCGAAGCCGGCGAAACCGGCCGCGGCCGCGGCCGTGCCGGCCAGGTGCGCGAAGACCGGCGGCATCGCCGGCCAGGGACGGCCGGTCTGCGGATCGACGGCCGCGTAGCGGTAGCCGCGGCGATCGGCGATCCAGCCGAGCGCGCCGCAATTGGTCATCGCCACCGACATCGTGTAGCCGCCCGGGGTCACCAGGTGCCGGAAGGGCGCGGCGCGCGCCACGTCGACGACCGCCGCTGCCAGTGCATCGGCCTGCGCGAGCGCGAAGCCGCGCAGCACGCAGGCGCGTGGGCCGATGGCCTCGATACGGCCTTCGTCGATGGCGGCGAACAGGTCCGGCATTGCGCGCTCCTCCGCACGCGGCACGGCAGTGCGAGCCTGCGAGTATGCCGCGCGGCACGCGATGTCGCGCACGCGCCGGCGAGGTGGCCGGCGCCGGTGGAGGTCGATGGGAGCGCGAGACGTTCCCGCGCGTGGCCGCCCGTCGCCGCGATCGGGCGGTGGGGGCGGCGCCGCTCGCTCAGTCCGCGTCGAGCCCGGACCGGAAGATCGCGTCCGTGGCGGCCTGCGCCTCGTAGCTGCCGATGTCGGCTTCGGCGCCGGCGACACGGGCGTGGCCGGGGCCGCGCTGATCGGTGCCGAGGCCGAAGTAGTCGTTGCCGGCGTCGCGCGCGGGGCTGCCGGCGGCCAGCGCGTGCGTGCGCGTCGGGCCGCCGTTCTCGGCCAGCGGTGCCAGCTTCGGATCGGCCTGCAGCGTGTCGGCCGGCAGCACGACGCCGTTCCCCACGGCGAGGACGAGGTTGTTCGCGCCGTAGATCGACAGGCGGTCGCGCTTGCCGATGTCGGCACCGCCGGGTGCGGTGTTGCCGGCCAGGATCGTGCTCTGCAGCTCGACCAGCAGCGGGTCGTAGGGCTCGTCGAAGTAGACGCCGCCGCCGGTTTGGGCGGTGTTGCGGGTGATGGTGCTGTTGCGGATCGCCACCGATCGCGACAGCGGCATCACCAGCACGCCGCCGCCGCGGGCGGCCGAGTTGCCGGAGATCGTGCTGCTGATGATCGTCAACCCCTGCGAGCCGTCGATCGTGACGCCGCCGCCGAGATCGCGCGCATGGTTGTCGTCGATCGTCGAGGCGACGATGGTGCCGCCGCCATGGGTGGTGACACCGCCGCCCCAGACGTGGCTGTCCGACAGGTCGGGGTTCGTCAGGTAGGAGCGATTGGCGCTGACCGTACTGCGCGTCATCGTCAGCTGGCCCCAGGTGTTGACCGCGCCGAAGTAGATGTAGCCGTAGTCGTAGGTGCCCGTCACCGCCACGATGTTGCCGCTGAGGCGGCTGTCGACCAGGGTGACGTTCTCCTCGGCGGAGATCGCCGAGGCGCCGGCGGCACCGCCCACCAGGATCCGGCAGTCGCTGATCGTGGTGTCGGTCGCGCTGACGCTCCCGAGCGCGCGCACGCCGGCGCCGATACCGAACGGTGCATCGGTGATCCGGCAACCGCTGATCGTGACCTGGTCGAGCGCGACGTCGCCGTAGGACCACAGGCAGCCGCCCTCGTAGTCCGATCCGGTGGCGACCACGCCGTTGACCAGCGACAGTCCGGACACGGCCAGCTGGCCTTCGCCCTGGTGGACCAGCACGCGTCCCTGGCCGTCACCGTCGATCGCCAGGGCGGCGCTGCCGGGACCGACCAGCGTCAGATTCTCGGCGGTGGCGACGATCTCGCCGCCGGCGAGCGTGATCGTCGAGCAGGTCAGCGCGCTCAGGTCGATCGTGTCGCCGTCGCCGGCACCAGCGACGACCGCGCGGAGGCTGCCGGGGCTGCCGTCGTCGGCACAGCTGGTGACCGGCCGCGTCGTTCCGCCGGCCGGTGCCGGATGCCGTGCCGCGCGCGGCGCGCGCGGCGCCGAGAACAGCTGCCGGCGCAGCGCGAGCGTCTCGGCGGGGCTGGCGCCGGCCAGCGGCCGGGCGGCGGCCGTCACCGGTGCGCAGGTGCCGGCGGCGGCGATGATCGCGCCGAGGCAGGTGGCCAGCGCGGTGCGTCGCGGCAGGGAGGCAAAGGAGGTCGGCGTCGGTTTCATCGCAGGGCTCGTCGTGTTCGGGGACCGGTGGCGCAAGACATCGGACGGCGGCCGGCTCATGGTTCGAATCCGTCGGCGAAGATCGGGTCGCCCTGGGCTTCGGGCAGGACCGTCAGGCGGACCGGCACCGGTATCTTGTTGCGTCGCGGATCGTTGCTGTGGATGCAGGCGTGCGATTCGTAGACGCCGGCGGGCAGGCGGCGCGCATCGAGGAACAGCTGGACCTCGCTCGACTGTCCCTGCGCCAGCGGCACCGCCGTGTAGGGGCTCAGCGACAGCCAGGCCACGTCCTGCTCGGTGCTGCACGGCCGCGCGGTTCCGACCGCGGCCATCGCGATGCGCGGACTCGCCGAGGCGAGCGTCGCGGCCGGTGTCGCAGCGCCCGATGCGGTGTCGACGCGGTACATGCCGGCCTGGCCGGTGCCGGCGTCGAGCGCCGACAGGTAGAGGCTGTGGTCGGCGGCGTCGATCGCCAGCCCGGCGATGTCCTCGACGTCGAATCCCAGCGGGCCGACCGTGTAGCCGCTGACGTTGCCGGGCTCCGCATACGGGTCGAACATGATGCGGATCAGCAGGTCGTTGGCGGTGTCGATCGCGTAGATGCGGCCGTCGCTGTCGACCGTGATGGCGCCGTAGATGCCGCGCATCGCGCGCCGGTAGACGTTGATGTTGCCGACGCGGCTGGCCGCGCCGGTGGCCGGGTTGATGCGGTAGATCGAGGCGGCGTCGTCGCGCGCCGACAGCCCGTACAGCAGGCGCTCGACCGGATCCCAGGCGAGGCCGCGCCAGGCCTGGTCGGCGGCGACCGGGCGCGTGTTGGTCGACAGCACACTGGTCTGGCCGCTGGCGAGGTCGAGCGCGAGCATCTGGCCGCTGCCGTCGAGCAGGATCTGCCGGCTGAAGTCGCCGTCGACGAAAGTGCCGGCGCGAATGTCGGCGAGCGTTGCGGTCAGCGGCGTGGAGACCTGCGGCGATTCGAGGTCGAACCGGACGTGGCGCTGCTGTCCGCCGATCGATTCGATCGCATAGGCGGTCCGCGGCGCCGGGGTACCGCCGGCCGGCGCGGTGTCGCTTTGCGGACCGTCGGCGGCCTGCGCTTCGCCGAGGTGCCAGGCCAGCGCGCCGCGGCCGAGGTTGGTGATCGTCAGGGCATCGTTGGCGACGCGCCCGGCGACCGTCGTCACCGCCACCGCCGTGCGGCTGAGCGCGATCTCCGGCACCTGCGTGTCGAGCCGGAGCCGTGCGGTCGACGTGTACGACGGCCCGCCGGCGCCCGCCGAGGAGGTTACCGTGTAGGTGACGTCCATGTTGCGGGTGGCGAGCATGCGCTGCTCGTAGGTGATCTCCAGGCCGCCTTGGGCGATCGTGTAGTCGATCGTCTTGATCAGGACGCCGTCGGCGCGGAACTCGTGGTGCGTGAGCGGCGTGCCGGACTGGTTGCGGACGATGAAGCACAGGTTGTAGTAGTCGCCGGCCAGCGCGGTCACCTGCGCGTCGTTGGTCAGCGAGGCGCAGTAGCGCGGGGCCTCGAACGGGTACTCGACGTGGTAGAGCGTCACGTACAGGTCGATCGACTGGCCGGCGGCGGTGCCGGCGATCAGGGGGCTCGTCAGCGCGAGCAGCAGCATCCGCAGGAAGGCGGTACGAAACATCGATCGGTCTCTCTCGGCAGAAGGCGGGCGGGACGGCGGCGGACCCCTGCAGCCTCCGCCAGCGACGAAGCTGCGACAAGAACATTGCATGGCCGTTGCAAGAACGCGGCATGAGCGACGCATGACGGCTGCATGAAAAGCCAGCGGCGGCGGACAGTTGCGCGTGCCGCGGACACCGCCGCCGGATGCGGGGACGCCGCTTCAGCGGGGCGCGGGCGGCTTCACGGCATCGGGCGAAACCGCCAGCGGCGAGGGAATCGGGCGTTCGCCGGCCAGTGCCTGGGCCTGGATCAGCGCCTTGCGCCAGCCGTCGGCCTGCGCGAGGCGGTGGTAGAGCCGCAGTTTCAGCAGCGCGCAGTCGAAATCGCGGTCGGCCCAGGGAAAGACGCGACTGGCGATCTCGGTGGCCGGGCCGGTGCGGTCGTGGTCGAGCAGGGCATTGGCATAGGTGAGGGCCGCTTCCGCGGTATAGGCGGGCACCCCCAGCTGCAGGGCCAGCTGCAAAGCCTTGTCGAACCAGGACGCGGCGCTTTCGGCCTGCCCGGCGGCATCGGCGGCCTGGGCCAGCACCAGCCAGGCCTTGATCCGGGCACGGTCGTCGCCGCCGGCATCGGCCCAGTCGGCGAAGGCCTCCGCCTCGACCCGGGCCTCCTCGATCCGGCCGAGCGCCAGCAATGCGTCCACGTGCTCCTGCCAGGCATTGCTGCGCGGCCCGCTGTCGTCGGCCTGCGTGAAACGCGCCAGTGCGGCCTGCGCCAGGCGCACGGCCCGGGCCGGGTCCCCGGTTTCCCGCTGCATCTGCGCCTGCATCGTCTGCACCCGCCCCTGCAGGTCGCCGCTGGCGAGCACGCGCGGGTCGGCTTCCAGGCGCCCGAGCAAGGCCTGGGCCCGGTCCATCTTGCCGTTGGCGGCCAGCGCGTAGGCGGTGATCATGTCCAGGCCGATCCGTGCCGGTACGTCCGGGGCATCGGGGTAGCGCACCGCGAACTCCTCGGCGGTGGCGAGCGCATCGGCCGGCGACAGCAGCAGCAACTGGGCCTGGACCTTGGCGGCGTAGGCCTGCGGCAGGCCGTTGAAGGTGCGGATCGACTGCATGCGGCCGATCGCCTGGTCGAGCGCACTCAAGGCATTGGCCGGCCGGTGGCGCAGGATCTCGAGGTTGCCGACGTTCGATTCCAGCGCCGCCAGCGAGAACAGGTCGCCGGCCAGCTCGTAGGCCACGCGGGCCTTGGAGAAGTCGGCCTCGGTCTGGTCGTACTTGCCCTGCAGCGCATGGGCGATGCCGCGGCCGGCCAGCAGCTTGCCGGTGATGCCCGGCTGGTTGCGGCCGTCCAGCAGCGGCAGGCCCTCCGCGAAGTGCTGCAGCGCCTCGTCGGGGTGGTCCAGACGCACCGCGACGATGCCGTACCGGTAGAGGATCTGCGCGCGCAGCACCGGGTCGCGTTCGGCCGGGACTTCGGCAGCCAGGCGTTCCAGGCGTTGGTGCGCCTCGCCGTAGCGGCCGAGGCGCTCGTCGATGTCGGCCAGCCGCAGGCGGATTTCCGGCGATTCCATCAGCGCCGGCGGCGTCGCGTCGATCAGGCGCTGCGCCGTCGCCAGGTCGTCGGCCAGCATCGCCGACTCGATCCGCGACAGGCGCTCGTGCACCGGCATGCCCGATGCGGGATCCACCGCGTCGGCGATCGGGCCGCGCCCGAGCCGGACCAGCGCCTGCTGCACGGCCTGGTAGGCGGCCGTCGTCACGTCGCCGTCGCCGGCCGCGGCCTGGAACAGCCGGCGGCCGTCTGCCGCACTGACCGTCAGGCGCACGTTCCAGGCGCCGCCCTGGCGTTCGGCTTCCGGAGTGAAGACCAGTTGCGCGCCGGTGGCCAGGTGGGCTGCTTGCGGCAGGTCGTCTGGCCGGATGCGGCTGAGCGATACCACCGCGTCGCTGGACACCACGCGCAGGCCGCCGCGGCGCAGCTTGCCGGCGATCAGGTCCATCATGCCCAGGCGCAGCCAGTCCCAGTCGCCGTCGGCGTTCACCGCCACCGGCAGCACCACCGCCAGGGCATCGGCGGTCGGCAGCGGCTGCGGTGCGGAGGCGGCCGGCGCCGCGTCGCGTACAGGTCCGGGAGCGCCCGGTTTCCACACCGCAACCGCGGCCACGCCCGCGATCGCCAGCAGCAGGCCGGCCGCGGCCAGGCGCAGGTGGCGGCGTGGCGACACGACGGGCGACGGCAGGGCCGGCGCGGAGGACGGCTCCGGCGTCGATGCCGGCGTTGATGCCGGTGCCGGTGCAGAAGCCGCGAGCGGTGGCGCATCGGCGGACAGCGGCTCGATCGCGCCGACCCAGCGGTAGCCGAATCCCGGAATGGTCCGGACCAGGGCCTGTTCGCCGCCGGAGTCGCCGACCGTGCGGCGGATCTTGACCACCAGCTGGCCGAGCAGGTCGTCGCTGACGTCCGCCTTGCCCCACACCGCCGCGATCAGCTCGTCGCGTCCGATCGCGCGTTCGCGGTGGGTGATCAGGTAGGCCAGGCCGTCGAAGACCTTGGGCGAGAGCGGCTGCAATACGCCGTTGCGCCGGCATTCCCGCGCGATCAGGTCGACCGTGCAGTCGGCGGAGGGGATGGCGTAGCGGCTCATCGTCGCAGGATAGGCGGCGCGCCGTTGCCGTGTACACCCTGGCTTGCCGCGCGCAGCGCCGCGCAGGCGCTGCGGTGCGGCATCGGCCGCTACAATCGCCGTCCGCTTCCAGGAGACCCGCGATGAAACCGTTCGGCACGCCGCATACCGGCACTGCGATCCGTGCGATGCTGCTCGGCTCGGGCGAGCTCGGCAAGGAGGTCGCGATCGAGCTGCAGCGCTTCGCCGTGGAGGTGATCGCGGTCGATCGCTACGCCGACGCGCCGGCGATGCAGGTGGCCCACCGCAGCCACGTCGTGGACATGCTCGACGGCGCTGCGATCCGCCGCCTGGTCGAGCAGGAGCAGCCCGACCTGATCGTGCCCGAGATCGAGGCAATCCACACGCCGACCCTGATCGAGCTGGAGCGCGAGGGGTTCACCGTGGTGCCGACCGCGCGCGCGGCCTGGCTGACGATGGATCGCGAGGGTATCCGCCGGCTGGCCGCGGAGGAACTGGGGCTGCCGACCTCGCCGTACCGCTTCGTCGATACGGTCGATGAGTACCGCGCGGCCGTCGCCGAGATCGGCCTCCCGTTCGTCATCAAGCCGGTCATGAGCTCGTCGGGCAAGGGGCAGAGCATCGTCCGCAGCGCGGACGAGGCGGAGGCGGCCTGGGCCTACGCGCAATCGGGCGGCCGTGCCGGCCGCGGGCGCTGCATCGTCGAAGGCTTCGTCGCGTTCGACTACGAGATCACGCTGCTGACGGTGCGCCACGTCGGCGGGACCGCGTTCTGTGCGCCGATCGGCCATCGCCAGGAGGACGGCGACTATCGCGAGTCCTGGCAGCCGCAGCCGATGAGCGCGGTGGCGCTGGCCGAGGCCGAGCGCCAGGCACAGGCGGTCACCGCCGCGCTGGGCGGCCGTGGCGTGTTCGGCGTGGAGTTCTTCGTCCGCGGCGACGCGGTGATCTTCTCGGAGGTCAGCCCGCGGCCGCACGACACCGGCCTGGTGACGCTGATCTCGCAGGACCTGTCGGAGTTCGCGCTGCATGCGCGTGCGATCCTCGGCTTGCCGATCCCGGCGATCCGCGCGGCCGGGCCGTCGGCCTCGTGCGCCGTGCTGGCCGAGGGCGACGGGCGGACGATCCGCTATGCCGGCGTGGCCGATGCGCTGGCCGAGGCCGACACGGCGCTGCGGCTGTTCGGCAAGCCCGAGGTCAAGGGCCGGCGGCGCATGGCGGTCACGCTGGCCCGGGCCGACACGATCGAGGCGGCGCGCGCCAAGGCGGTCGCGGCCGCGGCGCGGCTGTCCGTCACGGTGGCGTGACGGCGGCGCGGCTCTCGTCGGCGACCCAGCGCCCCGAGCGCAGCAGTTCGAGCGGGCGGTAGCGGCGCTTGTAGTCCATCTTCGGGTGGCCGTTGATCCAGAAGCCCAGGTACAGGTGCGGCAGGCCGCGTTCGCGCGCGATCCGCACCTGCTCGGTGATCGCGAACGTGCCCAGCCCGCGGTCCTGCTCGGCCGGGTCGAAATAGGTATAGACCGCCGACAGGCCGGTGGTGCAGAAGTCGGTGACGGCGACCGCGACCAGGCGGCCGCGCAGGCGCCACTCGACGAAGCGCGTCGGGCTCCAGTCGGTGTAGAGGAAGCGCGCGAAGTCCTCGGGCGTCGCATCGTCCATGCCGCCGTTGAGGTGGCGCGAGCGCAGGTAGTCCTGGTACAGCGCGAAGCGCTCGTCGCTGTAGCCGGCCGGCTGGACGTCGGCTTCCAGGTCGGCGTTGCGGCGGATGCAGCGGCGCTGGCCGCGGTCGGGCGTGAAGCGGTCGACCGGGATGCGGCAGGCGACGCAGGCGCGGCAGCCGGTGCAGTGCGGAAAGTAGACGTGGCCGCCGGCGCGCCGGTAGCCGCGGCTCAGCGCCAAGTCGTACAGCTGCGGCAGCTGCGGCACGCTCGGGTCGATCACGAGGTTCTGCGCGCTGCGGGCCTCGTAGTAGCCGCAGCGGTGCGGAAGGGTCTGGAACAGGCGGACGACATCCGAGCGCATGCGCCGATTCTATCCATCGGCGGGCGCCGCCGCGGGGGCATCCGCAGCGGGCGTTCAGCTCGCCAGGCGGTTCAGCACGATCAGCACCACGACACCGGCGATCAGGCCCAGCAGCACCAGCTTCATGCGCTTGGACACGGCGCCGTGGCGGCCGGGCTCGATGGTGCCGCGCGAGGCGGCCAGCTCGTCGGCGAACCGGATCGCCGGCTCCAGGCCCGAATCGCGCAGGACCTGACGCGCCCGGACCTGGTCGTCGGCGCGGACCACCCAGACCTGCGGCCAGTCGTCGCGGTCGCGGCCGCCCGCGCTGTAGCTGAAGCGCTTCCAGCTGCCGCCGCGCCAGCCGCTGCGGTTGACCGTGGTGGTCTCGATGCCGTGCTGCTGCATCAGCGCGACGACACGCTCGACGTTCTCGGCCCGGGGCGAGGTATAGATCTGGCGCATCGACGCTCAGTCCTGCATCCGGATCAGGCCTTCCTGCGCCGTCGAGGCGACCAGCCGCCCGTCACGCGAGAAGACCTGGCCGCGCGCCAGGCCGCGCGCGCTCTGCGCGGTGGGGCTGTCGCACGAGTAGAGCAGCCACTCGTCGACCCGGAACGGCCGGTGGAACCACAGCGCGTGGTCGAGGCTGGCGACCGTCACGTTGGGCTGGAGGTAGGAGACGCCGTGCGGGAACAGCGTGGTGCCGATCAGGTGGAAGTCCGACGCGTACGCCAGCAGCGTGCGGTGCAGGACGGCGTGGTCGGCCACCGGTCCCACCAGGCGGAACCACACCGGCTGGTACGGCGGGCGCCGGGGCGGATGCAGGTCGCTGCGCGGATAGACCGGGCGGAACTCGAACGGGCCCCGGCGCGCCAGCCAGCGCTGGACCTTGGCCGGCGCTTTCTCGAACTCCTCCGGCGAGGGCAGGGGCGGCGGCTCCAGGTCTTCCGGGCCGGGCACGTCGGGCATCGACGCCTGGTGCTCGACGCCGTCCTCGGCGATGTGGAACGACACCGTGCCGTTGAGGATCGGCTGGCCGTGCTGGATCGCGACCACCCGCCGCACCGAGAAGCTCTGGCCGTCGCGGGTGCGTTCCACGTTGTAGACGATCGGTGCCTCCATGTCGCCGGGCCGCAGGAAGTAGGCGTGCAGCGAATGCGCGGCGCGGTCCGCCGCCACCGTCTGCTGGGCGGCCGACAGGGCCTGGCCGAGCACCTGGCCGCCGAACACGCAGCGCGTGCCGATGTCGCGGCTCTGGCCGCGGAACAGGTTGTCTTCCAGCCGTTCCAGCTGGAGCAGCTCGACGAGTTCGGCGACGACGGTATGGCTCATGGGCGGTACGGCAGCGGGCGAAGGGCCGGAGTATAGCGGTGCGCACCTACGGCAGCGGCGCGCCGTCGCCGTGCCAGCGTTCGAGCGGGATCGCCGGCAGCACGGCATCCCACGGAAACAGCGGTCCGGGATCGCGGCGGCGCGGCAGCAGGATCGCCGGATCGTCGCTGGCCGGTTCCAGCCGGCGGTCCAGGTCCTCGTGGCCGGCGATCCAGCGCAGGCTCGGCAGCGCCGCGGCGAGCTGGCGCAGCAGGCCGGTCAGCGCCTGGATCTGCGCCGGCGGGTAGGGCTCCTCGAAGCGCTGGTGGCGCGAGTCGGTCCAGTGCGGGTAGCGGCCGCGGTTGACCAGCTCGATGCCGACCGACCGCTCGTTCCAGCCGGAGACGTGATGCGCGATGCGCGCCGCTTCCACGAAGCGCCAGCAGCGGCCGTCGCGGTCGAGGTAGTAGTGGCCGCTGTTGCCGGTGCCGCTGGCCGGGTAGCGGACCTGCTCGCCGAACGCCCGCGCCATCGCCATGTCCGGCAGCTCGGTGCAGTGGATCACCACCAGGTCGACGGCATCGTCCGGGCGCGGGGCCAGCCGGGCGGTGTACGGCAGCAGCCAGTCTTCGATGGGCGGGACGGACATGGCGGCCGGTATCCGGGTGGGGACGCAACGGGTGTTAGCATGCCCGACTTTGCACGCGGCGGCAGCGATGAAAGGCACGGTCATTCTTTCCCATGGGCTCGACAGCGGCCCGCAGGCCAGCAAGGTGTCGGCCCTGGCCGAGGTGGCCGCTGCGCACGGCTGGGGCAGCGTCCGGCCCGACTACCGCGACATCGACGCCACGCGCGATCCGCTGGCGATCGACGATCGCATCGCGCGCGCGCTGGACCACGCGCCGGCTTCCGGGCGCATCGTGTTCGCCGGTTCGAGCATGGGCGCGTTCGTTTCCGGCTTCGCCTCGTGCCGGCGCCCGGCCGAGGCCCTGTTCCTGATGGCGCTGCCGGTGGCGATCCCGGACTATCCGCACCCGTTCGCGGCGGCGCCGATCCCGACCGTGCTGGTGCACGCCTGGCAGGACGAGTTGTGCCCGGTGGAGGACGCCATCGCGTTCGCGCGCGGCCGCGGCGACACGCTGCACCTGGTCGCGGACGACCACCGGCTCGGCGCGCACGTGGACTACTGCGCCGATGCGTTCGACCGCCTGCTGCGGACGCTCGGTTGAGCATGCGCCGCTTCTTCGCGACCTGCCCGAAAGGCCTGGAGTACCTGTTGCGCGACGAACTGGTCGCGCTCGGCGCCGAGGCCGTGCGCGAGGGCCTGGCCGGCGTGCATTTCCAGGGGCCGCTCGAGACCGGCTACCGCGCCTGCCTGTGGTCGCGCCTGGCCAGCCGCGTGCTGATGCCGCTGGCCGAGTTCGGCGCGGCGACGGAGGACGCGCTCTACGACGGCGTGGCCGCGATCGACTGGTCCGAGCACCTGGCCGTGGACGCCACGCTGGCGGTCGATGCGCATGGCGGAACCGATGCGCTCCGGCACACGCGCTACCTGGCGCAGCGCGTCAAGGACGCGGTGGTCGACCAGTTCCGTGATCGCGAAGGTGCGCGTCCGGGCGTCGACACGCGCGAGCCGTCGATCCGCCTGAACCTGCTGCTGCGCAAGGACCGGGCGACGCTGTCGCTGGACCTGTCGGGCACGCCGCTGCATCGGCGCGGCTATCGCGTCGGCCAGGGCGAGGCACCTCTCAAGGAGAACCTCGCCTGTGCGCTGCTGCTGCGCGCGGGCTGGCCGGCGATCTTCGCCGCCGGCGGCGCGCTGGTCGATCCGATGTGCGGCTCGGGCACCTTGCTGATCGAGGCGGCATGGATGGCGGCCGACGCCGCGCCCGGCCTCCGGCGCAGCTACTTCGGTTTCCTCGGCTGGCGCGGCCACGACGCCGAAACCTGGGCACGCTTGAAGACCGAGGCGGAGACCCGCGCGCACGCCGGCTTGTCGGCGTTGCCGGCGGTGTTCTTCGGCTACGACCAGGATGCGCGGGTGCTCGAGGAAGCCAAGCGCAACGCCCAGCAGGCCGGCGTGGCCGGCTTCGTGCACCTGGCCCGCCGCGACGTCGCCCACCTGGAGCGCCCGGAAGGCGGCGATGCGCCGGGGCTGATCATCTGCAATCCGCCGTACGGTGAACGCATCGGCCAGCACGAGGCGCTGGTGCCGGTCTATCGGACCCTGGGCGCCCATGCGCTGGCCGGATTCGACGGCTGGCGCCTGGCGGTGATCACCTCCGACGACGGCCTGGCCCACGCCATCGGCCTGCGTGCCGACAAGCGCTACGTGCTGTTCAACGGGGCGCTGGAATGCCGCCTGTTCGTGTTCGGGCTCGGCGGCGAGGCGGCGCCGCGCGCCCAGCCGGACAAGCCGCTGGGTCCCGGCGCCGAGGCGGTCGCCAATCGCGTGACCAAGACGGCGCGCCACCTGCGCAAGCGTCTGGAGCGCGAGGCCGTGCACTGCTGGCGCGTCTACGACGCCGACCTGCCCGAGTACGCGGCGGCGATCGACGTCTACGTCGGCCAGCCGGAAGGCCAGCCGGCGACCGCCGCGCAGGCCTACCTGCACGTGCAGGAGTACGCGCCGCCGCGCGAGATCCCGGAGGCGGTGGCGCGCACGCGCCTGGCCGACCTGGTGCGCGGCGCCGGACGCGCGCTGGACATCCCGCGCGAGCGCATCGCGACCAAGACCCGCTACCGCGCCAAGGGCGGAAGCCAGTACGGCCGTCACGACGCGCGCGGCGAGTTCCTGGTGGTGGAGGAGGGCGGGTTGAAGTTCCTGGTCAACCTGCACGACTACCTCGACACCGGCCTGTTCCTCGATCACCGCCCGGTGCGCCTGCGCATCCAGGCCGAGGCACGCGGACGGAGCGTGCTCAACCTGTTCTGCTACACCGCGTCGGCCAGCGTCCACGCCGCGGGCGGCGGTGCCGCCGCGACCACCAGCGTGGACCTGTCGGCCACCTACCTGGACTGGGCCGCCCGCAATTTCGCGCTGAACGGCATCGGCGGCCCGTCGCATCGCCTGCTGCAGGCCGATTCGATGCAATGGCTGGCGCACGACCGCGGCCACTACGACCTGGTCTTCGTCGACCCGCCCACCTTCTCCAACTCCAAGCGCGCCGATGACTTCGACGTCCAGCGCGACCACGTCCGCCTGCTGGAGCTGTGCCGGCAGCGGCTGGCGCCGGACGGCCTGATCGTGTTCTCGAACAACAACCGGCGCTTCCGGCTCGACGCCGAGGCGCTTCCCGGCCTGGCGATCCGGGACATCACCGCCGCGACGATCCCGTTCGATTTCGCACGCAACCCGCGCATCCACCAGTGCTTCGAGCTGCGTCACGCGGGCTAGCGCGGGGCCTGGGAAACGACGCTGCGCAGCCGCTTTACAGCGGTTTTCCTGAACGCCGATGCTCAGTCCGCATTCAGCGCCTCGGCCCCAGCATGCGGCCGTTCGGATAGCGAATGTGGAGACAGATTCATGGCTGTGCAGGTATCCAAGCGCGCGTCATTCGGCATGGCAGCCCTCGTCCTGGCCGCCCTGCTGCTGGCGGCGCCGGCTGCCCAGGCGGGTGGCCGCCATCACCACGGCCACGGCCACGGCCACCACGGCGGGTGGGGCGTCAGCATCGGCCTGCCCGGTATCGGCCTCAGCTACGTGGACGGCCACCGCGGCGGCTACTGGGGCGGGTACGTCAACGCCTATCCGCGCTATTACGGCGGGCGCCACTACGGCGGCCCGTACCGGTACGACGACCCGTACTACGGCGGCTACTACCCGAGCTACGGCGTGGTCTACCGCGACCGTCCGGTCGTGCGCCGCGTGGTGCACCGCACGGTGTACTACGACGACGATCGTGGCGGCCGCCGCTATTCGGACGACCGCTACTACCGCGATCGGGACTACGGGCGCCGCGCGCGCTACTACGACCGCTGATCCGGCCCGGTCCTTCCAGGTTTTCCGGTTCAACGCCGGCGTGGCTCCTCCCCTTCATGCCGCCCGGCGTTCGGCCCCGCGATGATTTCCCCTGATCATCGCGGGGCCTTCTTTTTATGCCGCTTGCAACCGGTATGAGCCGCGGCGGTATGATGCCGCCTCCCAGCCACCGGAATCGCGAATGAGCCACTTCCGCCGCAAGAACGCCACCGCGGCCGCCGAGTCGCCCGTGGCCTGGACGTTCTTTCGGCAATGGTTGAAGAACCCGCTTTCGATGGCGGCGTTTTCGCCATCGGGCAAGCAGCTCGCACGTGCGATGGTTTCCCAGCTGCCGCCGGGCGCCCGGCGCATCGTCGAGCTGGGCGGCGGGACCGGCGTGTTCACCCGCGCCCTGCTCGACCACGGCATCCGCGCGTCGGACCTGCTGGTGGTCGAACTCAACGAGCCCCTGCACCGGCTGCTCCAGCACCGCTTTCCCGGCGTCCACGTGGTCCGCGGCGATGCCCGCCGGCTCACGGAACTGGCGGCCGGCGAGCATTTCCTCGAAGAAGGCCCGGCCGATGCCGTGGTCAGCGGCCTGGGCCTGCTGTCGATGTCCCGCGGCATGCAGCGCGACATCCTGAACGCCGCGTTCTCGGTGCTGGCCCCGCACGGCCGCTTCATCCAGTTCACCTACGGGCCGGTCAGCCCGGTCTCGCGCGAGCTGCTCGGCGAGCTGGGGCTGCACGCGCGACGCGGGACGATGGCCTGGATCAACGTGCCGCCGGCGACCGTCTATACCTATACGCGCAGCCGCTCCACGGCGATACCGGCGCAGGCGGCCGCGCCGCGCTGAGCCCGGGCAGCGGCGTCAGCCGGCGATGTAGCGCTGCAGCTGCTCGATTTCCTCGGCCTGCTCGCTGATGACCGCCTTGACCAGGTCGCCGATCGACAGCACGCCGACGATCTCGCCGTCGTCGATCACCGGCAGGTGGCGCACGTGGCTGCGCGTGCACACGTGCATGCAGTGGCCGACGCTGTCGGCCGAGGATACGGTGATCACCGGGGACGACATGATGTCCGAGACCGGCGTATCGGCCGACGAGCGACCCTTGAGGATGATCTTGCGCGTGTAGTCGCGCTCGGAAACCATGCCGACGATGACGCCGTCGCGCAGCACCAGCAGGGCGCCGACGTTGTGCTCGGCCATCGTGCGGATCGCCGCCAGCACCGGGGCATCCGGCGCGACCGAGTAGATCGCGTTGCCCTTGTCGTTGAGAAGCTGCCTGACCAGGATCATGGGACCTCCCTCGCGTGTACTGGGTCGGGTGACAGTCTACTACTGCGCGTCGCGGTGCCGTCCTCGGCCTCGTGCGGAGGATGCCAGACGTCGATGAAATACAGCGGGCGCTGCTTGGCCTCGACGTAGAGCCTGCCGATGTATTCGCCGAGCACGCCGAGCGCCATCAGCTGGACGCCGCCGAGGAACAGGATCACCACCATCAGCGACGGATAGCCCTGGACCGGGTCGCCGTAGAGGATCGCCTTCAACAGCACCCAGGCGCCGAAGACGAAGGCCACCAGCGCCACCGCGAAGCCGAAATAGGTGGCGATCTTCAGCGGTGCGCTCGAGAACGATGTGATGCCGTCGAGCGCGAAGTTCCACAGGCGCCAGTAGTTCCACTTGCTTTCGCCGGCGAAGCGCGGATCGCGGTCGTAGACCACCGCCTTCTGGCGATAGCCGACCCAGGTGAACAGCCCCTTCATGAAGCGCTGGCGCTCGCGCACCTGGCCGAGGGCCGCCAGGGCGCGCCGGGAAAGCAGGCGGAAATCGCCGGTGTCGCGCGGGATCGGCGTCTGGCTGAGGCGGTCCATGACGCGGTAGAACGCCGAGGACGTGAGCTTCTTGAAGCCGGTCTCCCCGGCGCGCGAGGCACGGGTGCCGTAGACCACGTCGTAGCCTTCGCGCCAGTGCTCGATGAAGGTCCCGATCAGCTCGGGCGGATCCTGCAGGTCCGCGTCGATGACCACCACCGCATCGGCGTCGACGTGGTCGAGCCCGGCGGTCAGCGCCAGCTCCTTGCCGAAGTTGCGCGACAGCCGCAGCGTGGCGACGCGCGGGTCGCGCGCGCGCAGCGCCTCCATCACCTGCCAGGTGTCGTCGCGGCTGCCGTCGTCGACATAGAGCACCGAGCAGTCGAGGTCGAGCGTGTCGAACGTCGCGGCCAGGCGCTGGTGGAAGGTGTTGAGACCCTCGCTCTCGTTATAGGCAGGGACGACGACGGCCAGGGAGGACATGGGCACACCCGCAGGAGGGACCTGCGCATCGTAGCCGAGCGTCGGTTGCGGTGGAATGTCGTGACCGGAGCCGGCCGCAACGGCGATTCAGCCGCTGCGGCCGGCGGGTCGGGACGGCGCTACTTGATCGACACCCGCTTGCGGTTGTCCTCGGAGCTGCGGTCGACCAGCTTGTTGTACGGGTCGATGCCGGCCTCGAACGGTTCGCCGTCGACGACCAGCTCCAGCGTGGTTTCCTTCTCGGTGACGTGGTGCTTCTGCAGGTACAGCACGGTCTCGTCCGACTCCTTGCCGCCCGGCGGGCGGGCGAACACGCCGATGTCGACCCATTGGTCGAGCGTGGCCTCGGTCTCGGCGCCCTTGCCGTCGGTCTGCAGCATCGCCGAATGCAGCTTGAGCGTGACGGTGTACTTGCCGTCCTCGCGCTTGACCGCATTCGCCTCGACCGCCCGGTTGTCCCAGAAGGTGATCTTCTCGAACAGGTTCTCGATGAACGGGTGGAACTTCGGGTCGGTACCCTCGCGCAGGTAGGCCAGGAACTCGCGCGTGGTCGTGTACGGCGGCTGCTGGAAGCCCTTGTCCTTCAGGAAGCGCGCCAGCACCGCGTTGAGGGTGTCCTCGCCGATCATGTCGCGCAGCGCGTAGAACACCACCGAGCCCTTGCGGTAGTGGATGTAGTCCTGGTTCTCGTTCAGGGCCAGCGGCAGTTCCTCGACGCGCTCGGTGGCGCGGCTCATCAGGTACCGGTCCAGCTCGTACTTGAGGAACTTGCGCATCTTCTGCGGGCCGTACTCGTGCTCCATGACCATCAGGGCGGAGTACTGGGCCAGCGATTCGGACAGCATCGTCGCGCCCTGGACGTTGGCCCCGATCACCTGGTGCGCCCACCACTGGTGTGCAGCCTCGTGGGCGGTCACGTAGAACACGTAGTCGATGTCCTCCTTGTCGCGCAGGTCGGCGATGAAGCCGATCGACTCGGAGTACGGGATCGTCCCGGCGAAGGCCTGGGCGAAGCTGGCGTAGCCCGGGAACTCCAGGATCCGGAACTGGCGGAACTGGTACGGCGAGAAGTTGCGCGTGAAGTACTCGAGCGACTTCTTCGTCGACTCGATCATGCGATCGACGTTGTAGGGATGCTTGGCGTCGTAGTAGATCTCGATCGGGATGCCGTTCCAGGCGTCGCGCTTGACCTGCCAGCGTGCCGACAGCCACGAGAAGAACGGCAGCAGCTTGGCCTCGGACTTGTAGTGGAAGAAGCGGCGGCCGCCCTCGGTCCATTCGCGCTGCAGGTAGCCCGGCGCCAGCGCGATCTGGTCGCCGGCGGTCGAGACGATCGTCTCGAAGTCGACCCAGTCGGCGCTGTCGCTGATGTAGGTGTTGGCGCGGGCGGCCTCGTCGTCGATCTTGGGCATGCGCGGCAGGTCCGGCAGGCCGTACTTGCGCCGGTCGTTGCGGTCGGTGAGCTGGCGGCCCTCGGCGTAGCCGAACTGCGGCAGTGCCATGTTGTTGAAGAACGTGCCGTTGTCGACCACCTGCGTGTCGCCGCCGTTGAGCGGGAAGCCGTGCGGCTCGCTGGCCAGTTCGAACGCGAAGTCCATCGACGCACCGGGCGGCAGCGGCGTGTCCAGCCGGTAGATGGTGTAGCCGTGCACGGTATCGGCCTTGACGACGCTGTGCGGCCCGAAGTCCAGCCGCTTGACCTCCACGCGCGGGTCCAGCGTCACGTGCAGCTCGCTGATCGTCTCGGCGGTCTTGTTGACCAGGGTGTAGTGGCCGCGGATCGCGACCTTGCGTGCGTCGGGGTAGATGTCCACGTCCGACCGGATCGCCGTGATCCGCGGCTTGGCCATGTCCTTGTACTGGCGGTAGGTCTTTTCGTAGTCGGCCTGGCGCTGCTCGGCCAGGTCGCCGGGCACGTAGTCGTTGAGGACGTTGGTGTTGTAGAAGATCCAGCCGCCGAGCGCGACGAAGGCCGCCAGGCCCGCGGCCAGCACGAAGCGGCCCGGGCCGTGCCGCAGCCGTGCCCGCGCCTCGCGGACCCGGTCCTTCCAGGCCAGCGAGGTGCCGCGCGGCCAGAACGCCGCGGCCAGTGCCAGCAGCGCCAGCGCGAAGGCGCCCCAGTAGGCGCGGAACCACAGGTGCGGGCCGATGAAGTGGCCATAGCCGTTCATGTCCGAATACGGCGTGGGCGAGGCGCCGCCGTACCGGTAGAGCAGGTGGTCGAAGTCGTTCATCGCCAGCGCGGTGCGGCCGACGAGGTAGACGATCATCAGCAGGTAGCCAAGGAACTTGTTGCCGCTGACCACTTGCAGGAACACCGCCAGCACCGCCATCAGCACGAACGGCAGCGCTTCGAGCAGCAGGCCCTTGAGATACAGCAGCGGCTCGAGCTGGGTATAGCCCTGGGCGACCTGGTAGCCCATCGTGAACAGGCTGCCGGCGGCGAAGAACACCACGACGATGCCGAGCAGGGCGGTCAGCTTGCCGGCCAGCGGCACCCAGTTGGGCACGGGGAACGCGTCGGTCGCCTCGGAGACGCGCATCGTGCGTTCGCGCCAGATCAGCTCGCCGGCGTAGAACGTCACGATGATGATCAGGAACAGGTTGAGGCTGCCGCTGATCGTGGTCAGCATCTGGCGCGTGACCGGATAGACCTCGGTGCCGTACATCATGCCGCTGAACTTGAGCACGCTGAACGTCAGCAGCAGGCCGAGCAGCAGCATCACCAGGAACGGCGCGCCGGTGAGCGCACCGCGCAGGTCGAATGCGGCCTGGTGGAGGTACTGCTTCCACTGCGCCGCGCGGTCGGTCCGCAGCACCACCTGCGGCAGCGCGACCGCCACGGCGGCGCTGGCGGCCGGGGCGGTGTCGACCGCCTTGCGGCGGCGCAGGACCAGCCCTTCGCGATCGGAACGGAACAGCACGAACGCAGCGGCCAGCATCAGCGCGGTGACGACCAGCCACAGCGCGCGGTTGGCCAGCAGCAGGCCGGTCAGGTCGGGCAGCTTCGAATTGAGCTCGGCGCTGGACCAGTAGCGCATGTGGTCGTAGATCGCGTTGCTGCCCGAGGGGTCGACCAGTGCCGCGATCCAGCGCGAGTCGAGGTCGCGCGTCAGGAAGTCCGACATCTGCCACAGCACGAAGAACGCGATCACGCCCAGGTACGTGTAGAGCATCGACCGGGTCGCGGTCGCCAGCAGGAACATCAGCGCCGAGACGAACAGCAGGTTCGGTATCACCAGCACCACGAACGACCACAGGTACGCGCTCCACGGCGTGGGGCCCAGCCGGGCCGCGTCCAGCCACGGCATCAGCGTCCCGACCCACAGGCCCAGTGCCAGCGTGACCATGATGCCGACCGAGGCCAGCAGGCCGCCGCCGAAGCGGCCGAGCAGGTAGTCGCGCCGCTTCATCGGCGTGACGAAGAACAGCTCGGCCGTGCCCTGCTCGAAATCGCGCAGCGCGATGCCGGCGACGAAGATCGTGGCCAGCAGCACGCTGATCACGCTGAACGAGCCGAGCACGGTGACGACCACGGCCGGCGCGTTGCGCAGCACGTTGCCGACGCCGCCGCCGAAGCTGACGTTGTCCGACGCCATCGTCGCGAAGCCGATCGCGCCGTAGACCAGGGCGACGATCCAGAACAGGCCGCTGCCGAGCAGCAGGCGGCGTTCGAACTGCAGGAGGTGCCTCAGCATCAGCCGGTCCTCAGGCCGCGGCCGCGACGGGCGCGGCCTGGCGGCGCAGCTCGCCGAAGTAGACGTCTTCCAGGTCCGGCGCGACGGCCTCGAAGCCGTCGCCGGGGTAGCTGTCGCTCAGCACGTGGATCACCGGCTGACCGCCGACCAGGCGCGTGGACAGCACGGTGTGCGCCGCCTGGATCGCTTCGAGTTCCTGCTTGCGCACGGTCTTGCGCCAGACCCGGCCGTCGAGCGAACGGATCGTCTCGTGCGGCTGGCCGGCCAGGCGGACCTGGCCGCTGGCGATGATCGCCATGCGCGGGCACAGGTCGGTCACGTCCTCGACGATGTGGGTGGAGAGGATCACGACGACCTTCTCGCCGATCTCGGCGAGCAGGTTGAGGAAGCGGTTGCGCTCCTCCGGGTCGAGGCCGGCGGTCGGCTCGTCGACGATGATGAGGCTGGGCTGGCCGATCAGCGCCTGGGCGATGCCGAAGCGCTGGCGCATGCCGCCGGAGAAGCCGCCGAGCTTGCGTGCACGGGCGTCCCAGAGGTTGACCTGCTTGAGCAGGCCCTGCACGACCTCCTTGCGCTGCTTGCGGTCGACCACGCCCTTGAGGATCGCGAAATGGTCGAGCATGTCCTCGGCGCGGACCTTCGGGTAGACGCCGAACTCCTGCGGCAGGTAGCCCAGCCGCCGCCGGGCCTCGTCCTTGTTGGCCAGCACGTCCAGTTCGTCCAGGGTGACGCTGCCGCTGTCGGCGTCCTGCAGCGTGGCGATCGTCCGCATCAGGGTCGACTTGCCGGCACCGTTGGGGCCGAGCAGGCCGAACATGCCGTTGGGGATGTCCAACGAGACATTCTTGAGCGCCTGGACGCCGTTGGCGTAGGTCTTGGATAGATCGCGGATCGCCAGCATGCGGGAGGTCTCCTGGATGGACGCAGGCGGTGACCATAACCGCTCTATCGCACCGCGGCATTGGCCGGACGTCATGGCAGGCCGCTGCGGTGCTTCCCGGCTCGCGTCCAGTGGCTCCGGACCCGGGACGGACGGCTCGCGGTTGGCGGGGCCGCCCTTCGGCGCCACAATAGCCGGATCGTGCACCGCCGAACGCGTCCGCGCCGGCGATCTTCCGGAGCAGTTTTGATGGCCAGCCAAGAAGTCAAAGTCCCCGACATCGGCAACTACACCGACATCCCCGTCATCGAGCTGCTGGTCAAGCCGGGCGACAGCGTGCGCAAGGACCAGGGGCTGGTGACGCTGGAGTCGGACAAGGCGACGATGGAAGTGCCTTCGTCGGCCGAGGGCGTGGTCAAGGCGATCACGGTGAAGATCGGCGACACGGTCAGCGAGGGCTCGGTGGTCGCGATCATCGAAGCGGCCGCCGCGGCTGCGACACCGGCGGCGGAGGCGGCGCCCGCTGTTGCGCCGGCGGCGCCGGCCGCCGCGGCGCCGGCATCGAAGGCCGCACCGGCGGCGGACGCCGGCAAGCCCGAGAAGGCGGTGATCGACACGCGCCGGCCGGCCGAGCTGAGCGAGCTGCAGACCGCCGCGCTGGCGCCCGACATCGATCCGGAGGTTTCCGGGCCGCGCACGCCGCCGATCGCGTTCGGCGCCGATACCGTGCTGCCGGAGAAGGTGCCGCACGCCAGTCCGGCGGTCCGCCTGTTCGCGCGCGAGCTCGGCGTGGACCTGCGCCGCGTGACGGGCACCGCGCGCAACGGCCGCATCGCGCGCGAGGACGTGCAGGCCTTCGTCAAGAAGGCACTGGCCGGCAGCGGCCCGGCGGCTCCGGCGCCGGCCGGCGGCGGCCTGAACCTGTTGCCGTGGCCGCAGGTCGATTTCAGCAAGTTCGGTCCGATCGAGCACCGGCCGCTGTCGAAGATCAAGAAGATCTCCGGCGCCAACCTGGCGCGCAACTGGGCGATGATCCCGCACGTCACCCAGCACGACGACGCCGACGTCACCGACCTCGAAGCGCTGCGCGTGGCGCTCAACAAGGAAAACGAAAAGGCCGGCGTCAAGGTCACCATGCTGGCCTTCCTGATCAAGGCGGTGGTGGCGGCGCTGAAGAAGTTCCCCGACTTCAACGCCTCGCTCGATCCCGCCGGCGACAGCCTGATCCTCAAGAAGTACTTCCACGTCGGCTTCGCGGCCGATACGCCGAACGGCCTGGTGGTGCCGGTGCTGCGCGACGCCGACCAGAAGGGCGTGCTCGACATCGCCGTGGAGACCGGCGAGCTGGCCCGGAAGGCGCGCGAGGGCAAGCTCGGGCCGGCCGACATGTCCGGCGGCTGCTTCTCGATCTCCAGCCTCGGCGGCATCGGCGGCACCGCGTTCACGCCGATCATCAATGCGCCGGAAGTGGCGATCCTCGGCGTCTCCAAGACGCAGACCCGGCCGGTCTGGGACGGCAAGGCGTTCCAGCCGCGCCTGCTGCTGCCGCTGTCGCTGAGCTACGACCACCGCGTGATCGACGGCGCCTCGGCCGCACGCTTCACGGCCTATCTCGGCCAGGTCATGGCCGACCTGCGGCGCGTGCTGCTCTAGGCGATGCCCGGCCACCCGCCCGCACGACCGATCCGCGGCCGCATGTCCGGCCGCTGGCGGGCGGTGGCGCGCCATGCCCGGGTGGTGCTCGCGCTGGCGGTCCTGGCCAGCGATGCCGGCGCGGTCCCGGTCGAGGTGAGCGCGGACGGGCGGACGATCGCGGTTGCGCAGCCGCCCGCCTCGACGCTGCCGGCGCCGCGCGGCGCGGCGAAGCTGCCGTTCGGTGCCACGCCGGACTGGCAGAACACGCTCCGCGTCCAGGTCGGCGGCCTGGCGTTCGGCGACCTCAACGGCGACGGCCGGCCCGACCTGGCCGCCGTCTGCTACCAGTCATCGAGCTTCCCGCCGTACGAGGACTGGCGCAACTTCGTCTACTTCAACACCGGCACCGCGCTGCAGGCCGAGGCCGGCTGGATCTCGGCCGACCAGGTCCACTCCGGCGACGCCGCGATCGCCGACATCGACGGCGACGGCACCAACGACCTGGTCGTCGCCAACGGCGGCAGCGCGTACGCAGCCAATGCGATCTACTTCGGCAGCGCCTCGGGACTGGCGACCACGCCGGGCTGGCTGAGCGCCCAGCCGGCCTGGGCCGTCGGCATGGAGCTGGTCGACATCGACGGCGACGGCGACCTGGACCTGTTGACCGCCAACCAGGGACGCAGCCAGCCCGACGTCCATCGTCCGGCCTACCTGTTCCGCAACGATGCCGGGCACCTGACGACGACACCGGTCTGGCAATCGGCCGAGTCCTCGATCCAGAACAGCGTCGCCGCCGGCGACCTGGACGGCGACGGGCGCCCCGAGATCGGCCTGGCCAAGTGGGTCGGCTTCACCAGCGGCGTGCATTTCAATGCCGGCACCCTGCCGGAAACGACGCCGTCGCTGAGCCTGGGCGGCGGCCAGGGCGATCGCGGCATCGCCTTCGCCGACATGGACGGCGACGGCCGGCAGGACATCGTGCTCGGCGTCGACGACCGCCTGCACATCTACATCAACGACGGCCAGGGCGGCTTCACCGATGCCTGGACGTCGGGCCAGGCCGCCAGCCACCAGGACCTGCTGGTCGCCGATTTCGACGGCGACGGCCTGCCGGACATCGTCGACATCGACTTCTCCAGCGGACGTGCCTACCTGTACATGAACCGCCCGGGCCTGCCGGCGACCACGCCGGACTGGAGCTACGACGCCGCCGCATCGGGCACCGCGCTCGCGGCCGCCGATATCGACGGCGATGGCCGGCTGGACCTGGCGATCGGCTATTCGGGCCAGCCCTCGGTCGTCGTCTTCATCAATCGCCTGGTCGTCGAGGATCTGCTCTTCGCCGACGGGTTCGAGCTGGAGGGCCTGCGCTGACGCACCATTCCGGCATTTTCGCGCGGTGCACGCACGACCGCGCGTCCCGACCGCCAGGATGGCCGCTTTTCGCTGACCCCGCTCGAACGATACCCACACGAGGAGTGCAGGCATGAACAAGCTCTATCCGGCCGCGATCCCGGCGCTCGGCGCCGCCGTGCTGCTGACCCTGGCGGCCACCGCGCCGCTGGCGGCGTCCGTCCCCACCGGCGACGAGAAGGACCCGATCTTCTCCAACGGCTTCGAGGTGCCGCCGCAGGCGATCTGCGGCTGGGAAACCGCGCTCGGCACGCCCGGCGGATCGCTCAACGGCATCGGCCGCTGGGGCAGCGATGCCTATGCCGGTGGCTCGGCCGGCTCGGCGTTCAACGGCGTCAGCAACGGCGTCGCCCGTATCGACCTGGCGGCCGGCACCACGCACGCGCTCGGCTCCACCACGCTCGACGACGGCTTCGTCACCGACTTCGTGGCGTTCGACGCCGGCACCGGCGAGAAGCTCTACGTCGTCGGCAGCCAGAACGGCATCAGCAACGGCGGCACGCCGGTGCCCAACAGCAACGTGGTGTTCTCGTGGGACGGCACCACGGCCGGCGCACTGGCCGGCGCGAGCTTCCCGGGCCTGACGTTCGGCTGGGCCGGCCGGGTCTACCAGGGGCGCCTCGCGATCGGCGGCACCACCGGCATCCCGCAGCTGCCGCTGCTGGCGTTCTGGGACGGCACGACCTGGGAGACCCACAGCACCGGCTTCGAAGGCCTGGTCGCGCCGATCATCATGACGATGGTCGAGTACCGCGGCGACCTCTACGTCGGCGGCCGCTTCGATCGCATCCGCCTGCCGGATGGCAGCGGTGGCGAGGTCGTGGTCGAGTCGAAGAACGTCATGGGCTTCGACGGCACCGGCTTCTTCTCGGTCGGCGGCGGCGTCAAGCGCGCGACCAGCACGATCTCGCAGGTGCAGGCGCTGGCCGTGTTCCAGGACGCGCTCTACATCGGCGGCCGCTTCGACGCATCGGCGGTCGGCAACGTGCCGATGTTCGCGGTGGCGCGCTGGGACGGCACGACGCTGTCGGCGGTCGGCCGCGGCTTCCCGATGCCGACCGAAGTGCGCGACTTCGAGGTCTACGACGACGGCACCGGGCCGGCGCTGTACGCAGTCGGCAGCTTCACCGCCGATACGCAAGGCACGCCGATCCGCCGCTTCGCCAAGCTCGTGGCCGGCGAATGGGTCGAAGTCGCCGGCGGCATCGGCGAGAATCCGAACAAGGCGCTGACGCTGCCGGACGGCCGCCTCGCCGTTGCCGGAAGCTTCACCGAGGTCGGTGGCGGCGGCGTGGCCGGTTCCGGGCCCTCGACCGGCATCGCCGCCTTGTCCTGCCAGCTCGCGCCGCGCTGACCGCGCGGCCGTCACGCTTCTTCCCATCTCAACCGACGATCCTTTCCGACATGGCCACCAGCAGCGAAATCACCGTTCCCGACATCGGCAACTACAGCGACATTCCGGTCATCGAGCTGCTGGTGCAGCCGGGCGACACGGTGAAGAAGGACCAGGGACTGGTCACGCTGGAATCGGACAAGGCCACCATGGAAGTGCCCTCGTCGGTGGCCGGGGTCGTCAAGGAACTGCGCGTCAAGATCGGCGACACGGTCAGCGAAGGCAGCGTCGTCGCGATCGTCGAGGCCGCCGATGCCGCCGCCGGCGCGGCGCCGGCCGCGGCGAAGGCCCCCGCCGAAGCGAAGGCACCGGCCGAAGCGAAGGCCGCGGCCGCGGCCCAGCCGGCGTCGCCACCCGCGCCGACCGCGGCGCCGGCGAGCGGCCGCGAGCCCGACCTCCGCTGCCAGGTCCTGGTGCTCGGCTCGGGTCCGGGCGGCTACACCGCCGCGTTCCGCGCCGCCGATCTCGGCCAGGACACCGTGCTGGTCGAGCGCTACACCTCGCTCGGCGGCGTCTGCCTCAACGTCGGCTGCATTCCGTCCAAGGCCCTGCTGCACGCTGCGCGCGTGATCGAGGAGGCCGCGCACGCGGCCGACATCGGCCTGGACTTCGGCGCGCCGAAGATCGACCTCGACAAGCTGCGCGGCCACAAGGAGAAGACCGTCGGCCAGATGGTCAAGGGCCTGTCCGGCATGGCCAAGCAGCGCAAGGTCACGGTGGTGCAGGGCACCGGCCGCTTCGTCTCGCCGAACGAACTGGAAGTGGAGGGCGCCGATGGCAGGAAGATCGTGCGCTTCGAGAAGGCGATCATCGCCGCCGGTTCGCAGGCGGTGAAGCTGCCGGGCTTTCCCTGGGACGATCCGCGCATGATGGATTCGACCGACGCGCTGGACCTGACCGACGTGCCGAAGAAGCTGCTGGTCGTCGGCGGCGGCATCATCGGCCTGGAGATGGCCTGCGTCTACGACGCGCTCGGCAGCGAGGTGACCGTCGTCGAGCTGATGGACCAGCTGATGCCCGGCGCCGACGCCGATCTCGTCAAGCCCTTGCAGCAGCGCCTGTCCAAGCGCTACGGCGGCATCCACCTGAAGGTCAAGGTGACCGGCATCGAGGCGGGCGGGAAGGGTCTGACCGCGACCTTCGAAGGCGAGGGCGCGCCGGCGCCGCAGACCTACGACCGCATCCTGGTCGCGGTCGGGCGTTCGCCGAACGGCGGCAAGATCGACGCGGACAAGGCTGGCGTCACCGTCACCGACCGCGGCTTCATCCCGGTCGATCGGCAGATGCGCACGAACGTGCCACACATCTTCGCGATCGGCGACCTGGTCGGCCAGCCGATGCTCGCGCACAAGGCCACGCACGAGGGCAAGGTGGCGGCCGAGGTCGCCGCCGGCCAGAAGAGCGAGTTCGTGGCACGCGTGATCCCGAGCGTGGCCTACACCGATCCGGAAATCGCCTGGGTCGGCATGACCGAAGGCGAGGCCAAGAAGGCCGGCGTCGCCTATGGCATCGGCAAGTTTCCGCACATCGCTTCCGCGCGCGCGGTCGGCATCGGCCGCACCGAGGGCTTCACGAAGCTGATCTTCGACGAAGCCACGCACCGCCTGATCGGTGCCGGCATCGTCGCGCCGAACGCCGGCGACCTGATCGCCGAGCTCGCGCTCGCGATCGAGATGGGTGCCGAAGCGGCGGACATCGGCCTGACCGTGCATCCGCACCCGACGCTGAGCGAGTCGGTCGGCTTGGCGGCCGAGGTCTACGAAGGGACCATCACCGACCTGTACATCCCGAAAAAGCGCGGCTGACCTCCAGGCCGCGCGCGCCCGGTGGCGATGCCGCCGGGCGTCCGTGTCCGCGCAGCGCAAGGCTGCGCGCGTACGTTTGCGCCGGCCGAGCGAGAACACGCGCCCCCATGGGGCGCTCGATGCGCGTTTGCGCTCCGGCTGCGGCGTTCCGATGGCCTTTTTCGTCGCTTCTCGTCTGTGGACAGGACGGTTCGCGCCGTGGCCGCCCCTGCGGGTCGCGGCGGCAGCTCCCTGGCCGCCCGCCGTCGGGTCGTCCGCGGCGGCCGTTCGTGCACGAACCTGAGGAGCAACGATGTCCGCATTCATTCATCGGCTGGCGCGGGTGACCCGGCTCGCCGGCCTTTTGCTGGCCGGATCGATCCTGGCCGGGCCGGCCCTGGCCCGCGACGGCGATCCCGACAGGCGGTTCGGCCAGGACGGCGTGGCCTTCCTGGCGTCGTCCAACCCCAACGACCGGCTGCGCCCCACGCAGGTCGCCGCCCAGCCCGACGGCAAGCTGCTGCTCGCCGGCTCGCGCGACCGGTTCACGCCGAGCGCGCCGTTCGATCCGCATGCGCTGGGCCTGGTGGTGCGCCTGAATCCCGATGGCAGCGCCGATGCCTCGTTCGGTAGCGATCCGGCCGATCCGGGACTGGTCGTGCTGCCGGACCTGGTGGTCGGCACGGCCATGCAGGTGGTCGAGGCGATGCAGGTCCTCGGCGACGGCTCGATCCTCGTCGCCGGCACCGCCCAGGCGTTCGGCCCGTTGACCGGCTTCGTCGTCAAGCTCGCCGCCGATGGTTCCGTCGATCGCGACTTCGGCGATGCCGGCGTCATCCGGCTGGGCGGGGCGCGGTTCAACGCGCTCGCCGTCGACAGCCGCGGGCGCATCGTCGTGGCCGGCGAGCTCGCCGGCGCAGGCGGCATCAGTCGCGCGGTGGTCGCCCGCTACACCGCAGCGGGTGCGCCCGATGCCGCCTTCGGCGACCGTGACGGGCAGGTGCTGCTCGGCCAGGACGCGCCCGCGCGCGCCGGCTTCCTGCGCGCCGTGCACGTCGGTGCGGACGACGGCCTGCTGGTGGCCGGCTCCTGGGCTGAAGAGGACTTCGCCAGCGACGCGTACTGGATCCACCGGCTGGATGCCTCCGGCGCGCCCGATCCGGGGTTCGGCGACGGCGGCCGTCGCGTCTTCCGGCTGCCGGACAGCAGCTCCACGGTCAACGGTATCGGCTATCTGGTGGAGCAGCCTTCCGGCCACATCGTGTTCGCCGGCCATCACGAAGGCGCCGACGGGGTCGGTCTGGTCGTGGGGCGCCTGCACGCCGACGGCACGACGGACGTGCGTTTCGGCGACGGCACGCTGCCCGGCTACGCGCGGGTCGCCATCGCGCCGGACGCATGGAACCGCTATCCGAGCGGCCTGGTGCGCCAGAGCGACGGCCGCCTGGTGCTGAGCGCCAGCTACGCAACCGGCGGGCGTTCGCAGTTCATCGCACTGCGACTGACCGCCGACGGCCGGCTCGACCCGAGCTTCGCCGACGGCGGCATCGCGACGTTCGACCTCGCCGCCGCCGGCGTGTTCAGCGACGCCACGGCACTGACGCTGACCGCCGGCCAGCCGGTGGTGGCGGGGGCGGCGATGCGGTCGGCCGGTGCGCGCGCGGTCGACCTGGCCGTCGTGAAGCTCGAGAACGACGGCGTCTTCCGCGAGGTCTTCGACGAGGCGCCGGCCGCGACCTCGACGGTCGTGACGATCGGCTACGACGAACTCGCCGAGGGCTTCCGCGGCCCGGTCTTCGTTCACGGCGGCACGACCTGGCGCGAGGTCAACGGCGTCGACGGCGCCTATCCGGACGGCGAGCCATTCGTGGCCGGCGAGCTCGGCACCGAGGTGATCGTCGAGGATGCCCGCATGCTGTTCGACGACTTTCCGACGTACGGCTCGGCACCGAACCTGCTGACCTTCGGCACCGCCCTCGTCCCCGGCGCCAACTTCACCGTCGGCCCGCTTTCGAGCGCCCAGTTGGACCTCGACACGCCGGCGGTCGGGGCACGCCTGGACCTGGTCCACTACGAGAACGGTCCCTGGGGCGGCATCGAGGTCCGTCTGGAGGCCTACTTCCACGACAGCCTCGTCGGCAGTGCGAGCTTCACGATCGCCGGCGGCAGTCCCGGTCGCGACAACCTGGCCTTGCGGACGCTGGCGATCGAAGGCGCGACGTTCGACACGCTTCGGCTCAAGGCGACGCTCGGCGGCACCTACGCCGCGCCGCGGATCATGCTCGACAACCTGCGGCTGACGCGCCCGGTCGCCGGGCCGTAGGACGTCGCATCGCCGCCCGGGCACGAGCCCGGGCGCGCTTCCTCGTTCCCGTCCCGAACGCGCGGGCGGTGCGGCCGGTTCGGGAGCGGCGGCAGCCGGGCGCGCGCCTGGCCGGTACGGCGCCACGGTCGGTCGTGGCGTCGTGTCCGCGCCGCGTCGTCCGCGGTTTCCGGCATGCAGGGCTTCGGCGACAATCGCGCGCCGGCCCGCCAGCCCCGCGCGGAACCGGTTCGCCCTCCCGACAACCGAGGCTGCATGCCCGCTCTGCCCATCGCCGTCCGCGTCGCCGCCGCCGTGCTCGGCGCGTTCCTGCTGGCGGCGACGCTGCGCTGGCACCTTTCGCTGATGCTGTGGGACCACCTGGACCTGGTCCCGATCTACCAGGCCTGGCAGGCCGGCGCGCTGGCCACATCGGACTTCTGGCGCTTCCACGGCGGGCACCTGCACACGGCCGCCTATGCGGTCCTGCTGGCCACGACCTGGCTGTCGGGCGGGCGGCCGTGGCTGGACTGCCTGGTCAGCGTGCTGCTGCTGTTCGCCTATGCCGGCGTGATCGCGCTGATCGCGCGCGACAGCGTCGCGAAGGCCCGCGGCGCGGACGTGTCCTGGCTGCTGCTCGTGCTGTTCACGTTGTACCCGGGTCACCTGGCCAACCTGCAATGGGGCTGGCAGGTGGCGGTGTTCCTGTGCCTGGCCGGCGTGGCGGTGGTGGTCCGCTGCATCACGGTGCCGGCGCCGAGCTGGGCGGGGCAGGCGCTCGCATTGCTGGCGGCGGCGGTGGCCTATCTCAGCTTCGCGACCGCGATTGCCCTGATCCCGATGGCGGTGGTGTTGCTGGCACTGCGCGACGACCTGCCGTTGCGACGGCGCGTGTCGTTCGCGCTGCCGTGGCTCGCCGCCGGCGCAGCCGTGAGCGTGCAATATCTCGCGGCCTCGCCCGGCGGAGCGGCGGGGACGGTCTCGGTATCGGCCGCGCTGCTCTACGTGCTGAACTTCCTCGGCGGCGGCATCGCGCGTTTCGCGACCGACCTGGCCCCCGGCCTGGCGGCCGCCGGATTGGTCAGCGCGGGCTGGGCGGCGGTGCAGGCCAAGGACCGGCGCGCCAGCCTGCCGTGGCTGGGCCTGTGCCTGTTCGCGTTGGTCGCCGCGGTCCTCGCCGCCGCCGGACGGGTCGGCACCTACGGCAGCGACCAGGCCTTTTCGAGCCGCTACGTCAGTTTCTCTTCGCTGTTCTGGCTGGGCTGGGCCGGCCTGCTGGCGACGGCGCTGCCGGGCCGGCCGCTCGCGCGGCGCACGCTGGGCGCCGCCGTGATCGCGGTCGGGCTGTTCGCGATCGTCAACGCAGTGCACCTGGCCAGGAAGGCCGCGTACCTCGCGGACGACAGCCGCCGCATCGCGCAGCGCCTGCGCACCGCTGCACCGGCGGCGGACGAAGCACTGCTGCGGGAGGTCTACTTCGACCGCGCGGACATCGCCGCCGAACGCCTGGCGGCCTTGCGGCAGCTGGGGTTCGCACCGTTCGATCGCGCGGCCGGATCACGGGAGCCCTTGCCTTGAGTGGTCCGGTGCGGGACGTGCCGGCCGACATCGGCAGGACATCGCGCGTTGGCAGCATTGCCGGCGATACCCCGGCCGGAGCGCGTGCCCGATGAAGATTCCGATGACGGTCCTGCGATGCTGGACGATCCTGGCGCTGGCCCTGCTGGCGGCCGGCTGCGCCAGCGTCCGCGCCCCGGGGCCGGTACCGCAGGCGCCGGTGGTGCTGGTGTCGCTGGACGGCTTCAGGCCGGACTATCTCGGGCGCGGCCTGACGCCGGCGCTCGATCGCCTGGCCGCGGAGGGGGCGCATGCCGAGGCGCTGCGCCCCTCGTTCCCGACGTTGACGTTCCCGAACCATTACACGCTGGTGACCGGCTTGCGCCCGGACCGCACCGGCGTCATCCACAACACCATGACCGACCCGGCGCTGCCGGGGCAGCGCTTCGCCACGTCCAACCGGGCTGCGGTGCAGGATGCGCGCTGGTGGGACCAGGCCGAGCCGATCTGGACGCGCGTGCAGCGCGCCGGCCGGCGCGCGGCGACGATGTTCTGGCCGGGATCGGAGGCGCCGGTGCACGGCGCGCATCCGGACGAATGGGTGCCGTTCGATCCGGCGATCACGCCCGAGGCCCGCGTGGATACCGTGCTCGGCTGGCTCGACCGGCCGGTGGCCGAGCGCCCGGCCTTCATCTCGCTGTACTTCGAGCACGTGGACAAGGCCGGCCACCACGACGGTCCGGCCTCGCCGGCGGTCGAGGCGGCGATCGGCACGGTCGATGCCGCCGTCGGGCGCCTGCTGGCCGGCCTCGCGGCGCGTGGCCTGGAGGACCGCGTCAACCTGCTGGTGGTCTCCGACCACGGCATGGCGGCCGTCGCGCCCGAGCGCGTCGTCTACCTGGAGGATTTCGTCGACGAGGCCGAGATCGAGATCGTGACCGCCGGTGTGCTGGCCGGCCTGCGGCCGCAGCCGGGCCGGGGGGACGTGGTCGAGCGCGCGCTGCTCGGCCGGCACGCGCACATGGAATGCTGGCGCAAGCGCGACCTGCCGGCACGCTTCCACTACGGCAGCCACCGGCGCATTCCTTCGCTGCTGTGCCTGGCCGACGAAGGCTGGGTGATCTCCACGCGCCGCCGCATCGCGGCGCTGGCGCATTTCTCGCTCGGCGAGCACGGCTACGATCCGGCGCTGCCGAGCATGCAGGCGATCTTCATCGCGCGCGGCCCGGCATTTCGCCGCGGTGCGGTGGTGCCGCCGTTCGACAACGTCGATGTCTATCCGTTGCTCGCCCACCTGCTCGGCCTGGTCCCGGGTCGCACCGACGGCAGCCTGGCGGCGGTGCGCGCGCTGCTGGTGCCGTAGGGCGCGATCCTTCCAGGTTGCCTTGCCGCGGTCGCTGCCCGTAAGGTGGGCCTGCGGCCACGGCGGGCCGCCGCAACGATCGGAACCACAGCGCGTGAGCGACTTCTACCGGCAACTGGTGCGTACGATTCCGGAGCGGCGCACCGCCACGTCCGGCGATCCGGCACTCGATCCGCGCAGCCTGCGCAGCTGGCTCGCCGACCTGCCGATGGCCAGCGTCGCACTGGTGGCCCGCCAACTGGCCGAGCGCCTGCACGCGATGAACCGGTTGCGGGCCAATCCGTTCGAACGGCTCGACGCGCTGGAGGCGATGCGCCCGGTGATCGGGCAGGCGCTGGAGATGATCGAGCAGCAGGTGGCCGCCGCCACGCTGCCGCTGCAGCCGCAGAAGGCCGAGCTGGTCGCGCGCGCCGAGGAATTCCACCAGGCGCTGGCCCTGGGCTATCTCCAGGTCGTGTACGACGGCTGCGCGCCGGCCGGTGCCGTGCCGCTGCTCAAGGGAGGGCGGGTGGCGCTGGCGGCCCTGCGCGCGCTGCAGCACGGCGGCGAGCGCATGCAGCGCGCCTACGCGCTGTATCGCGTGCCCGCTGCGGGCGCCTGGCAGCTGCTGCACAGCGTGCATCGCTTCGCCGCTTCGGTACGGCTCGACGATCGTGTCGCCGAGGATGCCCAGGGCGTCGCGCTGCGTACGCCGCGCCTGGTCTACCAGCACGCGCTGCTGCTGGCGTTGGCCAATCCCTACCGCTACTCGCGGCGCGAGCTGCCGGCCGTCGTCGCGCTGACGCGCGTGCTGGCCGCCTACTGCGACCTGCGCGAAGGATTCACCGAGGGGCTGCGCGCGATCGATCCGGCCGGTGATCGCGAGCCTGGCCACCTGCCCGACGGTGCCGAGCCGGGACACGCCGGGCAGATCGGCGTGGACGTCGCGCGCGTGCTGGCCTACATCGAGGGCCAGATCGTGGCGCTGCCGCCCGGTGCGGCGCGCGTCGGCCTGCGCGCTGCGGGCGGGCCCGGCGTCCAGGTCGGCATCGACCTGGTCCGGCGACTGGTGGTCAGCCTGACCGACGGCGGCCCGCGCGGCCATTCGCGGCTCGGTGGCGGCCATGCGCTCGATGCGGTGATCGGCCTGCACGACCTGCACCGGACCTTGGCCGGTGGCCTGGACTTCGACAGCTTCCTGCAGGACGCGCTCGGGATCACGGCCGCCGGCCACGACCGCCCGGCGGCCTGGACCCAGGGCGGCGCGGAGATGCTGCGCGTCCTTTCCGGGGCGGCCCGTGTCGTCGACCAGAGCCCGGGCGGCTACCGCCTGCTGTGGGAGCGAAGCGCGGAGAGCGAGCTGGCGCGCATGAAGGTCGGCGACGCGATCGGCCTCAGCCTGCCGGCCACCGCGGCCGGGCAGGCGGACTGGCTGGTCGGCGTGGTCCGCTGGATCCGTGTCGACCCCGACGGCCGGGTCGAGGCCGGCGTCGAGCTGCTGGCGCGGCGCGCCCTGCCGGTCGCCGTGCGCAGCCTGGACGACGGGCAGAGCGGCCGTCCGCCGCTGCGCGGCATCCTGCTGGAATCGCTGCACACGCAGCACGGCAGTGGCTACACCGCCCTGCTGACGCCGGCCTTGTTCGATCGCGCGCCGGCGCGGCTCGAGCTGACGCTGCCGGCCGATCCGTGGCGCTGGTGGAACACGACCGGTTCGCGCGAGATCCTCGGGCCGGGCGTGATCGACCGCACCGGTTCGCACCTGCATCTGGCGCTGCCGCCGGCCGAACCCGACGAGGCGCCCGCCGCCGCGGTCTAGTAGACTGCGCATCCGCACCGTCCCGGCGCCGTTCAGCCCGCACCGGGCACCGCCGTTTCCGCCAGCGCTCCACGATGTCCACAGCCACCGATCCGACCGTTTCGCTTCCTGCCGGCCCCGTTGCGCGTCGCCGCAGCGTCGGCGTGCCCATCGGCGCTGTCTGCATCGGCGGCGACGGCCCGGTGGTCGTGCAGTCGATGACCAATACCGATACCGCCGACATCGTCGGCACCGCCCGGCAGGTGGCCGAGCTGGCGCGGGCAGGGTCGGAGCTGGTGCGGCTGACCGTCAATACCGCCGAGGCCGCGGCCGCCGTGCCGAGGATCCGCGACCGCCTGGCGATGACCGGCTGCTCGGTGCCGCTGATCGGCGACTTCCACTACAACGGCCATCTGCTGCTGGAGCGCGAGCCGGCCTGTGCCGAGGCGCTGGCCAAGTACCGGATCAATCCCGGCAACGTCGGCTTCGGCAAGAAGAAGGACACGCAGTTCGCGGCGATCATCGAGACCGCGCTGCGCCACGGCAAGCCGGTCCGCATCGGCGCCAACTGGGGCTCGATCGACCAGGCGATGGTCGCCGCGCAGATGGACGAGAACAGCCGGCGCGCGCAGCCCTGGGACGCGGCCCGCGTCGCCCGCGAGGCCCTTATCCGCTCGGCGCTCGATTCGGCGGCCCGCGCCGAGGAGCTGGGCCTGCCGCGCGAGCGCATCGTGCTGTCGTGCAAGGTTTCCGGCGTGCAGGAGCTGATCGCCGTCTACCGCGACCTGGGCGCCCGCTGCGACTACGCCCTGCACCTGGGGCTGACCGAGGCCGGCATGGGCTCCAAGGGCATCGTCGCGTCGGCGGCCGCGCTCGCCGTCCTGCTGCAGGAAGGTCTCGGCGACACGATCCGCATCTCGCTGACGCCGGAGCCGGGCGAGTCACGCACGCGCGAGGTCATCGTCGCGCAGGAACTGCTGCAGACGATGGGCCTGCGCGCGTTCACGCCGCTGGTGACGGCCTGCCCGGGCTGCGGCCGCACCACCAGCACGTTCTTCCAGGAGCTGGCGCGCACGGTGCAGGACCACGTGCGGGCCAAGATGCCGGAATGGCGGATCAAGTACGACGGCGTCGAGAACATGACGCTGGCGGTCATGGGCTGCATCGTCAACGGACCCGGCGAGTCGCGCTACTCGAACATCGGCATCTCGCTGCCGGGCACCGGCGAGGCACCGGCGGCGCCGGTCTTCATCGACGGCGAGAAGGCGATGACCTTGCGCGGCGAGAACATCGCGCAGGAGTTCGTCGGCGTGGTCGACGACTACGTCGCGCGCCGCTACGCGCCGCGGCAATAGCTAGGCCTGGGGCTCGGACCGCACCACGACCGGCTCCTCGCGCCGCTGGCGCGCCAGGCGCGCCTCGCGCCGGGCGATGTAGAGGCTGGCGCCGATGATGATGGCGGCACCGAGCGCGGTGTAGCCGTCCAGGTTCTCGTCGAACAGCAGCCAGGCCAGGCCGGCGACCACCAGCAGCTGCAGGTAGCTCAGCGGTGCCAGCAGCGAGGCATCCGCCAGCTTGAGGGCGCGCGTCCAGCAGTAGTGGCCGCCGGTGCCGAGCGCGCCGGCCAGGACCAGCCACGGCCAGATGCCCGGCTGCGGCCACTGCCAGACGGTCAGTGCCGGGCCGAGCGACAGCGGTACCCAGAGCATCGTGGTCAGCAGCACGATGCGGTCCGGCGGCTCCGAGCGCGACAGGAACTTGATGCTGATCGTCACCATGCCGCTCATCGCCGCGGCGAGGATCGCGACCAGGCTGTCGATCGCGAAGCCTTCGCCGTTCGGCCGCATGATGACCAGCACGCCGATGAAGCCGGCGACGACCGCGCTCCAGCGGCGCAGCCGCACGACCTCGCCGAGGAACAGCACGGCGCCGATCGTGACGAACAGCGGCGAGGAATACGACAGCGCGATCGCCTGCGCCAGCGGCAGGTGGACGATCGCCCAGAAGCCGGCCAGCATCGACAGCATGCCGATCATGCAGCGCGCGACGTAGAAGCCGAACTTGTCGGTCTTGAGGATCGACAGGCCGTGGACCCGCAGCAGCGGCAGCGCGAACAGCGCGCCGAACAGGCAGCGGAAGAACGCGATCTCGAACGGGTGCAACTGGCGGGAGGCGTAGCGGATCGCTATCGCCATCAGGCCGAACAGGCAGGCGCTGGCGACCATCAGCAGCGCCGCGCGCAGGGGCAGCGGCGAGGCGGCGGCCGGGGCAGGGACGTTCACGTGGGGCGGGGCCGGTCGAGGGGCGGAAAAGCGCGCGTATGGTAGCCGCTGCGCCGGCGCGGCGCCCGCTGCCGGCGCGCGGGAGCCGGGTGCCGTTCATGTCCGGCGGACTGTCGTTCGCCGGTCGTGTCGATTACGCTGGCCGGGTTGCCCGGAACGTACCACCGATGGACCCACTGCCTTTCCGTTTCGTCGTCGCCATTCCCGCCCGCTACGGGTCGACCCGGCTGCCGGGCAAGCCGCTGCTGCCGATCGGCGGCGTGCCGATGGTCGTGCACGTGGCCCGGCGTGCGCTGGCCGCCGGTGCATCGGAGGTGGTCGTCGCCACCGACGACGAGCGGATCGGCCGCGCCCTGGACGGCACCGGCGTGCGCGTCGCGCTGACCGGCGCCGATCATGCCTCGGGCAGCGACCGCCTGGCCGAATGCGCGGCACAGCTGGGCTGGCCGGACGACACGATCGTCGTCAACCTGCAGGGCGACGAGCCGCTCGCGCCGGCGAGCGGGATCCGCGCCGTCGCCGCGACGCTGGCCGCCGGCAGCGCGCCGATGGCGACACTGGCCACGCCGCTGGCATCGGCGGCCGAGCTGTTCGATCCCAACTGCGTCAAGCTGGTGCGCGCGGCCGACGGCCGGGCGCTGTATTTCAGCCGCGCGCCGCTGCCGTGGCCGCGCGATGCGTTCGCCGCACGGCGCGACCTGCTGCCGGCCGGCGTGCCGTTCCTGCGCCACATCGGCATCTACGCCTATCGCGCCGGCTTCCTGCGCGCGTTCGCCGCCCTGCCGCGCACGCCGCTGGAGGAGGCCGAGTCGCTGGAGCAGCTGCGCGCGCTCGAGCACGGGCACGCCATCGCGGTCGGCCTGGCGCCGGAGCCGTTCCCGCCCGGCGTCGACACCGCCGAGGATCGCGCCCGCGTCGAGCGGCTGCTGGCCGGGACTGCGGCATGATGCGGATCCTGTTCGTCTGCATGGGCAACATCTGCCGCTCGCCGACCGTCGAGGCGGTCGCGCGGGTCGAGCTGGCGCGGGCGGGCCTGCCGGCCGCCGTCGCCTCGGCGGGCACCGAGGACTATCACGTCGGCAAGCCGGCGGACCGGCGCGCGATCGCCGTCGCCGAGGCGGCCGGCTATCCGATGATGGCGCACCGCGCGCGGCAGGTCGCCGCCGCCGACTTCGCCGACTACGACCACCTGCTGGCGATGGACGCGACCAACCTGCGCGCGCTCGGCCGGATCTGCCCGGCGGCGGCGCGCGACCGGATCGGGCTGTTCCTGCCGTTCGCGGGCCTTGCCAGCCTCGACGAGGTGCCCGATCCCTACTACGGCGCGTCGCGCGACTTCGAGCAGGTGCTGGCGCTGGCGCGCGACGGTGTCGCTGCGCTGGCCGCGCGGCTGCAGGGCTGCCGGGAAGCGGCGCGATGAGTTCGGTGCGGCCGGTCGCCCCGGAGTTACCGGCCGGCCTCGAGTGGGTCAACAGCGACGACCCGCCGCGCCTGGCCACGCTGCGCGGACGCGTCGTCCTGGTGTGGTTCTGGAGCGGCGACAGCATCCCCTGCGCCAATCTCGTGCAGGACCTGGCCGTGCTGCAGGCACGGCATCACGACGGCCTCAGCATCGTCGGCATCCACTGCCCGAAGTACGGCGCGCAGTGCGCGTCCGCCGTGGTGCTCAAGGCGGTCAATCGCCTGCGCATCGACCATCCGGTCGCCAGCGATCCGCAGTTCCTGGCCTGGCGCGACTACGGTGTCGGCGCCTGGCCGACGGTCGCCGTGGTCGACGCCGACGGCCGCCTGGCCGCCCGCGTAGCCGGCGCCGGCAACCTCGAGCAGCTCGACGCCCTGGTGGCAGCGCTCCTGGACGAGGCGGCCGAGCAGGGGCTGCGCCGGTTCGAGAGCGCGGTACCGGCGGTGCGCCCGGAGCCGCGCACGTCGCTGCGTTTCCCGGGCAAGCTGCTGGCGACCGAGCGCCTGCTCTACGTGGCCGACAGCGGCCGCGATCGCGTGCTCGAATGCGACCACGACGGCCGCGTGCTGCGCATGTTCGGCTCCGGTCACACCGGCTGGCTCGACGGCCGTGGCGAGGCGGCGGCGTTCAGCGATCCGCAGGGGCTGGCGCTGCATCGCGACCAACTGTACGTCGCCGATCGCGGCAACCACGCCGTGCGCAGCGTCGACCTGGCGGACGGCGAGGTCCGCACCGTGCTCGGCACCGGCGCGCCCGGCTACCCGCGCATCGGCGACGCCGCGTTGCACGGGCTGGCGGCCTGCGCGCCGACCGACCTGGCCGTGGTGGCCGATCACCTCTACATCGCGATGACCGGCCTCAACCAGATCTGGCAGGTCGACCTGATCGGCCGGCGCGCCAGCGTGCTGGCCGGCGGCGGCGCGCTCGACCGTGTCGACGGCCTCGGCGAGGCGGCCTGCTTCGCCCAGCCCAGCGGGCTGGCCGTGGCGACGGCCCAGCTCGCGGTCGCCGATGCGGCGGCTTCCGCAATCCGCCTGGTGCGCCTGGCCGACCGCCGCGTGTCGACCTGGGTCGGTGCCGGACTCTACGACTTCGGCGACGCCGTCGGTCCCTGCGAGGCGGCGCGCCTGCAGCATCCGCTGGCGGTCGCGGCCGGTCCGCGCGGCGTGCTGTTCGTCGCCGACAGCTACAACGGCGCGGTCAAGCTGGCCAATCCGGCGACCGGCAAGGTCCACCGGCTGGAGGTGGACTACCGGTTCTGCGAACCGGGCGGGCTGTCGGTGGCTGGCGGCGCCTTGTGGCTGGCCAATACCGGCCACCACGAGATCGTCCGCATCGACCTGGGCAGCGGATCGGCGAAACGGATCGCGGTCGCGGAATAGAAGAGCGTGCTATGGACGTCGAGATGAGTAGGAAGACGCCTGGCGCGATGGTCCGGCACGACGCGCGGCCGTCGGGCCGAGGGCTGCAACCCTCACAGCACGCGCCAGCCCGATGACCGCCACCGACGACCGCGCCGTCTTCGACGGCAAGGTGTACGTAAGCACCCTCAGCAACGGACCCGGCGTCTACCGGATGTTCGACGCCGGCGGCGACCTGCTCTACGTCGGCAAGGCCGGCAGTCTCCGCAAGCGCGTCGGCAGCTACTTCCTGAAGCCGAGGCTGGAACCGCGCATCGCCTCGATGGTCTCGCAGATCGCGCGCATCGAGGTCACGCTGACGCGCACCGAGGCCGAGGCGCTGCTGCTCGAATCGCAGCTGATCAAGACGCTAAAGCCGCGCTACAACATCCTGCTGCGCGACGACAAGAGCTACCCGTACATCCACCTGACGGCCGGCGACTGGCCGCGGCTGGCCTTCCACCGCGGCGCGCGCAGCGGCGGCGGCCGCTATTTCGGGCCGTATCCGAGCGCGGCCGCCGTGCGCGAGAGCATCGGCCTGCTGCAGAAGCTCTTCCGGCTGCGCAACTGCGAGGACAGCTATTTCCGCAACCGGTCGCGGCCGTGCCTGCAGCACCAGATCGGCCGCTGCACGGCACCGTGCGTCGGCCTGGTCGAGGCGGCCGAGTACCAGGCCAGCGTGCGTCACGCGACGCTGTTCCTGGAGGGCCGCAGCAAGCTGGTGCTCGACGAGCTGGTGGCGGCGATGGAACGCGCCAGCGCCGCGCTGGAGTTCGAGCGCGCGGCGACCGTCCGCGACCGCATCACCGCCCTGCAGCGCATCCAGGCGCGCCACTACGTGCAGGGCGCCAGCGCCGACATGGACGTGATCGCCTGCGCGATCCGCAACGGCATCGCCTGCATCAGCGTGCTGTTCTTCCGCAACGGCATCAGCCTCGGTTCGCGCGACTTCTTCCCGCGCCTGGGCGGCGACGCGGAACCGGCGGCGGTGATCGCCTCGTTCATCGCGCAGTACTACCTCGAGCGGCCGCTGCCCGAGGAACTGGTGGTCAGCCACCTGCCGGACGAGGCCGCCCTGCTGGCCGAGGCGCTCGGCGGGCAGGCCGGGCACGGCGTGGAGATCAAGGCGCGCGTGCGCGCCGAACGCGCGCGCTTCCTCGAACTGGCGGTGAAGAACGCCGGCGCCGCCCTCGACGCGCGGCTGGCCAGCCGCCAGACGCTGGCGACGCGGTTCGAGGCGCTGCGCGACCTGCTGGCACTGGAGGAAACGCCGCGCCGCATCGAGTGCTTCGACATCAGCCATACGATGGGCGAAGCGACCGTGGCCTCCTGCGTGGTGTTCGGCCCGGAAGGACCGGAGAAATCCCAATACCGGCGCTTCAACATCACCGGGATCACGCCGGGCGACGACTACGCGGCGATGGGCCAGGCCCTGCAGCGCCGCTACCGGCGCATCCGGGACGGCGAGGGCGTGCTGCCCGACGTGCTGTTGATCGACGGCGGCAAGGGCCAGGTGCGGCAGGCGCTGGACGTCCTGGCGGAACTGGGCATCGAGGGCCTCGTCGTCGTCGGCGTCGCCAAGGGCGAGGCGCGCCGGTCCGGCGACGAAACCTTGATCTTGGGCGACTCCGGCCGCACGCTCTGGCCTGGACCGGAGTCGCCGGCCTCGCACCTGGTCCAGGCGGTGCGCGACGAGGCGCACCGCTTCGCGATCACCGGCCACCGCGGCCGCCGCGAGAAGGCGCGCGAGGCCAGCAGTCTGGAGGAGATCGCGGGGATCGGCGCCAAGCGGCGCTCGGCCCTGCTCAAGCACTTCGGCGGCCGTGCCGGCCTGGCGGCCGCCGGTGTCGAGGAACTCATGCAGGTCAAGGGCATCCACCGCGACCTGGCCGAACGCATCTATGCAGCCTTCCACGGCTGAAGGACACCGCACGATGACATTGACCCTGCCGACGATCCTGACGCTGTTTCGCATCGTTCTGCTGCCGGTCATCGTCGTCGTCTTCTACCTGCCCGAGTATTTCCCGACGACCGCGAGCTGGTCCAACATCGCGGCCGCCGGCGTCTTCGTGCTGGCCGCGGTCACCGACTGGCTCGACGGCTGGATCGCGCGCCGCTACGACCTCACCTCCGCCTTCGGCGCCTTTCTCGATCCGGTCGCCGACAAGCTGATGGTGGCGGTCGCGCTGTTCCTGCTGGTCCAGCAGAACCCGACCGCGCTGATGGCGGTCGCCAGCGCGGTCATCGTCGGCCGCGAGATCAGCATCTCGGCGCTGCGCGAATGGATGGCCGAGATCGGCCAGCGCGCCAAGGTCGGCGTCGCCTGGATCGGCAAGCTCAAGACGACGATGCAGATCGTCGCGATCGTGGTCTGCCTGCACCAGCGCGACGTGCCGGAGCTGCGGTTGTACCGGATCGGCGAGGCGCTGCTGGTGGTGGCCGCGGTGCTGACGATCTGGTCGGCGCTGGTCTACGTGCGCGCCGCCTGGCCGGCCCTGCGCGACAACGACAGCGGCCGGGTCTGAATCCGTTCCTCGCGCGACTGCGGCCTCGCTGCCGCGATTGCCGGCGTCCAGACCCCCGGTCTCCGCATGAAGGAGCGCCGCGGCCGTGCCGTGAACGCGCGGTTTCTTTCGCATTTCGCGCGGAGAACCTCACCCGGGCTCGCCACGCGCATCGGCCGCCAGTGCTGCGAGCCACGGATCGCGGCCGCGTCGATCCGCTGATCTTTGCCCGTCCGCGCAAATTTCTGTTGACACGTGTGCGTCATTCCGTAAGATGCGCGTCCCGGGCGGGAATAGCTCAGTTGGTAGAGCACGACCTTGCCAAGGTCGGGGTCGCGAGTTCGAGTCTCGTTTCCCGCTCCAGGCTTTTCACCAAAACCTCGGCCCGCCGAGGTTTTGTTTTTTTCAAGGTTCGGCGTCCCGGTACGCGCCGGGCCGACGAAGAAGCAGCTTCGCAGCCATCGGCCTGATGGCAGAGTGGTCATGCAGCGGCCTGCAAAGCCGTGTACGCCGGTTCGATTCCGACTCAGGCCTCCACAACATGGTTCGACGACGTCCCAGGACGTCCCCTAAGCCCGCAGCGATGCGGGTTTTTTGTTGCCCGGTCGCCCCGCATCGTCCAGCCGTGGCCCATCGAACCGGACGCGGTGGCCGTTCGGGAATCACGAGCCGCCGGCTTTGCTCCGCCGGCCAAGACGCCTGCGCATGCAGCGTCACCGGCTTCCCGCCGGGAAGCGTGCGATCGGGCCCGGGATGAACCCAGGGAGGCCTGGCCGTACGGCTCGCCGAGCTGCCGCGCCTGCCTTGCGGCGAGTCGAGACCCCGCTCCATCATCGGGTTGATCGCCCCGCGCGCTTCAATCGAAGCCGGATGCGAAGACCCCGTCATGGAGCACCATCACGACGACCTGGCCGGCATCGACGATCCCGTTCTCGTCGCCCGTTTCCGGCCAGCCCACGATGACGTAGTTACCCCACATCGCCATCGAGAACGGCGAGTTCCAGCCGGACGCCGGGCCGGGAACACGCGCGGTTCCGATGACTTTCCATCCGCCTTCCGGTTGGGGTGTCGCCAGCAGGATCTCCGGTCCGTTCGCACCGACGACCAGGCAGACGAACTGTTCTTCGAAGAGCGCGAGCGCCAGGCAGCCGTCGACATACGGATAGCCGTTGAGATCGGCCATTGGGTAGCCCCCCGACCAGCTGCCGTCGCTATCGAACTGAAACCTGAAACCGATGACCGGGAAATCGATCGCCCCGCTCACGACCAGGGTATCCAGATAGCGCGTGATGATGCCGAAGTCGTACCAGGACGTTGTCGGAACGGTCAGCGTGCCGGTCGGCGCGAAGTCTTCGTCGCCCCATCGCCGATAGACGCGCGGACCTGCAACCAGCCATTGGTAGCGATACTTGTCCGTGTAAAGCTCCACGTTGCGCCCGTAGCCAGCGGGCGGCCATACGAGACCAGTAGGGAGTGCGATGGTTTGTTTCAGGACGAGCTGCTGCGGGAAGAAGATCGGCTCGTAGATCAGCACCTCGGCTCCACCCGATGCGTACCGCGTCACGGCGATGGTCGTATTGGCCAGTGCTACGTCGACGTCCCAGACCGTTCCGATGTCCGGCAGCGTAGTCTCCATGCCCCAAAGATCCGGCGAAACCGCATCGTAGAATCCGAGTCGCATGCCGCCGGCAGCCGGGAAGGCCGGTTTCGACACGACGGCGACATAGGCGCTACTGAAAGCTTCTACGGCAATGGCGGCGCCGAATCCCGTTCCGGGCAGCGGCGCCAGCGGCAGCAGCGGCTGCTCCACGGGCTCCCCGCCCCAGCCCGGCGGCACGTGCAGCCAGACGGCTCCACTTCCCGCCTCGCCGCTGGAGTAGCCCGGACTGCCGATCCACAGCCGTCCGGCGCGGATCTCCACGTCCGCGCCGAAGCGCGCGTGACTGGGATCGATGCCATCGCGCTGGACTCCCGTCACGACCTGGGTCGGGACGGAATTCGCGGGATGCGCGCCAGGCGGTCGCACGATCTGCAGTGGCCAGGCGATCGTCGGCAATGCGCCCTGGGCGCTTTCCGCGAAAACGAGCAACGCCAGAATCAGCGAAGCGGGCCAGCCCGCTCGAACGTCCATGCGGCAATCGTCGTGCCGCCCGACAGATACCGATGCCATGACACTCCCCGATGGCGTGGGTGCCGACAGCGTACCAGGGTATCGAGCGGTGTCGGCACCGGCAGCCGCCCCGCCGGGCGGTCAGCGGCCGCTGTCCCGTGACGCGGGTTCATCACCGGCCCCGTCGGCATGCAAGGCGCATGTGCGGGAACGCAATCGCGCTGGTCCGAACGCAGGGCAGCAGAATCAGCCCGTTGTGTCGCTCATTCGATTTCGGCCCGGTCTCCACAGGGTCCGACGCTGTCCAAGGACCTCCCCCAGGCCCGCAGCGATGGGGCCTTCTTGTCGATCGATCGGCCAGATGTCCAACGGCGATCCATTGAATCCGAGAGCTCGGTGGCTCGTCCTGCCTGTACGCCATGTCTGCGATCGGTCCGACCGTTTGGAGTAGCATCGCGGGGCGCCTCGTCGGCCCTGTCTGTGAAGGTATTCCTTGAACGCACCTACACTTCTGCTCGTGCAGTTGGCGCTGATCCTGGTCGCGTCGCGCACCTGCGGCTTCGTGCTGAAACGCATCGGCCAGCCGCCCGTCATCGGCGAGATGGCGGCAGGCCTGCTGCTGGGACCGATCGTCTTCGGCGCCTGGCTTCCCGAGGTGCATGCGGTCATCTTCGCCAAGCAGTCCCTGCCTGCGCTGTCGGGCCTGGCGACGGTCGGCGTGGCGCTGTTCATGTTCCTGGTCGGCCTGGAGCTGCGGGCGCCGGAAGGGACGCGCTCGCAGGTTCGCTCCGCGGCCCTGGTGGGCGGCCTCGGCATTGCCGTGCCGCTGCTGCTCGGTCTGGCGATCTCGCCGTTTCTGCACCAGCGGTTTGCGCCCGAGGGCGTGAGCTTCTGGCCGTTCGCTCTCTTCGTCGCCGCGGCCATGTCGGTGACCGCGTTTCCGGTGTTGGCACGCATTCTGAGGGACCAGAACCTGACACGGTCGCCTCCTGGTCGTCTCGCGCTCAGCGCCGCGGTCATCGACGATGGCTGTGTCTGGGTTCTGCTGGCGCTCGTCCTGGCGCTCACGCGCGGCGGCACGACCTCGCAGGTGCTGTTCACGGTCGTGGGAGGCATCGGCCTCGTCGCGGTCGTGTTCCTGGTTCTGAAGCCGTTCTACGCCCGGTTGCTGCGTCACCGGCCCGGCGGCAGCGAGTTGCCGTCCTCCACTTTCGCCTGGGTCGTCATCGGCTGCGTGGCCTGCGCGGCAGCGGCCGAGTGGATCGAGCTGCACGCTGTCTTCGGGGCATTCCTGTTCGGCATCAGTCTGCCGCGCGACGATCGCCTGCTCGATGCACTGACGATGCGCATCGAGCCGGTGGCCGTCGTTTTCCTCATGCCCCTCGTCTTCGCGCTGGCCGGTCAGAACACGACCGCCAGCGCCTTCGCCGGCGCCGGCCTGGGTGCGCTGGCGGTCGTGCTGGCGGTGGCCATCATCGGCAAGATCGCCGGGTGTGCGGCCGGCGCGCGCCTGAGCGGCCACGGCTGGCGCGACAGCCTGGCGGTGGGGGCGCTGATGAATGCCCGCGGCCTGATGGAGCTGATCGTCATCAAGATCGGCTTCGAGGCCGGTGTCATCGGGCCGGAGCTCTTCACGATGCTCTTCGTGATGACCCTGGTGACCACGTTCATGGCATCGCCGCTGGTCGGCGCGTTCCATCGGCGCAAGGCCGAACTGCCCGCCGGGCGGGGAACGGCGATCTAGCCAGGCGCGCGATCGCGCCAGCCCCTCGCCGGCAAGGTGACGGCGGGTCGCCGAGACGTTCCATCCAGGGACATCGACGGCAGGTGCGTCGCGGCCGGAGGCGTCCAAGGCAGCGCGGGCCGGCAAACGCAGCGCTGGTCCGGGGGGGCGGTGAATGGCCGGCATCGCGCACTGAAGCGGCGAGAAACGCGCTGCGCGCAGCGGCCGGAATCTCAGACGCGATTCACTCGCCCGGCGTTGATATCGCGTGGCCGACGCTCTTGTCGGTGCATCGGAGACAGAACATGGGCAGCAACCACCCGACCGCCGGCCAGAAGTCCGGTGGCCAAAAGCAGCCGGCCCGGGAGCCACAGCGCCAAGGCGGCCCGGTCGACCACGGTCGTGATCCGCAGCGCCATGCCGGCGGCAAGGACGACCCGAACCGCGAACCGCAGCGCCAGCGCGGCGCCGACGATCCGGACGGCGATCGTCTGCGGCGCGGTGCGAAGAACCGGTAGCCAGGTCGAACGCGTCTGTGCGGATGAAGGCGTCTGCGCGGATGCGTTCGTACCGTTTCGATTCTGAACGCTGGAGGAAGCCTGTGCGCCTTCCGCGACGAGGGCGCACGACTCCGGCCGCTTCGCGGTCCGTGACGGCGCGTCGAGGACCGTAACGCGCAGGGCGGCGGTTGCGCCGGAGATACGCGCAATTCATGCGGGCCGCGACAGACTCGGTGCGGATGGACATCGAGCGCCTCCAGCCGCCAGTGCAGCCGGAGCCGGTGGTCGAGCTGCCGGCATCGCTGCGCATCCTGACGATCAACATGCACAAGGGGTTCGGTTTCCTCAACCGCGGCTTCGTGCTGCACGAGCTGCGCGAGGCGGTACGGGCCAGCGGCGCCGACGTGGTGTTCCTCCAGGAAGTCCTCGGCGCCCATCGCCGTCATGCCAGCCGCTACGCGAACTGGCCGGACCAGCCGCAGTACGAGTTCCTCGCCGACAGCATGTGGCCGCAGTTCGCCTACGGCCGCAATGCCGTGTATCCGCAGGGCGACCACGGCAATGCACTGTTGTCGAAGTATCCGATCCTGCAGCACGGCAACATCGACGTGTCGGTGGGGCGGCACGAGCGCCGCGGCCTGCTGCATTGCGCGTTGACGCTGCCCGGCGCGGGCATTGTCGTGCACGCGATCTGCGTCCATCTGGGCCTGCGCGAGCGCCAGCGCCGTTCGCAGATCGGCAGCCTGATCGACTACGTGGCCACGTCGGTTCCACTCGACGCGCCGGTGATCGTGGCCGGCGACTTCAACGACTGGCGCGGTCGCATCGGCGACACGCTCGACGAGGTCGGCTTGCGCGAGGTGTTCGCCGCGCGCGAACGGTCGCCGGCCCGCACCTTTCCGGCGCGCTGGCCGCTGCTGCGGCTGGACCGCATCTACGTGCGCGGCCTGCACATCGAGGAAGCGGCGGTACTCGACACCCGGCCCTGGTCGCACCTGTCCGACCATGTGCCGCTGGTCGCGCAGGTGCGCCTGTGAGGACGGCATGGCACGAGGGCAACCGCGTACGCCTGCTGGAGAACGGCGAGGCGTTCTTCCCGCGCGTGTTCGAGGCGATCCGCGCGGCGAAGCACGAGGTCCTGGTCGAGACCTTCATCCTGTTCGAGGACGCGGTGGGCGAGGGCCTGCGCGATGCGCTGGCGCAGGCCGGCCGTGCCGGCGTCGCGGTCGACCTGACCGTCGACGGCTACGGCTCGCCGCAGTTCTCGCCGGCGTTCCTGGCGGTCCTGCGCGAAGCGGGCGTGCGGATGCGGGTGTTCGATCCACGGCGGCCGCTGCTCGGCCTGCGGACCAACCTGTTCCGGCGCCTGCACCGCAAGATCGTCGTCGTCGACGGCGAGCGCGCGTTCGTCGGCGGCATCAATTTCTCGGCCGACCACCTGGCCGATTTCGGTCCCCAGGCCAAGCAGGACTACTCGATCGAGATCGAGGGGCCGGCGGTGGCGGACATCCGCCGCGCCGGCCGCGCGCTGATCGATGCCGCGCCACGCCGCTGGCGCCGGTCCGCACCGATGCCGGGCCGGCGCCCGCCGGATCCCGCGCCGGTGGCGCGCGGTCCGGCCCGCGTCGCCTTCGTCACGCGCGACAACACGGAGCATACCGACGACATCGAGCACCACTACCGTCTCGCGATCCGCGCGGCGCGCCGGCGCATCGTCATCGCCAATGCCTACTTCCTGCCCGGCTACCGGCTGCTCAAGGCCCTGCGTGACGCCGCGCGGCGCGGCGTGGACGTGCTGCTGATCCTGCAGGGGCATCCGGACATGCCGATGGTGACCGCGGCGACGCGGTCGCTGTACCGCTACCTGATACCGGCCGGTGTGCGCATCGTCGAGTACTGCCGGCGTCCGTTCCACGGCAAGGTCGCGCTGGTCGACGACGGCTGGGCGACGGTGGGATCGAGCAACCTCGACCCGCTCAGCCTGTGGATGAACCTCGAGGCCAACGTGCTGGTGCACGACACGGCATTCACAGCCGGGCTGCATGCGCACCTGGAGCGGCTCGCGCGCGAGGAGTGCACGCCGGTGGATGCCGCCGGCTGGCTGCAGGGCGGGGTGCTCAGGCCGGTGTTCGGGGTCGTGCTGTTCCACCTGCTGCGGCATTTCCCCCGCCTGGCCGGGCTGCTGCCGGCGCATGCGCCACGGATCAGCGAAGTGCGTGCGGCGGTTCCGGACGATATGCCGGCGGGCACGCCGGTGCCGGTGTTCGACGTGACCGCCGATGCGGCCGCGCCGGCGGAGCCCGCACGACCGGAAACCCGCGAGCTCGCCGGCGGGAAGCGCCGCCGTGCCTAGACCGACCGTCGCGCGCCGTTGGCTACTGCGCGCCGTGGTGGCGGTGTTCTACGTGGCGGTCGTCGCCATGCTGGTCGCGATCGGCTGCGAGCTGGACTGGCCGGCGGCTGCCGCTGCGCTCGACGCGCTGCCGCTACGCGCGGTCCTGACCGCCGCCGCCTGCAGTGCAGTGTGCTACGCGCTCTATGCCGGCTACGAGCTGCTCGCGGCGCGGCAGGTGGGCGTCGCGCTTCCGAGAGGGCAGGTTGCCGCGATCGGCTTCGCCAGCTATGCCTGCAATCTCAGCCTCGGCGCGATGCTGGGGGCGCTCGGCCTGCGGCTGCGGCTCTATACCTCGCGCGGCATCCCGGCCGGGGCCGGCGTGCGGCTGGTCGCCTTCAACCTGCTGACGAACTGGTCGGGCTACCTGCTGGTGCTGGGCGCCGCGCTGCTGTTGATGCGCACGGAGCCGCCGCCGGCCTGGCGCGTCGGTGCGCCGGTCCTGCAGGTGCTCGGCGGGGTGCTGGTCGTGCTCGCGGCCGGCTATGCCTACGCCTGTGCCCGCGCACGGCGCCGGCGCTGGCGGCTGCGTGGCCTGGCGGTCGAGCTGCCGACATTGCGCACGGCACTGCGCCAGTTCGCGCTTTCCGTGCCGGCCTGGCTGGCCAGCGCCGCCTCGCTGCATGCCCTGCTGCCGGCGGCGGATTTCGACCTGCTGCTGGTCTCGCTGCTCGGCTCGGCGGTCATCGGCCTGGTGGTGCGCGTGCCGGCCGGCCTGGGCGTGATCGAGGCCGTGTTCCTTGGTGCGCTGGGCGGCGCGCTCGGCGAAGGGCCGGTGCTGGCGTCGCTGCTGGCCTATCGCTGCGTGCACTACCTCGGCCCGCTGGTGCTGGGGTTGCTCACCTTCGTGCTGCTGGACCTGGCCGCACGCCGGGCGGCCGGCAGTGGGCGCCCGGCTGGCCCGATGCGGGTCCGGAAGGCCGCCTGAGCGGCGATCGGCCGGGTCGCCACTCGCGCGGTACACATCGGCACAAAAGTCCACACTTTTCGGCAGGTCTGCGCACGACGCGCCGATGCTGGTCCAGGACAATGTGAGGATACGTGAGCATGCGGGGGTGTCATGCGCAGGATCCTGGTGGCGGAGCGGTCCGACGGGCAATGGGGCTTCGATCGCGAGGGGGCGGTGGTCCTGGCCGCCTCGCCGCTGCTGGCCGCGATCGAGGCACGGCGCTACGGGGACGCGCTGGAAGGACGCACGCCCGGCTACCTGATCCGGCTCGACCCGGGCGGTGAGGGCGACGCGTTGATCACGCTGCACTCGCGCATCTTCGGGGACGCGGCCACGGCCTCGCCGGACGCGCCGGGTACGGCCGCGGTCGAGCCCCCGGGGCGGGTGATGGAAACGGCGGCGGAACCGTAGCCGTCCGGCACGGCACGTGTCCCGGGCGAGCGGCGCCGACGGCGCTTGGGTAAACTTTCCGCCCGTTTCCGTTCCCGACGCTGTCCAATGACCGTACGCACGCGCTTCGCCCCGAGTCCCACCGGCTATCTGCACATCGGCGGGGCGCGCACCGCGCTGTACTGCTGGCTGGAAGCGCGCCATCGCGGCGGCCAGTTCGTACTGCGCGTGGAGGACACCGACCGGGAGCGCTCCACGGACGCGGCGGTGCAGGCGATCCTCGACGGCATGAGCTGGCTCGGCCTGGATCACGACGAGGGGCCGTACTACCAGACCCTGCGCATGGACCGCTACCGCCAGGTGGCCGACGACCTGGTCCGCGCCGGCAAGGCCTACTACGCCTACGAGAGCAAGGACGAGATCGAGGCGATGCGCAACGCGGCCCTGGCCAGCGGCGCCAAGCCCCGCTACAACGGCCATTACCGCGACCTCGACGCGCCCTACCGCGACGATCCCAACCGAGTGATCCGCTTCAAGAGCCCGACCTCCGGCAGCGTCGTGTTCGAGGACAAGGTCAAGGGCCGGATCGAGTGGAGCAACGAGGAACTGGACGACCTGGTGATCCTGCGCTCGGACGGTTTCCCGACCTACAACTTCGCCGTCGTCGTCGACGACATCGACATGCGCATCACGGAGGTGATCCGCGGCGACGACCACGTCAACAACACGCCGCGCCAGATCAACATCTACCGTGCGCTCGAAGCCGAGGCGCCGATATTCGCGCACCTGCCGATGATCCTCGGCGCGGACGGCCAGAAGCTCAGCAAGCGCCACGGCGCGGTCAGCGTCATGCAGTACCGCGACGACGGCTTCCTGCCGCATGCGCTGCTGAACTACCTGGTGCGCCTGGGCTGGTCGCACGGCGACCAGGAGATCTTCTCGCGCGAACAGATGGTGGAGCTGTTCGACGTGGCCGACGTCAACCACTCGGCGGCGCGCTTCGACACCGAGAAGCTGGCCTGGCTGAACCAGCAGTACCTCAAGAACGACGATCCGCTGGAGCTGGTGTCGCATTTCGTCTGGCACCTGCGCGCCGCCGGCATCGATCCGGAATCGGGTCCGGAGCCGGCCGACGTCATCGTCGCCCTGCGCGAGCGCGCGCAGACGCTCAAGGAAATGGCCGAGAAGGCCCGCGTCTGGTACGCACCGCTGGCGGACTACGACGAAACCGCCGTGGCCAAGCACCTCAGGACCGCCACCGCGCTGCCGGCGCTGACCGCCGTGCACGCGCGCATCCACGCGCTGGCCGAGTGGTCGGTCGAGGCGGTGCACGGCGCGATCCAGGATGCGGCGACCGCGATCGGCGAAGGCATGGGCAAAGTGGCGCAGCCGCTGCGCGTGGCGATCACCGGCACCCAGGTGTCGCCGTCGATCGACCAGACCGTGTTCCTCGCCGGCCGCGACGAGGCGCTGCGCCGCATCGACGCGGCGATCGCCAAGGCGCGGGCCGGCTGAAAAGCCCGTCGCATGCGCTGATCCCATGGCAACCGAATGCACGCTGGCGGCGCTGAACCGGCTGGATCGCGAGGATCTCGACGCGGTCCAGCAGATGCTCGACGCCTGCACGGCGACCTTGCTCGATCCCACGCTGTGGGGATGGGTGATCGGGCTGACCCTGGTCAGCATGCTGGTCGGCGCGCTGATCGGCTGGCCGCGCGGACGCTTCTGGGCCGGCCTGCTGTGGGGCGCGGCGCTCGGGCCGATCGGCTGGCTGATCGTCGGCTTCGCCAAGCCCAACCTCCCGGAATGTCCCGAGTGCGGGCATCGCAACGGCCGCGGCGCCAAGGTCTGCCGCGGCTGCGGCATCGACCTGCGCAAGGCCGGGCAGCGCTCCCAGCGCTCGGTCGTACGCGCCCAGGGGACCGGTCGGGGTTGGTAGAGGCGCGGGTGGTACCATATCGGTCGCCATGTCCAACCTAGCCAGCCAACGCCACGGCCGCCATGAGCACCACCACGATGCCGGCGCCTTCGTCAAGGCGGTCGCCTCCACCTGCGACCTGCGCGGCCTGCGGCTGACGCCCTTGCGGCTGCGCGTGCTGGAGCTGGTCGCCGCTTCGCCGAAGCCCGCCAAGGCCTACGACCTGCTCGACCAGCTCAAGGACGAACACAGCGGCGCGGCGCCGCCCACGGTCTACCGCGCGCTGGATTTCCTGCTCGAGAACGGCTTCATCCACAAGCTCGCCTCGATCAACGCCTTCGTCAGCTGCCATCATCCGAACGAGGCACACCAGGTGCCGTTCCTGATCTGCGACGTCTGCTCGGCGGCGATCGAGGTCTGCGACGAGCGCGTCTCGCGGCTGCTGAACCTTCAGGCCAAGGAACACGGTTTCCGCCCGGCCGGCCAGACACTGGAAGTACACGGCACCTGCGCGGACTGCGCCAGCCACTGACATCAGGCCGGTTCGGCGGCGACCACGTAGTCCTCGCCCAGGCGCAGGCCGCCGCTGTCGGCGATGACGGCCAGCGCGCGATCCTGCAACGCCCGGGCCTGTCCATCCAGCGCCGCGCCCAGCGTCCGGTCCGCCAGCCGCAGCGCGCGTTCCCGGCACATCGCGATCTGCCCGTCGACGAAGCGACGCCCGTAGCGGATCGGGAAGCGGCGCGCGGCGACGATGCGAAACCCGCAGCGCGCGAGCCGGTCGAGCACCCAGGCCAGCGGAAATTCCCGGTACGGGCGCTCGCCGGCCAGCAGCAGGCAGGCGTCGCGGAGCCGGCCGATCTCCCAGACCAGCCGTCCGCCCGGGTCGGCCGGCGCCGGCAGCGGCACGTACGGCTCCAGGCCGATCAGGTACAGGCGTCCGCGCGTGAGGGAGCGTAGCCGTCGCAGCAGGGTGTCCTGGCCGTAGGGGGCGAAACCTTCGACCGCACCGACCAGGTAGTCGGCCAGCACCGTGTCGAAGGACTCGCCGGCGAGCAGGCCCGGGTCGATCCAGTTGCCGACCACGATGCGATCGGCCGGCCGCATCGCCGCACCGGCCGCCGCACGGGCCTGCGCGGCCATCGCGACGGCCCCGGTGACGGCGGTCCAACGTTCGCTGCACAGCGTGGCCACCCAGCGCAGCGAGTTGCGGCCGGTGCCGGCGTCGAGCACGTGCCCCCAGGGGCGCTCGCCGTGCAGCTCGGACACGAAGCGGAACAGGCTCGACACGCTGTCTCCTCGGAAACGCCGGCCGGCGCGCTGCGATGGGACGCGCGCCGCGCCGGGGCGACGGCGCGCTTGCGGGCGGTCGAGAAACAGCCCGCCAGCGCGATCTTTGGATGGGTCGCCCGGGAGCGACGGCGCGAGCCGTCGATCCGCGGAGCGGGGCGCGGCTCTGCCGCGACCGTACGAGTCGAAAAGGGCAGGAAGCCCTTTTTCGACATCCTGCTAGAAGAACGCGCGAACGCCGAACACCACCGAGCGGCCGGGCAGTGGCGCTACGTCCTTGATGTAGGAGGTGGCCAGCCGCGCGGTCTGGTTGGTCAGGTTGCTGCCGTTGGCGAACAGCTCCACGCTGGTGCGATCGCTGCTGTGGACGGTCCAGGCGACGTTGGCGTCGACCAGGGTGAAACCGTCGGTCGGCGTCTCGTAGGCGGTGACGCGGTCCTGGTCGAAATAGCGCACGACGCCGAGGCTGGCGCGCATCAGGTCGTTGCTCCAATGGATGGAGCTGCCGAAGCGCGCGGCGGGAATGCGGGGCAGGTTGCCGCCGCCGTCGTCCAGCCGCGCCCGCACGGTGTCGCCCCAGACCCGCAGGTCCCAGTGGCCGGCCGGGCCGCGGGCGAGGTGGAAGGTGGCTTCGGCCTCCAGGCCGTGGAAGCGGGCGTTGGCCTGGGTCCATTCGCGCACCGGCAGCCCATCTTCCTCGGTACCGGTATCGGCGAGGTAGATGTAGTCGTCGAAGCGGTTCAGGTAGGCGGCGAGCTTCGCCTCGACGAATTCGCTGTGGTAGTGCAGGCCCAGCTCGGCCTGGTTCGAGGTCTCCTTGCCGAGCTGCGCATTGCCGATCTCCCAGGTGCTGGTCGCCACGTGCGCGCCATCGGCGAACAGCTCCTCCTCGGCCGGTGCGCGCTGGGCGCGGTCGAGGTTGAGCTTCAGGTGCCAGGCATCGGCCAGGCGCCAGCCGGCGCCGAACGAGAAGCTGGTCGAGGTGAAGTCCCGCTTGCCGATCGGGTGGTCGTCCTCGTCGTGCGCGTGTTCGTGCTCATGGTCGTGCGGCGCGGCCGCCGTCGGGTCGAGCCGCGTACGGTCCACGCGCGCGCCCAGTTCCAGCGTCAGGCGGTCCCACTCGCGCTGCTCGGTCAGGAACAGGCCGAGGTTGTCGCTGCGCGTCGGCGGCACGAACGCTTCCTCGCCGATCGCATCGAAATGGCGGTTGGTCCCCTGCACGCCGAAGGCGCCGCGCCAGCCGGCCAGCGGCGCATGGACCAGTTCCAGGCGCGCCTCGTTGGTGTCGGCGAAGAACTGCGTCCCGGTCTGGCCGTTCTCGAACTCGGTGTGGTCGTAGACCGTGCGCGCGAAGCCGAAGCGCAGCGTCTCGATGCCCGCGAACGGATTCTGCAGGCCGCCCTTGACGTCGTAGCGGGTCTGGCGCATCCCGATCGTGACGTTCTCTTCCTCGTGCTCGTCGTCGCCGCCAGCCGCATGTTCGTGCTCATGCTCGTGGTCGTGCGAGTGCGTGCCGTTGGGCACGCCGTAGTCGGTCAGGAAGCGCGATACCGAGGCGCCCAGGAAGCCCCAGTCGCCGAAGACCGAGCCGCCGATCGCGCCGCTGCGCGTCTTGACCGCGCTGTTCTCGAGCACGCCCTCGGGCGTGTCGTAGTCCTGCGTCTCGCGGTACAGGCCGTCGATGTGCAGGGCGTAGTTGCTGCCGCCGGCATCCAGCCGCGCCATGCCGGTACCGCCGTGCGAGACGCTGTCGCCGTTGATCTCGGCGCGACCGGTCGCGCCGTTGGCCGGCGCCGACTCGGGGATGCGGCCGTCGGCGACATTGACCACGCCGCCAATCGCGCCCGGTCCGTAGAGCAGCGTCCGCGGTCCCTTCAGCACCTCGATCTGGTTGGCCAGGAACGGTTCCAGCGTCACGGCGTGGTCCTGGCTGACGTTGGAGACGTCCGAGGCGGCCATGCCGTCGTTGAGAACGCCCACGCGCGGACCGTCGAGGCCACGCACGACCGGCCGGCCGACGCCGGGGCCGAAGTAGGTGGTCTGCACGCCCGGAAGGCGGGCGACGACGGCGCCGAGCGTCGCGCTGCGGGCGTCGTCCAGCTCGGCGCCGGAAAGCACCGCCACCGGTGCGATGACCTGGTCGCTGGTCTGGCGCAGCGGCGAGGCGCGCACCACCACCGCTTCGAGCTGCTCGTCGTGGTGCGGCGTGCCGTCGGCGGGCGTGGCGGTACCGTCCGGCGGCGCGGCGTCGGACGCGGGGAGGGGCGCGTCGGCGTCGGCCGCGATCAGCGGAAGCGGAGCGGCGAATGCCGCGGCGATGCAAAGGGCGAGAAGGGTGCGGTTCATGGCGGTCGGCGTGTGGGGGAAAGGATGGGCGGATCCGATACCGGCTGCTGCCCGCGCCGCTCGGGTTGCGGGCGCGCTTTCGGTATCGCGCTTGACAGATATGTTATACCATAACAATTCAACGGTACGGCCAGCAATGCAGGAAGTCATGGCCGGTCCTGCCGGTGCGATCCTTTCCCCCACATGTTATGTTGTTGCACCTATGAACGAGCCCGGCATCGACCCGCAGACCGTCGCGAAGACCGTCTCCCCGATCACGCGTGCTGCCGACCGGCTCGGTGCGACCGCCTCGTTCCTGTGTGCGGTGCACTGCGCGCTGCTGCCGCTGGTGGTGGCGGCGCTGCCGGCCCTGGGCCTGGGCATCCTGGCCGACCATGCCTTCGAGCGCGGATTCGTCGTCTTCGCCGTGATCCTCGCGTTCTCGACGATGATCGCGGGGTTCCGCCGGCATCATCACCTGCGCGCGTTCTGGTTCCTGGTGCCCGGCGTCGTGCTGCTGCTGACCGGCGTGGCGATCGACCTGGAGCATGCCGGCAATCTGCACGCCGTGCTGCTCGCTGCCGGCGGCACCCTCGTCGCCATCGCGCACATCGTCAACCTGCGCATGGGGCATTGGGGCCACGTCCACAGCGCCTACTGCCGGCACTAGGGCGTGTCATTAATCCCCCGGTAGGCCGCGCCGTTCGTGCAGCGTTCGGGACACGCAAGAGCGATGACGTGGCGGCCGTTGCGTGCCGGACGACGGCCTGGCGCGCGATTGTGTAACGCGGCGGCATGAATCCAGAATGCCGCCGCATGAGCTCGCATCACCACCACCATCACCACGCGCATCACGAGGGGCACGGCCACGCCGGGGACGGCATGGGTACCGGGCGCCTCGGCGGCGACCGGCGTGCGCGCCGGCTGCTGTTCGCGTTCGCGCTGACGACGATCACCCTGGTCGTCGAGGCGATCGGTGGCATCGTGTCCGGCTCGCTGGCGCTGCTGGCCGATGCCGCGCACATGCTGGTCGACGCGGCGGCGCTGCTGTTCGCCTGGCTCGGCGTGTTGTTCGCACGACGTCCGGCCGACGCCCGGCGCAGTTTCGGCTATGCGCGGCTGGAAGTGCTGGTCGGCTACACCAACGCGCTGTCGCAGATCCTGCTGGTGGCCTGGATCCTGTTCGAGGCGGCGCATCGCTTCCTCGACCCGCAGCCGATCCTGTCCGGCACGATGCTGGTGGTGGCTCTGGTGGGCCTGCTGGTCAACGCCATCGTGCTGGCGGTGCTCGGCGGCCACGACCACGACGACGTCAACACGGCCGGCGCCCGCCTGCACGTGCTCGGCGACCTGCTCGGCTCGGTCGGCGCGGTGAGCGCCGCGCTGCTGATCCGCTGGCTCGATTGGCTCTGGGCCGACCCGGTGATCTCGGTCCTGGTCTCGCTGCTGATCCTCAACAGCGCCTGGCGCCTGTTGCGCCGCTGCGCCCACATCCTGCTCGAGGGCGTTCCCGAAGGCCTGGAAGTGGCGGCGGTATCGCGGCTGCTCGAACAGGAGGTCGGCGACGTGCAGGGCATCCATCACGTGCACGTCTGGCAGCTGGCCGGCGGCAGCCGCCTGGCGACCCTGCACGCGCGGCTGGCCGACGGTGCGGTCGCCGACCGGGCCATCCACACGATCCAGGCGACGCTGCGCGACCGCTTCGGCATCAGCCACGCGACGATCCAGCTGGAAACCGCCGCCTGCCGGAACGACGGCTGCGCCGGCCCGCCCGACGGCGGCTGCGCGGGCGCCCCGCGCCCGGGCGTCCTTTGAGATTCGCCGCGACGCTGCTATCCTGGGCGACTTTCGCATCCACAGTATCCAGGAGTCCCTGATGGGCCGAGGTGACCGCAAGACCCGTAAGGGAAAGATTGCCATCCGCAGCTACGGCAACGTCCGTCCGCACGCCGCCAAGTCGGCCGCGACCGGTACCGCTGCGCCGAAGCCGGCCGTGAAGACCGCCGTCAAGAAGGCGGCCGCTCCGGTGCGCAAGACGGCGGCCAAGAAGTCGGCCTGAAGCGGCCCGGCTTTCCCGCTCGTGGAAATCCCCGCTGCGGCGGGGATTTTCGTTTCCGGGTTCAGCCGATCGCGGCCGGATGATCGCGGCCGGACGTGAGCCAGTCCTCGGCGCAGCGGCGTCCCTGCTCGCGCAGTTCCTCGAGGAAGGCCAGTCGCGTATTGATCCGGCTTTCCAGGTGATAGCCGTCGAGCGAGTCGCCGGGCTCGATCAGGTGCGTGCGCAGCGTCTTGAAGCGGTGGCCCAGCCAGGTCAGCGGATACGCGCCGGCGAGGGCTTCGCGGGCGCGCCGCAAGGCTTCCAGCTCACGCAGGAAGGTCGTCGAGAAACTCAATTCAGCCACCCGCGTGGCGATCTCGGCCGGCGTGACCGGCAGCCGCGCGCGCGACAGCGGCTGCACCAGCACGCACAGGATGTCGTTGCTGGCGTGCCGGTAGACCAGCGGCTCCAGCGCCGGATTGCCGGCCCAGCCGCCGTCCCAGTAATGCTCGCCGTCGATCTCCACCGGGGCGAACAGCTGCGGCAGGCAGGTGGAGGCCAGCGCGGCCTCGACGCTCAGCCGCTCCTGGCCGAACAGTTCCAGCGCGCCGTCGCGTACGCGGGTGGCGGCGACGTAGATCGCGAACGGCGCTTCGCGGCGCAGGCGTTCGAAGTCGAACAGTTGCTCGGCGATGTCGCGGATCGGGTTGAAGCCGAGCGGATTGAACTGCTCGGGCGTCAGGTAGCGGCCCAGCCCCAGCCAGGTGTCGCGGCCGCCCGGTGCGACCTGGAACGCCCAGCGCGTCAGGCTGGTGCGGTTGGCCGTGCTTTCCCACAGCGCGCGCAGGCAGGTACGCGCGCCTTCGCGGCCGCCGTCCATCCAGCCTTGCGCGAGCGCCAGGGCGTTGAGTGCGCCGCTGCTGGTCGCGCTGACCGCCTCGACCGTGAAGTCCGGCTCGTCGAGCAGACGGTCGAGCACGCCCCAGGTGAATGCGCCGTGCGCGCCGCCGCCCTGCAGTGCCAAGGCCAGCGGCGGCAGCGGGGCGCTCACGCGAGGCGCACGCCGCCGGCGTAGACCGCGGCGGCCAGGTTGCCGCCGATCCAGTAGCACAGTTCGGCCGGCCGCTCGACCGGCCAGAGCGCGAAGTCGGCCCGCAGGCCGGGCGCCAGCCGGCCGCGGTCGGCCAGTCCCAGCGCGCGTGCCGCCTGCACGGTGGCGCCGCGCAGGGCTTCCTCCGGCGTCAGGCGGAACAGCGTGCAGGCGAGGTTCATCGCCAGCCGCAGCGACAGCAGCGGCGAGGTGCCGGGATTGAGGTCGCTGGCGACCGCCATCGGCACGCCGTGGCGCCGCAGCGCCTCGATCGGCGGCAGCTGGGTGTCGCGCAGCGCGTAGAACGCGCCCGGCAGCAGCACCGCGACGGTGCCCGCTGCGGCCATCGCGCGCACGCCGGCTTCGCCGGTGTGCTCGATGTGATCGGCCGAAAGCCCGCCGAACTCCGCGCTCAGCGCCGCGCCGCCGAGGTCCGAGAGCTGGTCGGCGTGCAGCTTCACCGGCAGGCCGAGCGCGCAGGCCCGCTCGAACACGCGGCGCGTCTGCGCCGGCGTGAACGCGATCGACTCGCAGAACGCGTCGACGGCATCGGCCAGGTTCTCCGCGGCGATCGCCGGCAGCATCGTTTCGCACAGGTGGTCGACGTAGGCGTCCTGTTGGCCGGCGAACTCGGGTGGCAGCGCATGCGCACCGAGGAAGGTGGTGCGCACGCTGGCACCGGTGACCGCGCCGATGCGCCGGGCGACGCGCAGCATCTTGCGCTCGCTGGCCAGGTCCAGTCCGTAGCCGGACTTGATTTCCAGCGTGGTCGCGCCATCCGCGATCAGCCGCCGTGCCCGTCCCAGCGATGGCGCGAGCAGGGCATCCTCGTCGGCTGCGCGGGTGGCGCACACGGTGGAGGCGATGCCGCCGCCGGCGCGGGCGATCGCCTCGTAGCTGGCACCGCCGAGGCGCAGCTCGAACTCGTGCGCGCGATCGCCGCCGAAGACCAGGTGCGTATGGCAGTCGACCAGGCCCGGCGTGATCCAGGCGCGCCCGGCCGATTCGACGCTGCGGGACAGCGCGTGCGGGGCGTCGGGCAGGCCGGCCATCGGGCCGGCGTAGACGATGTGCCCGTCCTTCCAGCCGAGCGCGGCGTCCTCGATGGCGCCATACGGTTGACCGGTGTCGGCCAGGGTCGCCAGCCGCGCGTCGAGCAGCAGTCCGTCCCAGGTGGGTGATCCGGCGTTCTCGGTTGTCATGCGGCGATTATCGCAGAGCCTCCCGCACGTGCGGCGTGTCAGAATCCGCAGACGATCGTCTGTTGCCGCCGGAGTCCGCCCATGCAAGGTTCCACCTGGTCCGCCGATCACCTCTGGTCGCCGCAAGGCTGGCTCGAAGGCGCCTGCCTGGAGCGGGTCGCCGGCGGCCTGCGCGTGCACGCGCAGGGCGCGGCACCGTCCGGTGCCGGCCGCCTCGGCCATTGGGTGCTGCCGGGGCTGGCGAACCTGCATTCGCATGCGTTCCAGCGCGCGATGGCGGGGCTGGCCGAGCGCCAGGGCAATGCCGAGGACAGCTTCTGGACCTGGCGCGAGGTGATGTACGCCTTCGCCGGCCGCATTGGTCCGGAAGCGCTGCGCGCGATCGCGACCCAGCTCTACGTCGAGATGCTCAAGGCCGGCTACACGCACGTGTGCGAGTTCCACTACCTGCACCACCGGCCCGACGGCAGCCGCTATGCCGATCCGGCGGCGATGGCGCTGGCCCTGGTCGAGGCGGCGCAGGATGCGGGCATCGGGCTGACCCTGCTGCCGACGCTGTACATGACCGGCGGGTTCGACGGCCGGCCGCTCAACGCCCGGCAGGCACGATTCGGCCATGCCGTGGATGCCTACCTCGCCCTGGTCGAGCGGCTGCGAGCGCTCGAATCGACGCAGCTGCGCGTCGGCATCGCGCTGCATTCGCTGCGCGCGGTGCCGCCCGATGCGCTGCGGACGGTGCTGGCTTCGGGCCTGGCGCGCGACCGGCCGATCCACATCCACATCGCCGAGCAGATCGGCGAAGTGCAGGACTGCCTGGCCTTGCGCCAGGCGCGGCCGGTCGAGTGGCTGCTCGACAACGCCGAGGTCGATGCCCGCTGGTGCCTGGTGCACGCCACCCACCTGACCGATCGCGAGACGGCCCGGCTGGCCGGCAGTGGCGCGGTCGCCGGGCTGTGCCCGACCACCGAGGCGAACCTCGGCGACGGCCTGTTCCCGCTCAAGCGCTATCTCGCGGCCGGTGGCGCGTTCGGCATCGGCTCGGACAGCCACATCTCGATCTCGCCGGTGGAGGAGCTGCGCTGGCTCGAGTACGGCCAGCGCCTGGCCGCGCACCGCCGCAACATCGCCGTGCGGCCGGAGGCCCCCAGCACCGGCGAGGTGCTGTTCGGCGGCGCCTGGGCCGGCGGCCGGCAGGCGGCCGGCATCGATGGTGCGGGGCGCTTGCTGCGCGAGGACCTGCTGGTGCTCGACGAGCACGCGCCGCTGCTGGCCGGCCGCGATGCGTCGCACCTGCTCGATACCTGGCTGTTCGCCGGCAACGTCCCGCTGGTGCGCCACGTGCTCGCCGGCGGCGAGTGGGTCGTGCGCGACTTCCGCCACCGCGACGAGGAGCGCATCGCCGAGGCCTATCGCGCCACCGCCGAGGCATTGCGCGCCACCGCCTGATCGCGGCACCGCCCGGCCCGCGGCCGGGCGTCACCGGGCCGGCTGCCGGCGCGTGCTACCATCGCGGCGTTTGGCCATCCAAATGGTGCGCGCCCGCAGCGCGCGAAGACGCAGGCGAGGAACGATGCAGATTCAGACCAAGCTGCCGAAGGTCGGCACGACGATTTTCACCGTGATGAGCCAGCTCGCGGCCGAGCACCAGGCGGTCAACCTCGGGCAGGGCTTTCCCGACTTCGACGGCCCGCAGGCGCTGCGCGACGCGCTGGCGGCGGCGATGAATGCCGGCAGGAACCAGTACGCGCCGATGACCGGAATCCCGGCATTGCGCCAGCAGATCGCGCGCAAGACGCAGGCGCTGTACGGCCACGCCGTCGACGCCGACACGGACGTGACGGTGACCTCGGGCGCCACCGAGGCCCTGTTCGCGGCGATCGCCGCGGTGGTACGCGGCGGCGACGAGGTGATCGTGCTCGACCCGTGCTACGACAGCTACGAGCCGGCGATCGAGCTCAACGGCGCACGCGCCGTGCACGTGCCGCTGAACCTCGCCGCGGATTTTGCGGTGGACTGGCAGCGCGTGAGGGATGCGATCACGCCGGCCACGCGCATGATCATCGTCAACACGCCGCACAATCCCTGTGGCGCCGTGTTCTCCGCGGCCGACCTGGACGCGTTGGCCGAGCTGACGCGCGACACCGGCATCTTCGTGCTGTCCGACGAGGTCTACGAGCACATCGTCTTCGACGGCGCCGCCCACCAGAGCGTCCTGCGCCATCCGGAGCTGGCCGCGCGCAGCTTCGTCGTGTCCTCGTTCGGCAAGACCTACCACTGCACCGGCTGGAAGGTCGGCTACTGCATCGCGCCGCCGGCGCTGAGCGCAGAGTTCCGCAAGGTGCACCAGTACCTGACGTTCTGCACGTTCTCGCCGGCGCAGTGGGCGCTGGCCGATGTGCTCGAGCACCTGCCCTCGCACTACCTGGACCTGCCGGCGTTCTACCAGGCCAAGCGCGACCGTTTCCGCGCGCTGCTGGCGGGGTCGAAGTTCCGCCTGCTGCCGGTCGCCGGCGCCTATTTCCAGGTCGTGGACTATTCGGCGCTGAGCGATCGCGGCGACATCGAGTTCAGCCAGTGGCTGGTCCGCGAGGCCGGCGTCGCGGCGATCCCGGTCTCGGCGTTCTACGAGACGCCGCCGCGCGACGCGCGCCTGATCCGCTTCTGCTTCGCCAAGACCGACGGCGTGCTCGAGCAGGCCGCCGAGCGGCTGCAGAGGCTGTGACCATGAGCCTGCCGCCGCTGCGCGTATCACTGGTCCAGGGCGACACGCGCTGGCACGACCCGGCCGCCAACCGCGCCTACTACGGCGCGCGGATCGCGGCGCTGAAGGGGCAGGGCGACCTGATCGTGCTGCCCGAGACCTTCCTGAGCGGCTTCACCAACGAAGCCCTGGTCAACGCCGAGACCATGGACGGCGAAGGCCTGCGCTGGCTGCGGGCGGCGGCTGCCGATGCCGGCGCTGTCGTCACCGGCAGCCTGGTCGTCCGTCACGGCGATACCTGCGTCAACCGCCTGGTCTGGATGCGGCCGGACGGCAGCCATGCGTTGTACGACAAGCGGCACCTGTTCAGGATGGCCGGCGAGCACGAGCGCTACGGCAGCGGACGCGAGCGCCTGGTGGTCGAGCTGAACGGCTGGCGCATCTGCCCGCAGGTCTGCTACGACCTGCGCTTCCCGGTCTGGCTGCGCAACCGCTACGACCGCGCTGCCGGGCGCTTCGACTACGACCTGCTGATCTTCGTCGCCAACTGGCCCAGTCCGCGCCGCCACGCCTGGCGCACCCTGCTGCGCGCGCGCGCGATCGAGAACCTGGCGTACTGCGCCGGCGTCAACCGGGTCGGTACCGACGGCAACGCGCTGGCCTATGCCGGCGACAGCGCCGTACTGGATTTCCTCGGCCAGCCGCTGGTCGACCTGGGCGCGCAGGAGCAGGTCGTCACGGTCACGCTGGATCCGGCCGCGCTGGCGGCGCACCGGCAGCGTTTCCCGGCCTGGATGGACGCCGACGACTTCCAGCTCGATCCCTGAGGCCGCGCGCGGGCCCGCTTCGGTGGGAGACGGCCATCTGGACGGCCATATGGTTATGCTGGCGGCAGGTTGGACGCGGCGGGGTCGATTGCATAGGCTAGTTCGACGATCCCTGCGGAGCCTGCCGATGAAACGCCTGACCCTGGGCCTTGCGTTCCTGCTTTCGATCGGCGCCGCGAACGCCGCCGACGTCGCCCTGTTCAACGTCTCCTACGATCCCACGCGCGAGCTCTACCAGCAGATCAACGCGCAGTTCGCCGCGTACTGGAAGGAGAAGACCGGCGACACCGTGACGATCAAGCAGTCGCACGGCGGCTCGTCCAAGCAGGCGCGCGCGATCCTCGACGGCCTGGAGGCCGACGTCGCCACGCTGGGCATCGCCTCGGACATCGACGCCCTGCACGAGAAGGGCGGCCTGCTGCCGGCCGACTGGCAGGCGCGCCTGCCCGGCGACAGCACGCCGTACGTCTCGACGATCGTGCTGCTGGTGCGCAAGGGCAACCCCAAGGCGGTGCGCGACTGGGACGACCTGGTCAAGCCCGGCGTCGCGGTCATCACGCCGAATCCGAAGACCTCGGCGGGCGCGCGCTGGAACGTGCTGGCCGCCTACGCCTTCGCGCTCAAGCGCGAGGGCGGCGACGAGGCGAAGGCCAAGGCGTTCCTCGGTGCCTTGTTCAAGAACGTGCCGGTGCTCGACACCGGCGCCCGCGGCTCCACCGTCACCTTCGCCCAGCGCGGCCTCGGCGACGTGCTGATCGCCTGGGAGAACGAGGCGCACCTGGTCCTCAAGGAGTTCGGTGCCGACAAGTTCGACATCGTCGTGCCGCCCTCGTCGATCCTGGCCCAGCCGCCGGTCGCGGTGGTGGACACCTATGCGAAGAAGCACGGCACCGAGGCGCTGGCCGAGGCCTACCTGCGCTACCTCTACACGCCCGAGGCGCAGGAGATCATCGCCCGCAACCACTACCGGCCGCTGGATCCCGGTGTCGCCGCGCGCTACCAGGACCAGTTCCCGAAGCTGGACCTGGTGACGATCCAGGCCTTCGGCGGCTGGAAGGTCGCGCAGGCGAAGTTCTTCGGCGACGGCGGCATCTTCGACCAGATCTACGCCGCGCCGTAACCCCGGCCGCCGGAGCAGGAGAGCCACGATGAGCGCCAGCGCCGTTCTGCCGTCCCCGATCGTGCGCCGGCACCGCTCGGTGCTGCCGGGCTTCGGCCTCACGCTCGGCTTCACGCTGGCCTACCTGTCGCTGATCGTGCTGCTGCCGCTCGCCGCGCTGCTGCTGCGCGCGGCCGGCCTGGGCTGGTCCGGCATCCTCGCCGTGCTCGATTCGCCGCGCGTGGGCCACGCGCTGTGGCTGAGCTTCGGCGGCGCGCTGGCCGCGGCTGCGATCAATGCGGTGTTCGGCGCGCTGATCGCCTGGACCTTCGTGCGCTACAGCTTCCCCGGCAAGCGCCTGTTCCAGGCGATGGTCGACCTGCCGTTTGCGCTGCCGACGGCCGTGGCCGGCATCGCGCTGACCTCGCTGTACGCAGCCAACGGCTGGATCGGAAAGCCGCTGGCGGCGATCGGCGTCCAGGTCGCCTACACGCCGCTCGGCGTGGTGCTGGCGATGACCTTCGTCGGCCTGCCGTTCGTCGTGCGCACGCTCGAGCCGGTGCTGGAGGAGGCCGAGAAGCAACTGGAGGAAGCCGCCGCGACCCTCGGCGCCACGCGCTGGCAGACGATCACGCGGATCGTGGTGCCGGCCGCACTGCCGGCGCTGCTGACCGGTACCGCGCTGGCGTTCGCGCGCGCGGTGGGTGAATACGGCTCGATCATCTTCATCGCCGGCAACCTGCCGGGCATCTCGGAGATCGCGCCGCTGCTGATCATGATCCGCCTGGAGGAGTTCGACTACGCCGGCGCCACGGTGATCGCCGCGGCGATGCTCGGGCTGTCGTTCCTGGTCCTGCTGGCGATCAACCTGTTGCAACACTGGAGCCGCAGCCGCGGCGCCTGACGAAACCCAAGGACTCCACGATGAAACGCTTGCTGTTTTCGCTGATGGCCGTGCTGGCCGCCGGCCCCGCTACCGCCGCCGGCCTGCTGAACGTCAGCTACGACGTCGCCCGCGGGCTCTACCAGGAGCTCAATCCGCTGTTCGTCACGCACTGGAAGCAGACCCACGGCGAGACCGTGGACATCGACCAGTCGCACGGCGGCTCCAGCAAGCAGGCGCGCGCGGTGATCGACGGCCTGGCGGCGGACGTCGTGACGATGAACAGCCCGCTCGACATCGACGTGCTCGCCGATACCGGCCTGCTGCCCAAGACCTGGGCGGCGGCGTTCCCCGAGCGCAGCAGCCCGTCCTGGTCGGCGATCGTCTTCGTCGTGCGCAAGGGCAATCCCAAGCAGGTCGCCGACTGGCCGGACCTGGTCCGCGGCGACGTCAAGGCGGTGCTTCCGAACCCCAAGACCTCCGGCAACGGCCGCTACAGCTACCTGGCGGCCTGGCACTACGCGCGCAGCCAGCCCGGCGCCACGGAGGCATCGGCGATCGACTTCGAGAAGCGGTTCTTCGCCAACGTGCCGGTGCTCGACATCGGCGGCCGCGACGCGACCACGACCTTCGCCCACCGCGGAATCGGCGACGCGCTGCTGACGTTCGAGAGCGAGGCCAAGGTGATCCTCGCCACGTTCGGGGCCGACCGCTTCGAGATCGTCTATCCGTCGCTGAGCGTGCGCGCGGACAATCCGGTCGCCGTGGTCGAGAAGAACACCGCGCGCAAGGGCACGACGGCGCTGGCCAAGGCCTACCTGGCCTTCCACTACGGCAAGGCGGCGCAGGCGGTCTTCGCCAAGCACGGGCTGCGTCCGGTGGACGCCGAGGTGGCGGCCGCGCATGCGGCGGCCTTCCCGCCGATCGCGACCTTCACCGTCGAAGAGGCCTTCGGCGGCTGGCCGGCCGCGCAGGCGGCGCATTTCGCCAGTGGCGCGCATTTCGACCGGATCATCGCCGAGGTCCGCAAGTGACGGCCGGAGCGCCCCGGTGAGCGCCACGCGCCGCCGCGCGCGCACGGCGACCGGCGAGCCGGCCGTCGTGCGCGGGCTGCTGATCGTGCTGACCGTGGCGTTCCTCGCGCTGTTCCTGCTGCTGCCGCTGGCGTTGATGTTCGCGCAGGCGTTCGCCGGCGGCGTCAAGGCCTACTTCGCGGCGATCACCGAGAGCGACGCGCTGGCGGCGATCCGCCTGACCCTGATCGCGGCGGCGATCGCGGTACCGCTGAACGCGGTCTTCGGCGTGGCCGCGGCCTGGGCGATCGCCAAGTTCGAGTTTCGCGGCAAGAACCTGCTGACGACGCTGATCGACCTGCCGTTCTCGGTGTCGCCGGTCATCGCCGGCATGGTGTTCATCCTGCTGTTCGGTGCGCACGGCTGGTTCGGCGCGTGGCTGATCGAGCACGACGTCAAGATCGTGTTCGCCCTGCCGGGCATCGTGCTGGCGACGATCTTCGTGACGTTCCCGTTCATCGCGCGCGAGCTGATCCCGCTGATGGAGGCGCAGGGCAGCAGCGAGGAGCAGGCCGCGCTCACGCTCGGCGCCGGCGGCTGGAAGGTGTTCTGGCACGTCACCCTGCCGAACGTGCGCTGGGGCCTGCTCTACGGCGTGCTGCTGTGCAATGCGCGTGCGATGGGCGAGTTCGGCGCGGTCTCGGTGGTCAGCGGCCACATCCGCGGGCTGACCAACACGATGCCGCTGCACGTGGAAGTGCTCTACAACGACTACCAGTTCGCCGCGGCGTTCGCGGTGGCATCGCTGCTGGCGCTGCTGGCCCTGGTCACGCTGGGGCTCAAGAGCCTGCTCGAATGGCGCCACGGCGACGAGCTGGCGGCGTTGCGGGGCAGGTGAGCCCGCCGATGTTTTGCATCCTGTTAACGCCGCAGGCGGAACAATCGTTCTGCGGTCGATCGATTCCTGCAAAGGCGCATGACCGGTGAAGATCACGATACGCAACGTCGGCAAGCATTACGGCGCGGTGAGCGCGCTGGAGGCGGTCGACCTGGACATCGCCTCGGGCGAGCTGCTCGCCTTGCTGGGACCGTCCGGCTCCGGCAAGACCACGCTGCTGCGCGCGATCGCCGGCCTGGAGGGCATCGACCAGGGCAGCATCGCCTTCGGCGAGATCGACGCGACGCGCCTGTCGGTGCAGGAGCGCCGCGTCGGCTTCGTGTTCCAGCACTACGCGTTGTTCAAGCACATGAACGTGCTCGACAACGTCACCTTCGGCCTGCGCATGCGGCCGCGCGCGGAGCGCCCGCCACGCGCGGCAATCCGCGCGCGCGGCAGCGAGCTGCTGGCCCTGGTCCAGCTCGGCGGCCTGGAGGCGCGCTATCCCAATCAGCTGTCCGGCGGCCAGCGCCAGCGTGTCGCGCTGGCGCGCGCGCTGGCGATCGAGCCGCGCGTGCTGTTGCTCGACGAACCGTTCGGCGCGCTCGACGCCAAGGTCCGCAAGGAGCTGCGCGTGTGGCTGCGTGCGCTGCACCGCGAGCTCGGCTACACCACGGTCTTCGTGACGCACGACCAGGACGAGGCGCTGGAACTGGCCGATCGCGTGGTCGTCATGAATGCCGGGCGCATCGAGCAGGTCGATACGCCGGAGGCGATCGTGCGGCGGCCGGCGACCGCCTTCGTCGCCGACTTCATCGAGTCGCGCGACGAGCGGCGCCCGCCGTCGCCACCGCGGTTCGCGCTGGCGCACTAGGCTTCGCCTTCATCCCCGGGGCGCGCGCAGGAGCGGTGCGGCCCGGCCGGGGATCGATGGATACACGCCCTTGCATCGCGGACGCGCCTGCCGGCTGCGGTGCGATCCGGTGCGGCGCCCGGCCCGCTCACGGCTCGAAGCCGTCGACGAAGAGGCGGTCATTGCAGTCCCGGTGCCACGGCGTGGTGCCGGTCGCGGCATCCCAGGCGGCACTCGGCGTCGCTGCCAGCGGGTTGGGGCACAGCGCGGATCCGTCGGCGACCAGGATGCTGCCGGGCGGTGGCTCGGGCACGCTGCCGCTCAACCGGTTGTCCTCGATGCGCAGGCGGCGCAGGGCGGCGCCGACCGGCGGTACGCTGCCGGTCAGCCGGTTGCCGGCGGCGCGGAAGCTGTCGAGCTTCGCCGCGTCGGCCAGGGCCGGTAGCGCACCGGTCAGCCGGTTGTCCGAGACGCTGTACTCGGTCAGGTCCGTCGCTCCGGCCAGCGGCGGGATCGTGCCGCTCAACTGGTTGCCGACCGCCGAGAAGTGGCCGATCGGCAGCCCGTCCAGCACCGGCAGCGGCCCGCTGAGCTGGTTGTAGCTGAGCGTGAGCACGCGCAGGCGGGTCAGCTCGGACAGGTCCGGGATCGGCCCGCTCAGCGCGTTGTCGTCGAGCAGCAGGTTGGCGAGCTGGGGCAGCGCGGTCAGCGGCGGAACGGTCCCGCTGAGCCGGTTGCGCGAGAGTTCCAGCAGGTTCAGGCGCGGCAGGCCGGAAAGGACCGGCAGCGGCCCGTCGATCAGGTTGTCCGAGGCGCGCAGCGTGGTCAGCGCGTTCAGCCCGGCCAGGCTCGGCAACGGTCCTTCGAGCCGGTTCTCGCGCACGTCGAGCCAGTTCAGGGACGAAAGGCCGGTCAGGCTCGGCAGCGGCCCGCTGAGCTGGTTGCGGTTGGCGTAGAACGCGGCCAGCTGGGTCATCGATGCCAGCGGCGGCAGCGGGCCGCTCAGCTGGTTGCTGCCGAGCAGCACCGTCTGTACGCGCGTGAGATTACCGAGCGAGGCCGGCAGCGTGCCGACCAGGTGGTTGTTCGACAACGACAGCACCATCACGCGGTCATTGAGGCAGGTGATGCCGAACCAGGCGCATTCGCCACCGGGCGGACCGTTCCAGCCGGTCGAGTCGGTCCAGCCGCTGCCGCCGGTCGCGGCATAGAGGTCGAGCAGGGCGGCGCGTTCGTCGGCGGGGACCTGGGCGGCCAGCGGCGCGGCGGCGCAGGCGGCGAGCACGGCGATGAAACGGGCGAGGCGATGGATCGGCATCGGAATCGACCTGGCGGGAACTTGCCCTCCAAGGCGCAGCAGCGCGCGGCGGTGTCGCATGCCGCGGCGGGATTTCCGGCCGGGCGGGCCGTTCGCGCCGTGCCTACCGGGCGGCAGCACCCTGGCGCGCCCGTGCGTCGGCGATCAGCGCGGTCAGCGCGGCGCGGTCGTCCGGGTTCGCCGCCCCGGCCTTGACGTAGACCGCCAGCGCCCGGTTGGCCTCGTCGATCGCCGCCGCGGTGTCCTCGCGCTGCAGCGCGACCCGTGCCGCGACCGCATGGAGGTCGCCGAGCCTGACGTCGTCGGCCTCGTACAGCGTCGGTGCCAGGCGCAGCGCCTCGTCGATCGCCTCGGCCGCCTCGGCGTGCCGGCCCAATGCGGCGTAGTAGCCGGCCAGGTGCGACAGCGGCAGTGCCAGGCGCGGATAGTCGTGCCCCATCACGCTGCGCTTGAGCGCGATCGAGCGCTCCTGCAGCGGCAGCGCGTCGGCGGTCCGGCCCAGGCGGTCGAGCAGCAGGGCCTGGTTGTTGAGGTTGATCGAGATGTCGAGCTCGGGCAGCGGGTCGATCGTCTCGAGCAGGTCCAGTACGCGCGCGTAGTTCGCGCCGGCCGCCTCGTAGCGGCCCAGGCCGTACTCGGCCGAGGCGAGGTTGCTGAGAGTGACGGCCCGGTCGCGCGCCGCATCCGGCCCGGGCACGCGCGTCTGCAGCGCGAGCGAGTCCTCGGCCCTGCGATGGGCCTCCTCCCAGCGGCCGAGGTCGCCGAGCAGGGCGGCGTAGTCGCTGAGCACATGGGCGCGCTGGCGGTCACCGGCCGCATCGCGCGAGCAGGCGGCCAGCGCCTGCTGCAGCAGGCTTTCGGCACGGCCGGTGTCGCCAGCGTTCCATTCGAGCATCGCCTGGGTCTTGAGCGTCTCGGCCAGCGCGTCGCCGCCGTCGCCGGCGCGTAGCGCCGCGGCGCGTTCGAGCTGCGCGCGCGCCGCGTCGGCGCGTTCGAGCGACAGGTACGCCTGGCCGAGCGCCTGGCGGATGTCGCCTTCCAGTTCCGGCTGGTCGGCGAGCTCGCGCGGAATGTCCTCGACCGCGCGGTCGAGCGCGTCCACCAGCAGCGGCGGGCGGCCGTGCAGGTAGGGGTCGGCGCGCGCGATCATGCCGGTCAGGAAGGCGTTGGCGCGCCGCGCGCGTTCGGCTTCGGCACGCGCGCGGCCGGCCTGGTCGAGCGCCACCGCCAAGCCGGCCGCCAGCGCCAGCACGGCCAGGAGCAGCGCCGTGGCCGGCAGCCAATGCCGCCGCAGCAGCTTGCCGGTGCGGTACCAGGCGCCGCCGGCGCGTGCCTGCACCGGGCGCTTGTCGAGCCAGCGCTGCAGGTCGTCGGCGAACGCCTGCGCCGAGGGATAGCGCTGCCCCGGCTCCGGCTGCAGGGCCTTCAGCACGACGCGATCGAGGTCGCCGCGCAGCGTGCGCTGCCATTCGCCGGCGCCGCGTGCCGGCAGCGCCAGCGCGGTGCCGTCGATGCGGCTGCTCGGCCGCGCCGGGGTGTGCGTGGCCGTCCACTGCGCCAGCTCCAGCAGCGAACGGCCTTCGGCCACCTGCGCCTGCACGCCGGTCAGCAGCTCGTACAGCAGCAGGCCGAGCGCGTAGACGTCGCAGGCGGTGGTCAGGGGTTGCCCGGCGAGCTGCTCGGGGCTGGCGTAGCCGGGCGTCATCGGCATCAGGCCGGTGCGGGTCGCGTCGCCGCCGAGGCGGCCGTCGAGCGACTTGGCGATGCCGAAGTCGAGCAGCTTGACCTGGCCCTCGCCGGTGACCAGCACGTTGCCGGGCTTGATGTCGCGGTGGATGATCAGCGCGCGGTGCGCCGCGTCGACGGCGGCGAGCACCTGCAGGAACACGCGCACGCGCGCCTGCACGTCGAGGTCGCGCTGGCGACACCAGGCATCGATGCGCAGGCCGTCGACGTACTCCATCACCACGTAGGGGCGTCCGTCGGCGGTGGTCCCTCCGTCGAGCACGCGCGCGATGTTGGGGTGCTCGATCCAGGCCAGGAACTGGCGCTCCGCCTCGGCGCGGTGGATCGTCTCGGGATCGGCCGACAGGCCGGCGAGCAGCTTGATCGCGACGCGCTGCTGGTAGCCGTCGCGCCGCTCGGCAAGAAACACCTGGCCCATGCCGCCGCTGCCGATGCGGTCGAGCAGCCGGTACGGGCCGAGTTCCACCGGTGCCTTGAAGACCGGCGGTTCCAGGAAGCCTGCGCTCGCCGCATGGGCGGCCAGCAGGGCACGCGCCTGTTCCAGGAGCGCAGGTTCGCCGCCGGCAGCGGCCTGGACGAACGCGTCGCGCTCCGCCGGGGGCCGCTCCAGCGCCGCCTCCAGCAGGGCCAGCGTCCGCGGGTCCGTCATGTGAGGGCCTGGAACAGGAACGCCCGCGCCACCTCCCAGTCGCGCTGCGCGGTGGCTCGCGAAATGCCGAGCAGGTCGGCGATGTCGGTCATCTCGATACCGGCGAAGTAGCGCAGCTCGACCACGCGCGCCTTGCGCGCGTCGGTGGCCTCCAGCGTGCGCAGGGCCTGGTCGAGCGCGAGGATGTCGATGCGGTCGCCGCTGCCGTCGGCCAGCCCCGACAGCGTGACGTCCTCGCGCTGGCCCCCGCCGCGCTTGGCCGCATCGCGCCGGCGCGCGTGGTCGACCAGCACCTGGCGCATGCGCCGCGCAGCGATCGCGAAGAACTGGCGGCGATCCTCGGGCGCGAAGGAGGCCTCGCCCGACAGGCGCAGCCAGGCCTCGTGGACCAGGGCCGTCGGCGTCAGCGTGTGGCCGGCGCGCTCGCCGGACAGGTGGCGCGCGGCGATCCGGCGCAGCTCGTCGTAGACCAGGGGCAGCAGGTCCGACTCGGCGCCCGGCTCGCCGGCCGACAACCGCTGCAGCAGAACCGTGATCGCGCCCGTATCGTCCATCGTCTCCCCCGGCCGCTGCCGATTGTAGCTGCGTGAAGCGACGCCGCGCCGGCCGCGGCCGGCCGCTACAGCGGCTTGGCCATGCGCAGCATCTCGGTCCCGAAGCCGCGCTGCTCGTAGAGCGCGCGGGCGGCCTGGTTGCCGGGGAAGACCGCCAGCGTCAGGTGCCGGCAATGGCGCTGGCGCGCCCAGGCCTCGGCTTCGGCGAGCAGGGCGCTGCCGATGCCGCGGCGGTCGTGGCCGGGCGCGACCGCCAGGTCGGATATGTGGCAGTTGGTGGCACCGGTGAAGTAGTCGGTGGTCAGCTGCAGGTGCAGGAAGCCGACGCGCTCGCCGTCGTCGTCCTCGGCGACGAACAGGTGCGAGCCGGCCGGCTGCTCGGCCAGGTGGCGGGCCAGGTCGCGGCGGATGCCGGCCAGGCACTCGCCGGCGCGGCGCCAGGCGGGCAGCTCGAACGCGACGAAGCGGCGCGCCAGGTCGAGCACGAACGCATCGTCGCCGGCACCGGCGAGCCGGATGTGGATCTGCGCGCGCTCGCCCATCGCCGCCGTTCCCGCCGCTATCCGAACAGGGCGTCCGGCAGTGCCATCAGCGTGTCGGCGCCGGACCGGATGGCCGCCCGGTGGGCGCTCGTGCGCGGCAGGAGGCGGGCGAAGTAGAAGCGCGCGGTGTGCAGCTTGGCGGTCTTGAAATCGGCCGGTTGCGCGGAGGCGTTGGCGGCGGCGACGCTGCGCGCCCAGAAATAGGCCAGCGCGACGTAGCCGGAATAGAACAGGTAGTCCACCGCGGCTGCGCCGACTTCGTCGGGATTGCCCTGCGCCTTCTGGCCGATCTCGAGCGTGAGCTCGCTCCATTCCTTGGCGGCGATCGCCAGCGGGGCGATGAACTCGGCCAGGGCGGCGTCGCCGGCGTGCTGCTGGCAGAACCCGCCGATCTCCTCGAGGAAGTGCTTGAGGCCGGCGCCGCGCAGCTGCAGGATCTTGCGGCCGAGCAGGTCGTTGGCCTGGATCTGCGTGGTGCCCTCGTAGATCGTCGTGATGCGGGCATCGCGCGCGTACTGCTCGACGCCGGTCTCGGCGATGTAGCCGTGGCCGCCGAACACCTGGATCGCGTCGTAGGTCGCTTCCTGCGCCAGCTCGGTCAGCAGGCCCTTGACGATCGGCGTCAGGAACGAGACCAGCTCCTCGTTGCGGCGCCGCTCGTCCTCGTCGGTGCCATGGGTCGAGATGTCGTGGCGCGTGTAGGCGTACAGCGCCAGCAGCCGGCCGCCTTCGGCGAAGGCCTTCTGCGTCAGCAGCATGCGCCGGATGTCCGGATGGACGATCAGCGGGTCGGCCGGCTTGTCCGGATAGCGCGGACCGGTGGCCGCGCGCATCTGCACGCGCTCGCGGGCGTAGCGCAGCGCGTTCTGGTAGCCGCGCTCGATCAGGCCCAGGCCCTGCACGCCGACCGCGAGGCGCGCGGTGTTCATCATCGTGAACATCGCGTTGAGGCCCTTGTTCGGCGCGCCGATCAGCCAGCCGTCGGCGCCGTCGAAGTTCATCACACAGGTGACCGAGGCCTTGATGCCCATCTTGTGCTCGATCGAGCCGACCGCCAGCGCGTTGCGCTCGCCCTGCGCGCCGTCGCGGCCGACGCGGAACTTCGGCACGATGAACAGCGAGATGCCCTTGACGCCGGGCGGCGCATCCGGGAGGCGCGCCAGCACCAGGTGCACGATGTTGTCGGCGAGGTCGTGCTCGCCGGCAGTGATGAAGATCTTGGTGCCGGTGATGCGGTAGCTGCCGTCGGGCTGGGGCTCGGCACGCGTCTTGAGCAGGCCGAGGTCGGTGCCGCAGTGCGGCTCGGTCAGGCACATCGTGCCGGTCCAGCGGCCCTCGGTGATCGGCTTGAGGAACGCATCGCGCTGCCAGTCCTCGCCGTGCGCCTTGAGTGCCTCGACCGCGCCGTGCGAGAGCATCGGGAAGTTGCCCCAGGAGACGTTGGCCGAGTCGATCATCTCCTTGACGATCGCGCCGACCACTTCGGGCAGCTCCTGTCCGCCGTAGACGGCCGGCGTCGTCAGCCCGGTCCAGCCGCCTTCGACGTACTGGCGGAACGCTTCCTTGAAGCCCTTGGGCGTGGTGACGCTGGCGCTGGCCTTGTCGAGCGTGCAGCCTTCCTGGTCGCCGCTCTGGTTGATCGGCGCCAGCACCTGCTCGGCGAATCGGGCGGCTTCATCCAGCACGGCGTCGACGATGTCGCGACCGGCGGCCTCGAAGCCGGGCAGGCGCTGGTAGAGCGCATCGGCGCCGAGCACGTCGAACAGGGCGAAGCGGATGTCGGCAAGCGGAGCGGCGTAGACGGTCATGGCGGTTCCTGCGGTAACGGGGCCGGCGCGCGTCAGCGCCAGGTGTTCTTGAGTCCGGGGACCGGCGAGAGCCGGCTGGCGCGATCGAACGGATAGGTCTTCTTCGGATCGGACACGTCGATGTCGCCGGTGAGCTGGTAGGCGAAGCCGGCGGCCGGCAGCTTGGCCGAAACGCGCAGCGTCGTCTCGGCCACCTCGGCGCTGTTGCCGACGATGTCGATGCCGAGCGGCATCGCGAGCTTGCCCACTTCGGTGCCGTCGATCGAGACGGTCGCGTCGAGGCGGCCGAACACCATCGGCACCGTGCTGAAGTTCTGGATGCGCATGGTGACGCGCCAGGTGCCGTCGTCCTCGACGACCAGCTGCTGGATGCTGGCGGTCGGCGGATTGATGCGCTTGACCGGGCCGCTGCCGCAGCCGGCGAGCGCGAGCATCGCGGCGAACGCGACGATCGAGTTGCGAATGCTCATCGAAATCCTCGAACGATCGTTTGAATCGCGCAAGAGTAGCCGGTTCGGCCGGTCGCGAAAAGCTGCAGCGCAAAGCCCGCCGTCCGGGCCGCGTCGTGCCGGAACGTCAGCGCCGGACCTGTCGCCGCGCGAAGCCGTCCACCGGCAGGTGGTCGGCCACCGTGCCCGACTGCAGCAGCACGACGTCGTCGGCCAGCGCGATGACCTCGGCCGGCTGGTGCGAGACCAGGATCATCGCCATGCCCAGCTCGATCTTGAGCCGGACCAGGTGGTCCAGCACCTGGTCGCGCGCTTCGCGGTGCAGTCCGGTCAGCGGTTCGTCGAGCAGCAGGATGCGCGGGCCGGACAGCAGGGCGCGGCCGATCGCGACGCGCTGGCGCTCGCCGCCGGACAGGTGGGCCGGTTCGCGCGCCAGCAGGGCGGCGAGGTCGAGCAGCTCGACGATGCGATCCAGCTCCGTGCCGGACCGGTGGCGCGCCCGCGCGCCGTAGAGCAGGTTGGCGCGCACGCTCATGTGCGGGAACAGCCGGCCGTCCTGGAACACATAGCCGATCTGCCGGCGCGACACCGGCACGCTGAGGCCGGCGGCACGGTCGAACAGCACCTGGCCGTCGAGCACGATGCGGCCGGCCGCCGGTTCGAGCAGGCCGGCGATCGCGTTGAGGACGGTGGTCTTGCCGGCGCCGGAGTCGCCGAACAGGGCCAGCACGCGGGCCGGCGCGCGGAAGGCGACGTCGATCGCCAGGTCCGAGAAGGCGTGGCGCAGCGCGACCTCAATCATCGCCGCGGCGCCTCCACAGCGCGCCGCCGAGCAGCGCCGCGACCACGGTAGCCGCCAGCGCGACGGCGAACGCGACCACCGTCAACCGCTGCACGCCGGCCTCGCCGCCGGGGACGTTCATCAGTTCGTAGATCGCGATCGGCAGCGTGCGGGTCTCGCCGGGGATGTTCGAGACGAAGCTGATCGTGGCGCCGAACTCGCCGAAGGCACGGGCGAACGCCAGCACGCAGCCGGCCAGGATGCCGCCGGAGGAGAGCGGCAGCACGATCGTCACGAAGCGGCGCCAGCCGCCGGCGCCGAGCGTCTCGGCGGCACGCTCCAGGCGCCGGTCGACACCGTCGAAGGCGACGCGGATCGACAGCACCAGCAACGGGAAGCCCATCACCGCGGCCGCCAGCACGGCGCCGGTCCAGCGAAATGCGAAGACGATGCCGGCCGCCGCCAGCCACTCGCCGATCGCGCCGTTGCGCCCGAACAGCACCAGCAGCGCATAGCCGGTCACCACCGGCGGCAGCGTCAGCGGCAGGAACAGCAGTCCCTCGACCAGCAGCCGGCCCGGGAAGCGCGTGCGCGACAGCAGCCAGGCCAGCGCGAGCGCGAACGGCAGCGAGACGATCACGCTGATCACGGCGACGCGCAGGCTCAGCAGCAGGGCGGCGGTTTCGTCGGGCGTCAGCATCCGGTGGGTGGGCGGCGCGGCAAAGACGCGAGTGTGCCAGCTATCGGCCTGCCGGCGCCGCGGTCGCCGTCGCAGCCGCGGCCGGCAGCACGTCGAAGCCGAACCGCTCGAACACCGCGCGGGCGTGCGCGCCGCGCAGCAGCACCGCCAGCGCCCGCGCCTCGCGGCCGTCGCCGGCCTTCAGCACCGCCAGCGGATAGACCACCGGCGGGTGGCTCGCGGGTGGGAACGTATCGACGATGCGCACGGCCGGCTCGGACACCGCGTCGGAGCGGTAGACGATGCCGAGCGGCGCCTCGCCGCGCGCGACGAACGCGAGCGCGGCGCGCACGCTCTCGGCGGCGACCAGGCGCGTGGCGGCCGTGTCCCAGACGCCGAGTGCGGTCAGTGCCGCCTTGGCGTACTTGCCGGCCGGCACGCTGTTGGGCTCGCCGATCGCCAGCCGGCCGTCGGTACCGAGCGCGCCGGCCAGATCGAAGCCCGGCGCGATGCGCCGCTCGACCGCGCTCGCCGCCGGTGCGACCAGGACCAGGGCATTCCCGAGCAGGTCCGTGCGCGTGCCGTCCGCGATCGCGCCGCGCTGCTCGACGTAGTCCATCCAGTCGCGGTCGGCCGAAATGAACAGGCCCGCCGGCGCGCCGTGCTCGATCTGCCGGGCCAGTTGCGAGGAGGCGGCGTAGCTGGCCTTGATCGTTCCGATCGCCTGCGCGTCCGGCGTGGCGAGGATCGTGTCGAGCGCCGGCTTGAGGCTGGCGGCGGCGAACACCAGCAGCTCGGCGGCGCGCAGCGGCGCGGCCGGCAGCAGGATCGAGGCGGCCATCAGGCCGAGGCGGAGCCAGAGGGCGGGCAGGCGAACGGTCATCGGAGGCTCCGGCAGGCGGTGGGGAAGGGAAGAGTCGCTATCATCGATGTCCGCCCGAGGAGCCGCCATGACCCGACAGGATCTGCCCGCCGTTCGCATGCCCACGCTCAGCTTGCGCGTGATGCACGGCCGCAAGGGCATCCTCGGGCCGGGCAAGGCCGATCTGCTCGAAGGCATCCGTGATACCGGTTCGATCGCAGCGGCCGGGCGGCGCATGAAGATGAGCTACAAGCGCGCCTGGCAGCTGGCCGAAGAGCTCAACACCGGCTTCCGCGGCCCGCTGATCGAGGCGAGCAAGGGCGGCAGCGGCGGCGGCGGTGCCCAGCTCACGGCGCTCGGCCACGAGGTGCTCGCCGGCTACCGGTCGATCCAGGCCGCGTGCGACCGCGCTGCCGGCAAGGCGCTGGCCGCGCTGCAGCGGCAGCTGGCGCCGGACTGACCGGCTCGGCCGGCCGGCCCGGCGCCGGGCCGGCGGCAGCGGGAACGCATGGGCATCACCGCGGACGGTTGTGGAATCGGCATTCACGTCGATATAGTCGTACGGAAATATCGGTGCTGGCAAGCGACGGCGCCCTTTCCGGAGACCCCAGCAATGCGCAATCTGGCCGCGGCGATCGCCGCCTGTCTCGCGTCGTCGATCCCCCTGGCCGCGGCTGCCGAAGCCGGCGCCGCGGCCGAGTCGGACATCTTCAGCCTCGGCGTGGTCGAGGTGATCGGCATCCCGCCGCTGCGGCCCGCGCCGGGCAGCGAGCGCGTCGACGCCGAAGCCATCGAGCGTCACGACCGGCGCGACGTCGCCGAGGCGCTCGACCTGCTGCCCGGCGTCACGCTGCAGAACGTCGGCCAGCGCCGCGAGCGCATGGTCTGGATCCGCGGCTTCAACAGCCGCCAGATCCCGATCTACATCGACGGCGTGCCGGTCTACGTGCCGTACGACGGCAACATCGACCTGGCGCGGTTCGGCGTGGACAGCCTGTCCGAGATCGTCGTGACCAAGGGGCTGACCTCGGTGCTCTACGGGCCCAATGCGCTCGGCGGCAGCGTCAACCTGGTCAGCCGCCGGCCGACGCAGCCGTTCGAGGCCGCCGCCACGGCCGGTTTCGACCTGGACCGCACCGGCGACCTTTCCGGCTACCGCGCCGACGCGCGCATCGGCGGCCGCAGCGCGAACGGCTACGCCCAGGTCACGGCCGGCTACGCCGACAACGACTTCTTCCGGCTGCCGGCCGGCGTGCGGCCCACGGCGGCCGAGGACGGCGGGCGGCGCGAGAACTCGGCCGACCAGGACCGGCGCGTCACCGCCAAGGTCGCCTGGACGCCCAACGCCACCGACGAATACAGCATCAGCTACCACCGCCAGGACGGCGAGAAGCAGGACCCGCCGTATGCGGGGCGCGCCAACGTCACGCCGCGCTACTGGCGCTGGCCGGACTGGGACAAGGAAAGCCTCTATCTGATCACGCGCACCGCGCTGGGCGGCGATGCCGACCTGCGCCTGCGCGCGTACTACGACAGCTTCTACAACCAGCTCGATTCCTGGGACGACGCCACCTATTCGACGCAGAACCGGCCCTACGCGTTCTCGAGCATCTACGATGACTTCACCACCGGCGCCAGCGGTGAGATCGAGCAGCGCTGGAGCGAGCGCCAGGTCACCCGGCTGGCGCTGCACTTCAAGCGCGACGTCCACCGCGAGACCTCGGCCGTCGGCGCACCGCAGCAGCACTTCGTCGACAAGACCTGGTCGGCCGGCCTCGAACACGAATGGCGGCCGCACGCGCGCTGGACCGTGACGCCGGGCGTGGCCTACAACCGCCTGCAGGGCGAGCAGGCCGACAACCTCGTGGCCGGCGCGATCGAGCCGTTCGCGGTCGAGACCAACGACGCCTTCAACGTCCAGGTCGCGCTGGCCTATGCGCTCGGCGAGGACAGCCGCTTCTTCGGCGGCATCAGCCGCAAGACACGCTTCCCGACGCTCAAGGACCGCTACTCGTACCGGATGGGATCGGCCTTGCCCAACCCGGACCTGGAGGCCGAACGCAGCACCAACCTGGAGCTGGGCTACGAGGGCATCGCCGGCGGCGTGCGCTACCGTGCGGCCGTGTTCCACAGCCGGCTGGACGATGCGATCGAGAGCGTCTCGCTCGATCCGTCGGCCTGCACCTCGCCGCCGTGCTCGCAGCTGCGCAACATCGGCGAGCAGCGCAACCAGGGCGTGGAACTGTCGGCCGATGCCGACCTGACCGACCGCCTGCGCGTCGCCGCCAGCTATACCTACCTCGACCGCGACAACCGCAGCCAGCCGCAGGTCCGGTCGACCGATACCCCGCGCGAGAAGCTGTTCGCCAGTCTCGACTACGCCCTCGGCGAGCGCTGGACGGCGCTGGCCAGCGCCACCTCGGAAAGCCGCCGCTACTCCAGCACCGACAGCCGGCGCATCGCGCCCGGCTTCACGAGCTACGACGCCCGGCTCAAGTGGCAGGCCGCCGACAACCTCGGCGTGTCGTTCGGTGTCCACAACATCAGCGACAAGCGCTACATGTACGAGGAAGGCTATCCCGAGTCCGGCCGGACCTACGCGTTCGCCGTCAACTACCGCTATTGAGGAGTGGCGCCATGCCCATGAACTTCCGCACCGTCGCCATCGGGCCGGACTGCCGCGGCCCGCGGCGGCGTGCCGCGAACCTGCCGGTCGGCCGGCTCGGCCTGGCCCTTGCCCTGGTACTGGCTGCGGCGGTGACACCGGTGCATGCCGACGATCCGCATGCGGCCCATCGCCCGGTCGCCGCCGCCGCCGTGCCGGCGGCGACTGCGATCGCGGTCGGCGGCGAAGTGGCCAAGCCGCTGCGCCTGGACGTCGCCGCACTGGCCGCGCTGCCGCGCGTGCAGGTCAAGGCATCGGCGCACGGCACCGAAGGCGTATGGGACGGCGTGCCGCTGGTCGAGGTGCTGCGTGCCGCCGGTGCGCCGCTGGGCGAGACGCTGCGCGGACCCAACCTGCGGCTCTACGTGCGCATCCGCGCCGCGGACGGCTATCGCGTCGTGTTCGCGCTGGCCGAGCTCGATCCGAAGTTCCGCGACGACGGCGTGATCCTGGCCGATCGCCGCGACGGCAAGCCACTGGCGGCCGACGAAGGCCCGTTCCGCATCATCGCGCCGCGCGAGGCGCGGCCCGGCCGCTGGGTGCGCCAGGTCGTCGCGATCGACGTGCTGCGCGCACCGGAGTGACCATGGCGCGCGACCGGCATCAGGGAATCCGGATCGCCGCGCCGCTGCGGTCGTAGGCATAGTCGAGCACGGTGGCCGGAAAGCCGGCCGGCGCGGTCGTCTGCAGGTGCAGGAAGCCGTAGTTGACCTGGCCGGTCTGCTCGTTCCAGAACTTGAAGCCGAGGTAGCCGGTGGCACCGGCCAGCCAGTGGTCGAGCGGCTTGGACAGCAGGCTGTAGAACGGGTTTTCGTGGACCAGCGCGCCGGGTTGCAGCAGCGAGAAGTCGACCGCCCCGGTCGTGTTGACGTCGACGACACCGGCGACGAAGGCCTCGGGCACCACGTCGGCGTACCAGTAGACGCTGAGTGCGCCGCTGCCGTCGCCGGCGTAGAGGTTGACGTCGGCCGGCACGCCACCGGTCTTGGGGCCGTGCGTGCCGGTGACCAGGTCGATCGCCAGGCCGGCGAAATCGGCGGGCACCGGCCAGTTCAGCGGGCCGCTGCGGACGACCGTCCCGCCGTCGTCGCAGCGGCCGGTCTCGCCTAGCTCGAAACCGCTGCAGAACAGCGGCGATCCGGCGGCGGCCACCGTCACGTCGATCGCCACGCGCGCCTCCGGCCGCGCCGGATCGTTGCTGCGCACGCAGGCCGTGGCCCGGTAGCGTCCGGCGGCCAGGACGTCGCCGCGCGCGGCGAACCACAGATTCGTCGCGGCGCCCGCGCCGAGCGCGCCGCCGGCCGGCGTGGCGGTCAGCCACGGCAGCGGCGCAGCCGAACAGGCCGCCTCGGCATCGACCACGACGACGGTGTAGGCGAGCGGATCGGCGCCGAGGTTGGCGAGCATCACGGGAGCGGCCGCGGTCGAGGGCGCGACCACGGTGAAGCCGAGCGCGGCCGGCGCCAGGTCCACGGTCGGTTGGGTCGAACCGGCCGGGCCGAGGCGGACGGTATCGATCCACCAGCCGTTCGGTGCCGGTGCGGCCGTCGAGGAATCGGTGCCGAAGCGCCAGCGCAGCTGCACGGTCCGGCCGGCGGGGCCCGGTGGCAGCGCGACCCGGGTGGCGATGAAGCCGGCGCGTTCGCCACCGCTCCAGGCGGCGCGGCCGCCGATCGGATTGCCGCCGCAGCAGGGCGCCAGCGTCGCGTCGTAGCCACCGCTCACGAACCGGCCACCGGCGTCGAGGATGTCGACGAAGCCGCCGCCGTCGACCGCGATCTCGAGCACGCCGCCGTCGTACGGAGCGACCTCGAGGTTCCAGCGGTGGCGGAAGCTCAGTTCCGTTTCGTCGGCGGCGAGCGCCAGCAGCGGACTGTAGAGGCTCGCCTCGCCGGGGACTTCGGCTTCCGCGATGTGCACCGCGTGCGGTGCGGAGTGGGCGGCATCGGCGACGACGTGCCAGGCGTTGCCGGCGCCGTCGGTGGTGGTCGACCAGCCGGCCGGCAGGGTGGTGGCCTCGTCGAAGGTCCAGTCGCGGGCTGCGAGGGCCGGAGCCGACAGGCTGCAGGCGGCGAGCACGGCCAGCCCGGACCAGCGGGCGGAGCGGGAAGGGCGATGAAGAGGCATGCAGGGTGTCCGGGTCGGGGAGGGCGGTGCACGAACGGCGGCGTGCGGCCGCGCATTGCAGGCCAGCCGTCGTGGTGCCGCTTCGCCGCGGCGTGTCCGCTCGATGGCCGCTCGCGACAAGCGCTTGATCCGGTTCGCATCGACGACGGCGGCGTGCAGGCGGGTGCTGCCGCAGGCGCTCGCAACGGCGCCGGTGACCGGACGCTGCCGGCCCGGCGCATATCGCTGGCGGTCGCGGCAAGGTAAAGTCCCTCGCGGATCGGCGGCCGTCCGGCATCGGCCGGCCACGGATCGCGCCACGCCCGAGTGGTGAAACTGGTAGACACAAGGGACTTGAAAATTTGAGCCCTGCGCGGGAAACCGCCCAGGTGGAACCCGTCAAATTCGGCGAACGCCCTGGCCGCGACCTGCGACCGAGCCGACGCCGAGCCAAGCCCGCGGCCCGGCGCCGCGGGAAGGTGTAGAGAGCAGACGGCGGGCGCCTACGGCCGTTCCGGCTATGGTGAAGGCGTGCTCCAGACCACGAACGGCGCTTCCGGCGCCGGCGGCGAAAGCCGAAGTGGCACGAAAATCCCTCGACCTCGCGGTCATGCCGGTTCGATTCCGGCCTCGGGCACCATCACGCGACCGGCCGCCGCGGCCGGCCGCGCAGCACGCGGCGGCGCGGCTCAATCGCCGAGCAGGCCGAGCAGCTCGCGCTCGCTCAGGTTGACCTCGGCGAGCGGATTGCCGCTGACCTGTCCGTACCAGTCCCCGGAAACCTGCAAGGCCGGGCGCCGGAAGCGGATCCAGTCGACCTCCAGCATCATGTCGGTGGCCGCCTGGGTGTCGACGCTGCGATTGATGCGCTGCGGATCTTCCGGCGCCGGCGCGACCTCGTCGCTGGTGGTATAGGCGACCAGGCCGACCTGCATCTGCCGGCTGTTCTCCATCCGGTACCAGCGATCGCGCACGCGCCAGGCGCTCTCGCCGTCGGGGCGCGCCAGCGCGACCAGCGCCATGCCCACGCGCACCAGGCGCAGCTCTACCCAGCCGCTCGGGAACGGCCGCAGTTTCAGCGACGAGTAGCTGTTGAGCGTGGCCTTGGTCTCGGTCATCTGCTCGCCGGCCACGTGGCCGACGCCGGTGGTGATGAAATGCCAGTTCTCGCGCCGCGGTTGCCAGGTCTCGGCGGTCAGGCCGTTGGGCACGCGCGCGAACAGGCCGCCGAGCGACCAGGTGCCACCGGCGATCGCGCGCTCGGCGCCGCGCACGCGCACCCGGGCGCGGACGTCGAAGTCGCCGGAGACCTCGCGGAACAGGAACGGGGCGTTGAGGTCGCGCACCCAGGCCGAATGGTGAGGCTGCAGGTTCAGCGCGCCGTCGGTGGTCGCTCCGATGTCCAGGTGCTTGATCTTGTCGGGCCAGCCGAAGCGCTGGTGGAACAGGTTCCAGTCGCCGAGCGTCGCGCGCGCGGCGAATTCGTCGTTCAGATGCGCCAGGTCGTCGGCGGCCGCGGTCGCGGCCGGGAGAAACAAGGTGAACAGCAGCCATGCAGGCATGAGGGCACCAGTCCGGTCGGGGGTGTCGCAGGCTAGGCGGCGGGCCGCGGCGTCCGATGTGCCGAAGGTCGTGGATCACGGCCGGCGCGGCCAAACGTGCACGGATGTGGACATCCGCCGCGTCGTGCCGCGTTACTCGACCAGGCCGGGGAAGATCACCTCGACCGCGAAACCGCGGCCGCCGATGCCGGTCCCGGTGCGGACCGTGGCGCCGTGGCTGCGTGCGATGCGTGCGACCAGCGACAGGCCGATGCCGCTGCCGCGCTCGCCGTTGCCGTTGCTGCCGCGGAAGAAGCGCTCGAACACGCGCTCGCGCTCCTCGGCGGGGACGCCCGGGCCGTCGTCGCGGACTTCCAGGACCACGGTTCCGCTGCCGGAGTCGCCGCGACAGGCCACCTCGATGCGGCCGCCGCTGCCGGCATAGCGCACGGCGTTGTCGACCAGGTTGCGGACCAGGATGCCGAGGTCGTCGATGTTGCCGGCGACGCCGAGCGCGGCGTCCGCGGTGACGCCGATCGTCTGGTGCCGGCGCGCGGCCGTCGCCTCGAACTCGCGCACGACCAGGGCGACGATCTCGGCCAGCTCCAGCGGGCCGTGCTCCTCGCGGCGCCGGTCGGCGTCGATGCGGGCCGAGTCGAGCAGCTGCTGCGCCAGGCGGCCGAGGCGCTCGATGCCGTCGCGCAGCCGCTCCAGCGCCGCCTGCGGATCGGGCGAATGCAGCGCGACCTGGGTCTGCGTCAGCAGGGCGGCCAGCGGCGTGCGCAGCTCGTGCGCCGCCTCGGCCAGGAAGGCGCGTTCGGCATGGACCGCCTTGTCGAGGCGGCCGAGCAACTGGTTGAACGAATCGACCAGCGGGCGGATCTCGTCGGGCAGCTCGGCGACGGGCAGCGGCGCCAGGTCCAGCGCGTGGCGCTCGGCGATCGCGCCGCGCAGTCGCGTGACCGGCCGCAGCGACCAGCCCACGACCAGCCACAGCGCCGCCGCGAGCGCGGCCAGCACCAGCAGGGCGGTCTTGAGGCTGGCGCCGATCCAGCGCCACAGCTCGGCGTGCAGGTGGGCGTGGGTGACGCCGGCCTGCACCTGCACCTGGCCGGTCGCGTCGGTGACGGCGTAGGTGCGCCAGGGACGGCCGTCGACCTGGGCGTCGGCGTGGCCGACGGCGAAGTCCGCGCGCAGCGGCGTCGCCGGCGCCCCGGTCGAGGCGACGACGCTTTCGCGCCGGTCGAGAACCCAGACCTGGAAGACGATCTTGTCGAACTTGGTCTCGGGCAGCAGCGTGGCGTCCGGCGGCAGCTGCAGGTGGCCCTGCGGGCGGATCGTGTCGATGTCGTCGGGCAGCGAGAGCAGGATGTGCTCGGCGACGCCGCGCACCATGCGGTCGTTCTGGTCGCTCTGCAGGTGGGTGGTCTGCACGTACTGGCAGGCGAGCCAGATCGCCCAGGCCAGCAGCACCGTCGCCATCAGCACGGCCAGCAGCCGCGCGCGCAGCGAGCGCATCAGGTGCATCAGGCGTCCCCCGCGAGGCGGTAGCCGTAGCCGTGCACCGTGACGATCAGCTGCTCGCCGAGCTTGCGCCGCAACTGGTGCACATAGACCGCGATCGTGTTGCTCTCGATCGTACCGCTGCCGCCGTAGACGCGGTCCTCCAGGTGGTCGCGCCCGACGACACGGCCGCGGCTTTCCATCAGCGCCAGCAGCGTGCGGTATTCGTGCACGGAAAGGCGCACCGGCGCGCCCGCGCGCGTGACGGCGCGCCGTGCCGGATCGAGCACGATCTCGCCGTGGCGCAGGATCGGAGCCACCCGGCCCTGGCTGCGCCGCAGCACCGCGCGCAGGCGCGCGCACAGCTCGTCGAACGGGAACGGCTTGACCAGGTAGTCGTCCGCGCCGGCGTCGAGGCCGCGGATGCGGTCACTGAGCTGGTCGCGCGCGGTGACGATCAGCACCGGCGTGGTGTCGTAGCGCGCGCGCAGGGCGGTCAGCACGTCCAGGCCCGAGCCCTGCGGCAGACCGAGGTCGAGCAGCACGGCGGTGTAGGCGTGATCGACCAGCGCGCCGCGCGCCGCGGCGGCGTCGTTCGCGCGATCGACCTGCCAGCCGTCCAGCGCGAGCGCCGCGGCGACGGCGTCGCCGAGCATGCGGTCGTCCTCGACGAGAAGAATCTGGGACAAGAGAGCGTCACCGGGTGGAGCAGTAGGGAGGGCCAGCGTGTCGCTGTGCGATTAAAAGGTTCTTAAAGACCGCTGGCAACACTGCGTCCCGTTCCGCCGCACCGGCCGCTTTCCCATTCCCTGTCGAGATGACCCGCATGCCCCAGCACCGCCGCCGTGTCCCCGTGTCTCTTTCCGTGCTGGCCGCAGCGAGCCTCGCCGCGGCTGCTCCCGCCGTGGCGCAGCAGGATGGTCGGGAGGCGCCATGGACGCTGGCCGTTTCCCATGCGGCCGGTTCGGCGGCCGATCTCGACGGCGGCGGCGAGGTCGACGTCGATCGAAGTGCGCTGACCCTGGGCTGGCGCACGCGCACCGCCGGCGGCACCGGCCTGCGGCTGGACCTGCGCTACGAACAGGAGGACTGGCACTTTTCCGGCGCGTCGGCCCTGGGCGGCGCCGGTTGGGGCGACGTCCGCCGCGCCCGCATCGGCTTCTCGATCCAGCGGCCGCTCGGCGCGAACTGGCACTGGGCGGTCTCGCCTATGCTGCAGTACGCCGGCGAACGCGGCGCCGAGACCAGCGACGCGCTGATCTACGGCGCGGCGCTGGCGTTCAACCGCAGCTTCGCGGCGGACAAGATGCTCGGCATCGGCCTGGTCGCCCTGCACGACATCGACGAGACGCGCCTGCGACCGTACCTGGCCGTGTCCTGGGCACTCGGCGAGCGCTGGCGCATCGGCAATGCCGCCGCGACCGGGCCGGCCGGGCCGGCGGGACTGGAGCTGGCGTTCCGCGCCGATCAGCGCTGGGATTTCGGTCTGGGCGCCGGCATGCGCGAGCAGCGCTTCCGCCTCGACGAGGACGGCCCGAATGCCGGCGGCGTCGGCGAGTCGCGCTCGCTGCCGGTCTACGCGCGCGCCTCGCTGACCGCCGGGCCCCGGCTGCGGCTGGACGCGTTCGCCGGGACCGCATTGCGCAATCGCCTGCGGCTGGAGCCGGGGGCCGGCGGCGAGCGCCGCAGCGAGGATTACGACGACAGCCCGGTGTTCGGCCTCGGCCTGAGCGTCGGACTGTGAGGCCGGGCATGACGTTCCTGCGCGAGGTCTGTCGCTGTTCCCGCGGTTCCGCGGCTGCGTCGCCGCCGGCCTCCCTGTCGATCGCCGCCGAGCCGTCCGGTGGCGCGGCCGGGGACGTGCGGCGTATCGGCAGGGATACCGGCCCGCTGCGCGACCAGCGGCTGTTCCTGCACCGCTGGTGGCGCGATCCGCGCGGTGTCGGCGCGATCGCGCCGTCCGGGCGGGCGCTGGCGCGGCTGATGGCGGCACGGATCGATCCGGCGGGCGGGCCGGTGGTCGAACTCGGCGCGGGCACCGGCTGCTTCACGCAGGCCCTGCTCGATCGCGGCCTGCCGGCCCATCGGCTGGCCGTCGTCGAGATCGACCCGGTCTTCGCCGGCCGGCTGGCGTTGCGCTTTCCCGGCTGCCGCGTGCTGCGGCTCGACGCGGCGCGCCTGGATCTGCCGCTGTTCGAGGGCGGCGCGGCAGCCGTGGTCAGCGGCCTGCCGCTGCTGTCGCTGGGACTGCCGACCGTCGTGCGGATACTGCGCGGTGCGTTCGGACGCCAGCTGCGCGACGGCGGCGCCTTCCACCAGTTCACCTATGCGCCGCGCTGCCCGGTACCGCCGGCGGTACTGGAGCGGCTGGGACTGAGCGCCCGGCGCATCGGCTGGACCGCGGCCAACCTGCCGCCGGCCTTCGTCTACCGGATCGAGCGCAGCCGGCACGGCGCGGGCCGGAGAGTCTGATCACGCCGGCCGCCGCCGCCGCAGTTACGGCGGCGGCGCAAGGCCGGTTCAGGGCTGCTTGCGGTCGAGCACCAGTTCGGTCGGGCCCTGCTTCAACGTGACCCGCGAGGCCGGCCCGGGCTGCGTGTCGAACGTCAGCATCGCGTCGACCTCGGCGATGAACAGGCGTTCGGCACTCTCGGCCTTCAGCGCGAACGCCGGCTGGCCCGGTACCTGCACGCGCAGCACGCCGGCTTCGTCGAAGAACACCTTGAACGCGAGCTGCGGCGCGGCGTAGTCGCCGACCAGGCGTTCCTGCGCGGCACGCGGCAGGTCGACTTCGGTGCGCGCGGCGGGCGCGTCGCCGGTGCGCTCCCAGGGTTCGCCGGCCTCGCCCTCGGGGAAGAAGCGCAGGCCCGTCGTCCGGCCGCGCCGGTCGCGCAGCGGCTCCAGGTAGGACAGCGAGCCCTCGAACATGAAACGGCCGCCGGCGACCGGCACCAGCCGATACGGCGTGCCGCCGCTGCGCTGGGACGTCAGCACGCCGTCGACCACACGCAGCACGCGCGTGTCCTTCCCGGCCTTCTTGCGGTAGCTGCCTTCCAGCGCCTGGAGATCGGCGGGCGCAACGGTGATCGGGGCCGGGTCCGGGTACGGGTCGCCCAGGGCGAAGGCGGCGATGCGGCGTTCGGCCGGCGGCACCGGTGCGCCGTCGGCGTTGCGCAGGCTGACCACGGTGAGCTGCGCCTCCGGCAGCCAGGTCAGCTTGGACAGGAAGCCGTTGATGCCGCCGTCGTGCGTCAGCATCGTCCGGCCGCGCAGCTGGCCGACGCCGATGCCGTAGCCGTAGTGCGTCTCGGTGGCGGCGCCGGCCGGCGTGATCATGCGCCGGTAGGTGGCCTCCTTGAGCACGCGGCCGCGGTGCAGGGCGAGGTTCCAGCGCCACAGGTCATCCAGCGTGGAGACCAGCGCGCCGGCCGCATGCGGCTGCGTCATGCTGAGCGGACCGGCGCGGGCCACCTTGCCGCCGGCCAGGCTGTAGCCCTCGGCGAAGCCGGGGATGATCGCGGCGTCCTCGCCGTAGCGCGTGTGGGCCAGGCCCAGCGGCTCGAACAGCGCCTCGGCCAGGTAGGCATGCCAGGGCTTGCCGGTGATCTTCTCGATCACCGCCCCGACCAGCACGTAGCCGGAGTTGCTGTAGGCCCACTTCTCGCCGGGCGCGAAGTCCGGCTTCTCGTTCCGGAAGACCTCGATCAGCTCGGCCGTCGTCAGGTCGCGGCGGATGCCCTCGTCCATGTAGCCGGGCAGGTCGGTGTAGTTGCGGATGCCGGCGGTGTGGTCGAGCAGCTGGTGCAGCGTGATCGCCTGCGCATTGGGATAGTCGGGCAGGTAGGTGGCCAGCGGATCGTCCAGCGCGGCGTGGCCTTCATCGACCAGCTTCAGCAGCGCTGCCGCGGCGAACTGCTTCGTCACCGAGCCGATGCGCAGGACATGGTCCGGCTTCAGCGCCACGCCGAGCTCGATGCTCGCCCGGCCGCGCGCGCCGCGGTAGAGGATCTGGTCGCCGCGGGCGACGAGGACCGCCAGGCCCGGGCCGTCGGCATCGGGGACCGCCTCGCGCATCACGCGCTCGGCGTACTCGGCGACCTGTTCCGCGATGGGGGCGGGCTTGGAGGTGGCGGCGCCCGCGACCAGCGGGACCATCAGCAGCAGCGGAAGCAATCGGCGCATCGGGGACATCCTGCAAGGGAACGGGACGGGAGCCGCTCAGCGGCCGGACCAGCGGGCGATCGCGTAGTAGACGAGGTTGCCGATGCCGGTCGCACCGAGCAGGATCGCGAAGATGCCGGGGGTCGGCTCGGTCCAGTCCATGCGCTCGATCACCGCGAAGCCGACCGCCAGCGCCAGCATCACCACGCCCCAGCGCAGCGCGGCGTGGCGGCGTTGCAGCTCGTCGCCTTCGAGCATGGAGCGGATCAGGTCCTGCGACGCGCTGGCGTCGACGATGCGGCGGCGGGTGCGGGCGTCGACGACGACCTTGATCGAGTAGGCGATGCAGGCGAACAGGCTGATCGGGATGAAGACGTCCAGGTTCATGGGGGTACCTCGGGGTTTTGGGGGGCGCAGCAGGAGATACGGCCGCAGCCGGGGCGGTTGCAGCGCCCGGCTTGCAACCATACCCGCCCTGGGCGTATCCCTGGCTGGCGATGACCGATTCCGCCCGCCCCATCGTCCCCCGCACGACCGCCGACGCCGAGGCGGACCTGGCGCTCGTGCAGGCCGTCCTGGCCGGTGCGCCGGGCGCGTTCGAGCGACTGTTGCGCCAGTACCAGGGCCTGTGCTGGCACATCGTCGATCGCATGGTGCGGCACCCGGAGGACACCCGCGAGCTGTGCCAGGAAGCCTTCCTGCGCGTGCATCGCTACCTGCACCAGTACCGCAGCGAGAGCCCGCTGAAGGCCTGGATCGGCCAGGTCGCCTACTCGGTCGCCAAGCGCCACCTGGAGCGCCGGCGGATCCCGCTGGCCGAGGCGCCGGATGGCGGCGACGGCATGGCGCTGGCCGAGTCGGTCGGCCAGGACTTCGACCTGGAAGCGGCCTGGGCCGAGGACGAGGCGCTGGGCCACCTGCACGCGGCGATCGAGACGCTGCCGCCGTTGCAGCGTACGTTGTTGACGTTGTATCACCTGGACGAGGTGCCGATCGGCGAGATCGCCGCCATGACCGGCCTCGCCGAAGGTACGATCAAGAGCCACCTGTTCCGCAGCCGCAGGCAATTGCGCGCGGTGCTCGAACCGCGCATCGGAGTCGTCGCATGAAATCCCAACCTCCCGCTTTTGACGAGCACGCGTTCGACGAGCGCGAATGGCAGGCGCAGGAGCGCGCGCGGCGCGCACCGCCGGCCGCCGCGCCGGGTGACGGCTACGCGCTGGTCGCGCGTGCCCTGCGCGAGCCGCCGCTGTCGCCGCTGCCGGCCGATTTTGCCGCCGAGGTCGCGCGGCGTGCCGTCGCCGAGCGGCCGGGCGCGCCGGCCGAGCCCTGGCTGGAGCGCCTGCTCGGCACCGCGCTCGGCCTGGCCCTGGCCGTCGCCGGCCTGATCACCGCGCTGGTCTATGGCGGCACCTGGCTGCAGGCGGTCGCGGACGCACTGCCGCGGCCGCCGACCACGGCGCTGCCGCTCGGCATGATGCTGGCGGTCTGTGTCGGCCTGTCCTGGCTGGTCGGGCAGGTGGGCCGACCGGCCGGCCGTTCGTCCGGCCGGCGCGGCTGAGCAACTGGGCGCGTCCCGGGCGCGCCGCCACTGCCGGCCGCCGGTATCGGGCGCTACCGCTACGGCCGGCGGACTGCCATCGCCGCCGGCACCGGGCGTTCGCCGGCCAGACCCTGCGCGCGCGCCAGAGCCGCGGCCTGGGCCTCGGCCTGGCCGACCGCCTGGTACAGGCGCGCCTGCAACAGCGCGCAGTCGAAGTCGTGGGCGGCCCAGCGTGCGACCTGGCCGACCACGGCGCTGGCACGGACATGGTCTCCGGCCGCGATCAGCGCATCGCCATAGGACACCACCACCTCGGCGACATCGGCCGGTGAGCCGGCGCGGTTGGCCTCGCGCAGCGCCGCCTCGTAGACCGGTGCCGCGGTTTCCTGACGGCCCGCGGCGGCGTCCTGTTCGGCGACCGCCAGCAGCGAATGGATGCGCATGTCCGGCTCGCCGCTGCGCTCGGCCAGGGTGGTGAAGCGACGGACCTCGGCCTGCGCCTCGGTCGCCCGCCCGGCCGCCCGCAGCGTCCGCACGCGCATCAGCCAGCCGCTGGCGCGCAGGCGCGCGTACAGCGGCGTCGCCAGCGCAGGCTCGATCAACGCCGCGTCGTCGTCGAGCAGGCGCGCGGCGCGCACGGCATTGCCGTGCGCCAGCTCCAGCCGCGCCAGCTCGGTGCGCACCGCCAGCGGCAGTCCCAGCACCGGGTCATGTGCTGGTGCGTCGAGGATCGGCTCGAGCAGCGCGCGCGCCTGGCGGTCGCGGCCGTTGCGGATCAGCACGCGCGCGTAGGTGTAGTCGAAGATCACGCGCGTCAGCGCGCCGTCCTCGATGCGCGCCAGCCAGGGCAGGGCGCGTTCGGCCGTCGCCAGCGCCTCGGCCGATTCGAGCAGCGCGAGGCGCTCGACGCTGGCGTTGCCGAGCGCATCGACCAGGTTCTTCGCGTCGCCGAAGCGCTCGAAGCGGGTGGCGACGCGATCCCACACCGCCAGCGCTTCGGCGTGCCGGTTGCGCAGCGCCAGCAGGTTGGCCTGCTGCCCCTCCAGCCGTGCCAGGCGCAGCGTGTCGCCGCCGAGTTCCAGCGCGACGCGCCCTTGCGAGAAGTCCGAGTCGGCGTGGTCATAGTCCCCCTGCACCATGCGCAGCGTGGCGCGCCCGGCCAGCGCCTCGCCGAGCAGGTCCGGCTGGTTGAGGTCCTGCAGGATCGCGATCGCGTCGGTCAGCTGGCGCTGCGCGCCGGCCAGGTCACCCTGCTGTGCCAGCGGGCCGGAAATGCCCATCAAGGCGCGGGCGCGCATCACCGGATCGCTTTCCCGGTCCGGGAAGCGGCGCAGCAGCTCGCCGTAGGCGGCCAGCGCCGCGTCGTTGCGCTCGGTGGTGATGTCCAGGTCCGCCTGCCGCAGCAGCAGCTCGGAGGAATCCCGCAGTTCGGCCGGTGCGTTCTCCACCAGGTGGCGGGCCGCTGCGAAGTCGCGGTCGAGCACGGCGGCGTCGATGCGCTGCAGCCACAGCGCCGGCGGGCCGTCGGCGGCAGGCAGTGGTGCCGGTGCCTGGCGCTGCAGCCAGCCGAGCAGCCGGTCGCCCGCTTGGCGGGCCGCACCGGCGGCGTCGCCGTCGCGGCCTTCGGCCTCGCGCAGGACCGTGTCGCCGCGCCGCCATTGCAGGCGCACCACCCAGCCGGTGGCCGACCGTTCGGCGGCTCCGGCGATCAGGCTGCCGGCGCCGGTGGCCTCGCGTACGCGCTGCGCTTCGAGCACCGCCGCGCCATCGTTGCGGGCCAGCGCGACCACGTTGGCGCTCGGCACGACGACCAGGCCGGCGCGGCGAAGATGGTTGGCGACCAGGTCCATCAGGCCCAGCCGCAACCACGCCCATTCGTTGTCGATGCCGGCGCCGACCTCGAGCGGGAGGATCGCCACCGCTTCGTCCGGTCCGGGACGCTGCGCGGCAGACCCGGCCACCGCCGGCGGCGCCGGTCGGCCGAGCCACCAGCCGCCGGCGAGCAGCAGCACCAGCAGCGCCAGCGCGGCCGCGGCCAGCCCGGCACGGCGTGCGGGTGTCGCGGGCCGGAATTCGGGGATCGGTTCCGGCGGCTCGGGCGGGACCGCCGCCTGGACCGGCCCGGCGGCCGGCGGCTCCGGCAGCGCCGGCTTGGCGCGGCTGTCGCTCACCGTGGTGGCGGCGATCCAGCGGTAGCCGAAGCGCGGCACGGTGCGGATGATCGTCTGGCTGTCGCCGTCGTCGCCGATGACGCGGCGCAGCTTGCGCATCAGCTGGCCCAGCTGCGCATCGGCGACGTCGGCGCGGCCCCAGACGGCGGCGATCAGCTCGTCGCGACCCACCGCGCGGTCCCGATGCTCGATCAACCAGACCAGGCAGTCGAAGATCTTCGGCGAGACCACGACCAGTTCGCCGTCGCGCCGCAGTTCACGCGCGGCGCTGTCGAGCTCGAAGGTGGCGAAGCGGTAGCACGGGCGCGTCATCGGCCCGAAGATAGCGCGCCCGCTTCCGTCGTGTCATGTCGGCGCGGGCGCGCCGGCAGGCCGCGCTCAGTGGCCGGCGACGTACTTCTTCTCGCCGGCGGTCACGCGCAGCGCCAGCCGGTTCTCCGGCGGCGCAGTGGGGCAGACCACGTGTGGCGAAAGGGCGCAGGGCGGGTTGTAGGCCTTGTTGAAGTCGAGCACGACCTTGCCGTCCTTCGGCGCGTCGGCATACAGGAAGCGCGCCGCGCCGTAGCTCTCCTTGCCGCTGGTCCGGTCGGCGATGATGAAGAACAACTGCTTGCCGTCGTCCTCGGACAGCGGCTGCAGCTCGAAGCGCTGCCCGTCGCGCTCGAACACCGCCTTGCCCGGCACCGTGCCTTCCTCGGGCGTGCCGAGCGAGGTGACCAGCTCGATCGTCTTGGGCGAATCGAACGGCTGCCAGTCGGCCACGATGCGCCAGGACGGATCGATCGGCCAGGTGTCGATGCCGGTGAAGCCGGTACGCGCCGGTGATTGCGGATCGCGGAAGCGCCAGCCGACGACGTCGCCGGTCTTGACGACGTAGAACCAGGTCTCGCCGAGCGTCACGCGGGTGGGCGTGGCGCCGTCGGCGTTGGTCGCCAGGGCGACCCGCTCGAACGGCTTGCCGTCCACGCGCGCGTCGCTGCCGGCGGGCACGGCGAGGCTGAGGCTGCCGTCCGGCGCCAAGGTCAGCGTGCCCAGGTGCTCGGGGCCCTTCGGCAGCACGATCGCGTTGTCCTCGGCGCGGCCGACCGTGTTGTCGCCGGGCTGCACGCGTCCGGAACCGGCGAAGCTCAGCCAGCCGTCGGGCTTCTGCAGATTGGCGATGCGCGTGGCGTGCCAGCGCTCGATGGAGCCGACGTAGTCGTCCGGCGCCGCCAGCGCCGGCGCCAGGGCCGCCAGCAGCAGGCCGGAAACGAGGAGACGCCGGATCGCGGGTAGGGACATGGCGGTGGCTTCGGGCTGGAGACGATGGCCGAGTATAGGCCGGGCCGCCGCGGCCGCGGCGCAGGGCCGGCCCGGCGGCTCATGAAAAGACCGATGCGGCTTATGCCGGATCGAAGCCGTTGAGGAAGATCTCGATGCTCGGCAGCGCGACGCTGCGCACGCAGTTCCAGGTCTCGCCGATGCGCGGGCCGGTGTCGATGATCTGGAAGTCGGTCACCTTGACCGGCGCGGCGCCGCCGGTGCCGTTCCAGAAGATCTGCGAGGTGATGCCCAGCGTGGACCACTTGGCCGTGGTGTGGCGGTCGCTCTCGAACGTCAGCGCGATGTTGCCGCCGTCGGCCAGCACCAGGCCGTAGCGCTGCATCGTGCGCAGGATCACGCGTGCGGCCGGGTTGTAGCCGGCCATGTCGAAGTCCGGCCGCAGCCGCATGCGCACGCCGTAGGGCACGCTGCCGCGGGGACCGGACGGACCGCCGGCATGCGAGGCCGGCCGCACGTAGAGCCGCCCGCCGACGCCGCCGAGCGCGGGGTCGGTCGCCATGCGCGCGTTCGGCAGGATGAAGCGGATCGCATGACCGAGGTCGCCGTTGGCGTCGCCCGCGCGCGCGGCGACCTCGTCGGCGTTCACCAGCAGCGGTGCCACCGGGAAGCCGGCGGCGTCGGCGCTGGTGCAATGCTCGCCGCGCCCTTCGGGCGGATAGACCACCGACAGGTCCCACACGGTCAGGCAGCGCGCATCGAGCACGCCACCGGACAGGTTGCCCGAGTAGAGCTCGTAGAGCTTGCTGCCCTGGCGTACCAGCAGGTGGCAGTCGGAGTTGGCGCTGTTGCAGGTCAGGCCGCTCTGGCCTTCGAACGCGGCATCGGCCGGCACCGGCATCGTCGTCGGCAGCGCTTCGCAATCGGGCCGCCAGTACTCGCCCGAGCCGCGATGCGGGATCACCTCGTAGCGCGGTGCGTCGGCCGGGGCGGTGTGGTGTACGTGCAGCGAGAAGTCGATCTGCATCCGGTTGCTGTTGCCCCAGCCACCGAGACCGGCGAGCGTCTCGAGCATCGCGCGCGACTGCGGGTGCAGCGGCGCGTCGGCGATGTTCTGGTGCCAGACCGCGCCGGCGGGAAAGCGCGGCGGCACGACGGCGGTGGCGAGCAGCGGCGTCAGGGCCAGCGCGAGCAGGGCCGGACCGAGGAGGCGGGAAGCGGGTTTGGGCATCAGGGGGCGCACGCGGTCAGGGAAGGCGAGCGGCGCAGGGTAGCAGAGCGGCGGGGCGCCGACTGTCGATTCAATGTTGTCTCTTCGTTTCTACAACTCGCTGTTAAGTAAACGAATATTGAAGGTTACCGGCCTTCCGGGCGCGGGGCCGCGGGCGCGCGGTGCCGCCCGGAGGGCCTAGAATGCGCAGCGCCCCGGCGCGCGGCCGGTGCCGCGCCCGCGCGCCCGCCTCCCCGAAAGGTCTATCCGTCTCGATGCCCGCTTCCGCGTTGCAGGTCCTCAATACCGTTTTCGGCTATCCCGCGTTTCGGGGCGAACAGCAGGCCATCATCGAACACCTCGCCGGTGGCGGCGACGCCCTGGTGCTGATGCCGACCGGCGGCGGCAAGTCGCTGTGCTACCAGATCCCGGCCCTGCTGCGCGCGGGCACCGCGATCGTCGTCTCGCCGCTGATCGCCTTGATGCAGGACCAGGTCGAGGCGCTGCGCCAGTTCGGCGTCGAGGCCGCCTATCTCAATTCCAGCCTCGACGCGCAGGCGCAGCGCGAGGTCGAGCAACGGTTCGCCCGCGGCGAGCTGAAGCTGCTCTACGTGGCGCCGGAGCGGCTGCTCAGCGAGCGCTGCCTGGACCTGATCGGCTCGCGCACGATCTCCCTGTTCGCGATCGACGAGGCGCACTGCGTCTCGCAGTGGGGACACGATTTCCGGCCCGAGTACCGGCAGCTGACCGTGCTGCACGAGCGCTTCCCGGACGTGCCGCGCATCGCGCTGACGGCCACCGCCGATGCGCCGACCCGCACCGAGATCGTCGAGCGGCTGGGCCTGGCCGAGGCGTCGCGCTTCGTCGCCAGCTTCGACCGCCCGAACATCCGCTACCGCGTGGTCGAGAAGGACAACGCGCGCCGCCAGCTCAAGGACTTCCTCGAAGGCCACCGCGGCGAGTCCGGCATCGTCTACTGCCTGTCGCGCCGCAAGGTCGAGGAGACCGCGGCCTGGCTGGCGGGCGAGGGCGTCCGCGCCCTGGCCTACCACGCCGGCATGGAGGCCGCCGGGCGGGCGGCGAACCAGCAGCGCTTCCTGCGCGAGGACGGCATCGTCATGGTCGCGACGATCGCCTTCGGCATGGGCATCGACAAGCCGGACGTGCGCTTCGTCGCGCACATGGACCTGCCCAAGAGCATGGAAGGCTACTACCAGGAGACCGGCCGCGCCGGTCGTGACGGCCTCCCGGCCGAGGCCTGGATGACCTACGGCCTGGCCGACGTGGTGACGCTGGCGCAGTTCATCGCCCAGTCCGAATCGGGCGAGGAGCGCAAACGCGTGGAGCGCGCCAAGCTCGACGCGCTGCTCGGCTTCGCCGAGACCACCACCTGCCGGCGCCAGCGCCTGCTCGCCTACTTCGGCGAGACGCCGCAGGGCGCCTGCGGCAACTGCGACAACTGCCTGGACCCGCCGCAGAACTGGGACGCCACGGTCACCGTGCAGAAGGCGCTGTCGTGCGTCTACCGCACCGGCCAGCGCTACGGCGTGGGCCATCTGACCGCGGTGCTGCGCGGCGAGGCCGACGAGCGCGCGCAGGCGCTCGGCCACGACCGGCTGAGCGTGTTCGGCATCGGCACCGACCTCGATGCGCGCCAATGGCGTTCGGTGTTCCGGCAACTGGTGGCCGCCGGACTGCTGTCCACCGACGAGGAAGGCTACGGCACGCTGCGCCTGACCGCGACCAGCCGCGAGGCCCTGCGCGGCGAGTGCACGGTCTGGCTGCGGCGCCCGCCCGGCCGCGCCGAACGGCGTTCGGCCGGCCGCGACGGCGCCGCCCGCTCGCGCCAGAGCCTGGACATCGCGGCGCACGAGGCGGCGCTCTGGGATGCGCTGCGCGACGCCCGCGCACGCCTGGCGCGCGAGCAGAGCGTGCCGGCCTATGTGATCTTCCACGACGCCACGCTGCTGGCGATGCTGCGCGAGCGGCCGCAGTCCCTGCGCGAGCTGGGCGCGATCAGCGGCGTCGGCGAGCGCAAGCTGGCGCGCTACGGCGAAGCGTTCCTGGCGGTGCTGACCGCCGCCTAGCGTGCCGCGGGCCCGGTTGCGCGGCGGCGCGAAACGGGCGGCGTGCTACCGCGGCGCGACGTAGCCGCCGGGGACACCCTCCGGGCTCATGACGATCTGCCAGAGCTGGATCTGGCGCGTGCGGAAGCTGGCCATCGAACCGGCCAGGTAGAACCGCCACATGCGCCGGAAGCGTTCGTCGTAGCGGTCGGCCAGGTCCGGCCAGGCGGCGTCGAAGTTGGCGCGCCAGGCCTGCAGCGTCCGGTCGTAGTCGGTGCCGAAGTTGTGCCAGTCCTCGATCACGAAGCGCCCCTCGGAGGCCTCGGTGACCTGGCTGGCCGAGGGCAGCATCGAGTTCGGGAAGATGTACTTCTCGATCCACGGATCGGTATGGTTGCTCGACGCGTTGGCGCCGATCGTGTGCAGCAGCGTCAGGCCGTCCGTGGCGAGGTTGCGGCGGACCACGTCGAAGTAGGTGCGGTAGTTGCGTACGCCGACGTGCTCGAACATGCCGATCGAGTAGATGCGGTCGAAGCGCTCGTCGATCTCGCGATAGTCCTGCACGCGGATCTCGATCGGCAGGCCGCGGCACAGCTCGCGCGCGAAGTCGGCCTGCTCGTTGGAGACCGTGATTCCGACGCCCGAGATGCCGTAGCGCTCGGCGGCGAACTTCAGCGCCTCGCCCCAGCCGCAGCCGATGTCGAGCACGCGCTGTCCCGGTGCCAGCCCCAGCTTGCGGCAGACCAGGTCCAGCTTGGCCTCCTGCGCGGCGTCCAGGTCGGTGGCTTCGCGCCAGTAGCCGCAGCTGTAGACCAGGCGCCGGCCGAGCATGCGCTCGAACAGGTCGTTGCCGATGTCGTAGTGGCGCTCGCCGACGACGTAGGCGCGGCGGCCGCGCTGCAGGTTCACCACGGCGGCCTTCAGCCACAGAAGGATGTCGTCCAGTCCGCGCACGCGTTCGTCCACGTGCACCGCCAGCAGGCGCGTCAGCAGGCCGTCGAGGTCGTCGCTGTCCCACCAGCCGTCCATGTAGGCCTCGCCCAGGCCGAGCGAACCGTGGGCGACGACGCGCGCGTACAGGCGCGGGTCGTGAGCGCGCAGGTCCCAGGGCGCGTCGCCGTCCAGCGTCACGCCGGCCAGCTGCAGCAGGGCTTGGATGCGGTTGCGAAGTTCCGGCTGGGACATCGATCCGTAATGGCGGCCGACCCACTGCCAGTATGCCGCCGCCGCGGCGATTTTTTAAGCCTAGCCGGTGCGCAGCAGGGCGCGGGTCGCCGCGAGCCCGGCCGCCGTCATCAGCAGCGAGCCGGCCAGGTGCGCCGTCACCAGCACCAGCGCCCAGTTCCACTGCTGGCGTTCCAGCAGGTGCACGGTTTCGCCGGAGAACGCCGAGAACGTGGTCAGCCCGCCGAGGAAGCCGGTCGTCGCCGCCAGGCGCCAGGCCAGCGGGATCGTCTCGAAGTGGGCGAACAGCGCCATCGCCACGCCCATCAGCAGGCCGCCGACGAGATTGGCCGCCAGCGTGCCGAGCGGCAGCGACGGCAGCAGCGGGTTGAGGCCCAGGCCGAGCAGCCAGCGCAGCAGGGCGCCGATCGCGGCGCCGCCGGCGACGGCGAGGGCGGAAACGGCATTCACCGGTGGTGCGCCCGGAGCGGACGTGCGGGGAACGAGGGCATGCGGTTCGAGCCGGGTGGCGGGTCCCGAGGATGCCGCCGATCGGCGGCCGCCGGCCATCTTAGCCCAATGTCGCGCCGCCGGTGCCGCATTCGAAATCGCTGCGGAACAGCGCGGCACCGGCGATCGGTCCGCGGATCTCGTAGGTCACGCCCGGGCCGCCGCCGTTCTCGCCGCGCTGCGAATTGAAGTAGAGGCGGCTGCCGTCCGGGCTCAATGCCAGCCCGGTCACTTCCGACCCGTCGTGGCCGGCGATCTGCAGCAGCGGATAGAGCGCGCCGTCGGCACCGAGCGCCACCACCTGCATGTCGCCGCCGTCCTCGGCCACCAGCAGGTCGCCCGCGGCGGTGGCGATGATGTTGTCGACGCCGGTCAGCAGCGGATCGGCGAACCAGGCTTCGTCGTAGAGAACCCACAGGCGGTCGCCGCGGGGATCGAGCGCCCAGACACGGTTGTCGCCCTTGGTGGTGAAATGGACCACGCCGCGGTGATGCCAGATGCCTTCGCCGCCGCGGAAGCGGCTGGCCGCCGGCACCTGTTCGCGCGTGGGCGTTCCGAACAGGGCCGATGGATTGGGTTCGGGCAGGTCGTGCCAGACCACGGCACGCGGCGGCGCCTCCGGGTCCGCGCCCGGGTCGGGGCCGACGACCTCGGCCACCTGCAGGACGCCGCTCGCCAGGTCCGGCCAGGCGTCGGCCTTGAAGCGGTACAGGCAGCCGTCGCCGACATCCTCGGTGAGGAAGATCATGCCCAGCGCATCGACCGCTGCGGCGGCTTCGTGCTTGAAGCTGCCGAGCAGCGGCCGCCGGCGGCTGGACGGGAACAGGATGTTGCGATCGGTCGGCAGTACCTCGAACACGGCGCCGAAATCGATCTCCTCGCAGGTCAGCCAGGATCCCCAGGGCGTGACGCCGCCCGCGCAGTTGATGCTGGTGCCGCTGAGCACGCGCCAGGCATCGACGATGCGACCTTCGCAGTCGAAGCGGATCGCACTGACACCACCGCCGAGCAGGGCGATCGTTTCGGAATTGGAGACGTAGATCCAGCCGCCGTCGGGCTGCGGGAAGCAGGCGCCGCCGTCGGGCCAGGTATGCCACGGATAGCCGGTCCCGGGCACCACCTCCAGGCCGCGCGCGATCACGCGGCTGGAAAAGCCCGGCGGCAGGCGGATGCCGTTGGCGTCCGGGTCGAGCAGTTGTCCCGGATGCGCCGGCTGGCCCCGCGCGCCCAGCGGGCCGCGGTCGGGCGCCGGGGCGGCCGCCTGCCAGTGATGGCCGGAGCGCGCCAGCAGGGCCGGACCGCAGGCGGCCAGGCCCGCGCCGACGCACAGGCGTGCCAGGAAGCCGCGGCGCGACAGTCCGGGCGGACGCGGCCGGCCGGCGGTGGGAAACGAACGGGGCGTCGGCGACACGTGTGCTCTCCCGGACAGGGTGCGCCAGGGTGTCCGTCGTCGATGAAACCGCGTTGTCACGCGTGTTGCATGCGGGTCGATCGTGCTGGAAAGCGTGCGCACGATCGCAGTTCGCGGCGCGTCAAGCGCACCGCAACAGAACCGTTGCCGGGATGAAAGCGGGCCGGAACATGCGGTCTCTACGGTAGTGACCTCCCCATCTGCCCGCCCTGGAGGCCAGCCATGTCGACCATCGATCCGCGCGCTCTACCCGCCGCCGCTGTTTCCCGCCGCCGCTTCCTGGGCCAGGCCGCCCTGGGTGCCGGCCTGCTGACGATCGGCGGGCAGGTGGCCGCCGGCGTCAACGAGGCCACGCGCGGACTGGTCCGCAGTGCCGGAAGCGAGGCGCGGCAGCGCTTCGTCGAGGCGCTGGGTGCCGGCCTGCAGCCGCCGGACGCCAATGGCGTGCGGCTGCCGCCGGGCTTCACCTCACGCATCGTCGCGCGCAGCGGCCAGGCCGCCGTGCGCGGTGCCGCCTATGCCTGGCATCCGGCGCCCGACGGCGGCGCCTGCTACGCCACCGCGGACGGCGGCTGGATCTATGTCAGCAACAGCGAGGTGTACCCGGAGACCGGCGGCGTCGGTGCGCTGAAGTTCGATGCGCAGGGAACGGTCGTGGACACCTATGCGGTCCTTTCCGGCACCAACGTCAACTGTGCCGGCGGCCGCACGCCCTGGAACACCTGGCTGTCGTGCGAGGAGTACGACCTCGGCCTGGTCTGGGAATGCGATCCGTTCAAGCCGGGGCAGGGCATCGCGCGGCCGGCGCTCGGCACCTTCGCGCACGAGGCCTGCGCGGTCGATCCGATCGGCAAGCATGTCTATCTCACCGAGGACAAGGGCAGCGACAGCGGCTTCTATCGCTTCACGCCGACGAACTACCCCGACCTCGGCGAGGGCGTGCTGGAGATCATGGAGGTGCTCGGCGACCCGGTCACCGGCCGCAAGCGCGTGATCTGGCACCGCGTGCCCAATCCCAACCCGACGGCCGAGCAGACGCCCTGCCGCCAGCAGATCGAGACGGCGTATCACTTCAAACGCGGCGAAGGCATGTACTACCACGACGGCGTCGTCTACTTCGCGACCACCTCGGACGATCGCATCTGGGCCTATCGCTGCCGCGATGCGGCGATCGAGATCTTCTACGACGCCCAGGCGCGCCAGGACGCCGGCCTCGACGCGCCGCTGTGGGAACCGGACAACGTCGTCGTCGACAGCTCCGGCTACGTCTACGTGTCCGAAGACAGCGACGACCTGCAGGTGGTCATGATCGGTCCCGAAGGCACCCCGCTGCCGCTGCTGCAGCTGGTCGGCCACGACGCCTCGGAAGTCACCGGTCCGGCGTTCAGCCCCGACGGTCTGCGCTTCTACTGTTCGTCGCAGCGTGGCACCGCCGGCAGCAGCGAGGCGGGCATCACGTTCGAGATCAGCGGTCCGTTTCCCGGCACCGAGGTCATCCTCGCCAGCGGCTTCGATGCGCGCGTGACCGACCTGTAGCGTCGCCGTCCGGTTTCGCCGGGCGCGCGGGCTGCGCCCGGCGCCGGTACACTCATCGCCGGATGCCCGGGAGTTGGTGCGGCGCCCGGCCGGCGCAGGCCGTTTACCGCGCCGCCGCAAGCGGCTAGAATGCGCGCCCTCGCGTGGCTATGTAGCTCAGCCGGTTAGAGCACAGCACTCATAATGCTGGGGTCGGTGGTTCGAGTCCACCCATAGCCACCATCTCGAAGCAGTCTCGCTGCCGGATTCCCGGCACAACCGGCTGCTGCTACGCGGTGGCTTCCGTCGCCGTCCTTTCCGTCGCTAACTCCTCGATCCGGCTGACCGATGCCGAGAGTGCCGCTTCGCGCACCTGCTCGATGCCGCGCAAGCAGTCGTCCTCGCCGCGGTACAGCTCGCTGGACACGGCGACCAGGCGCTCGTTCCAGAACAGGCACCATTGCCATTCCTCGCCCAGCCTGAACACCTCGAATCGCATGGCGCACTCCGTTTGCGAGTCGCCCCACCGTAGGCCCGCTGGTGGCAATGGCATGTGAACAAAATCCACTCTGCGCTCAGTCGCCGCGTGGCTTCGGGCGCTTCGAGCGCGACGGCTGGCGGACACGAGGGCGCGGCGCGCCGGTCTTGCGGGCATGCGCCGCGGCCGCCTCGTCCAGCGAATGGCTGCGCTTGATGCCGCCTTCCTTCTCGGCCAGCTCGGCCAGCCGGCAGTAGAACGCCCGCAGTGTCGCCAGGTCCTCCTCGTCGAGATCCTCGATCGCGATCAGCCGGTTGCTGGCGGCCAGCTGGGCCGCCAGCAGCTCGTTGAGCTTGATGTGCAGCGCCAGGCTGTCCTTGTTCTGCGAGCGCTGGATCAGGAACACCATCAGGAACGTGATGATCGTCGTGCCGGTGTTGACGACGATCTGCCAGGTTTCGGAGAACCCGAACACCGGGCCGGTCGCGGCCCAGGCCAGCACGCCCAGCAACGCCAGCGAGAAGGCCCAGGGCGAGCCGGCGGCCCGCGTGATCGCGCCGGCGAAGCGGTCGAAGATCGAATGGCGTCCCTTCAGATGAAGCGGAATCTTCGCGGTCATCGGTGCGGCCTCGTCCGGGGTTTCCTGGATAAACCGCACCGCGTGCCTGCTGGCTGAACGCCGCGGGGTGGCCGCGCGCGATAGTGCCGTCGCGCCGCCCCGGGTTCAGCACCGGTACGAGCGCGGCCGGGACACTGGCGCGGTGCCCGGACCGCTCCGGGTACGGCGGCTCCGGCGGCTCCGGAGCGGAGCGGGGCAATCGCCCGTGCTGCCGCGAGGCGGTCCGGCCGATCGCCTGGAGGACACGATGGATCCCTGCCAGCGGCTGGACGGTTGTGCGCCTGCCCGCGCCGGGCTGCGACGTCATCGGGTACCGGCGGGCCGGTGCCGCGTTGGGGCAGGGGTTGCGCGGCGCGATGGCGGTGCCGGAGCGGGTTCGCCTGCGAGGCCCACCGCATGATCGGCGTCGCCGGCGTGCCCGGCTGCGTCGCGCTGCTCTCGCGCCGTGCCGGGCGGCGTCCCGACGGTCATGAGGCGCGGACCCATGCCGCGCTGGCACAGCGCATCGCGGCGCTGACGGGCCGCACTTATGTGGGCGAGCACGAGACCGGGCGCCGCTACGCCGAGCCGGTCTACTTCGTGCCCGATCGCACCCTGCTGCAGCGGGAGGCCGCCGAACTGGGCATCGGCGGCGAGGCCGATCTGTTCGGTGGCGTGGTGCCGTTCGCCTTCGTCGCCACCAAGACGATCAGCCATCCGGCGCTGGACGCGCAGGCCCGGGTTCCCGAGGGTTGGGTGCACGCGCTCGGGGAGCGCCTGGCCGATGCCGTGCTGCCGGGCTATTCGGTGTTCACGCGCGCCGACCTGCGGCGCGCCGGCGAGGACCTGCTGGCCGGCGGCGCCGTGCGCATCAAGGCCGCCCATGAGTCGGGCGGCAACGGCCAGCAGGTAGCCGCAACCGCCGCCGCGCTGGCCGACCACGTCGCGGTGGTGGACGAGGCGGTGCTCGAGCGCCACGGCGCCGTCGTCGAGCGCGATCTGGCGCAGGCGGTCACCTACAGCGTCGGCGAAGTGCTGCTGGCGGGGATGCGCGTGGCCTATGTCGGCAGCCAGCGCCAGACCGTCAACCATCGCGGCGCCGAGGTCTATGGCGGGTCGGACCTGACGGTCGTGCGCGGACGATTCCAGGACCTGCTCGCGCTGGACCTGCCGGACGCGCTGCGCCAGGCCGTCGCGCAGGTCTGCCGCTACGATGCCGAAGCGATGAGGGCGTATCCGGGGACCTACGCGTCCCGCCGCAACTACGACGTCATCGCCGGCCGTGACGGTGACGGACGCCCGGCATCGGGCGTGCTCGAGCAGTCCTGGCGCATCGGCGGGGCCAGCGGCGCGGAGCTCCTCGCGATCGAGGCGCTGGCGCGCGATCCGGCGCTGCAGCGCGTGCGCGCAGCCACCTGCGAGGTCTACGGCGAGCGCGTGCCGGCGGATGCCGAGGTTCACTATCGGGGCAGGGACGAGCGCGTAGGGTATCTGGTCAAGTACAGCCTTCTGCATCGGGAATGAACGTTCGACTGGAAACCGTCGACATCCGCGTCGAGGACGAGCTGGTCGGTGCGACGCTGCTGTCGCCGGCGGACTCGCTGCCCGGCGTGCTGTTCGTGCACGGCTGGGGCGGCAGCCAGGAGCACGATCTGGTGCGCGCGAAGGAGGCGGTGGGCATCGGCTGCGAATGCCTGACCTTCGACCTGCGCGGCCACGAGCGCACCGCCTCGCAATGGGAGACGGTATCGCGCGAGCAGAACCTGGCTGACCTGGTCGCCGCCTACGACTGGCTGGTGGGCCGGCCGCAGGTCGACCCGGCCTCGATCGCGGTGGTCGGCATCAGCTACGGCGGCTACCTCGCCGCGCTTCTCACGACCTTGCGCCCGGTGCGCTGGCTGGCCCTGCGTTCGCCGGCGCTCTACAAGGACGAGGGCTGGACGTGGCCCAAGCGCCGGCTCAATGCCGACCCGGGTCTGTCCGACTACCGGCGCAGCCGCATCCTGTGGCAGGACAACCGGGCGCTGCGGGCCTGCGCGGCGTATCGCGGCGACGCGCTGGTCGTCGAGGCCGAGCACGACGAGATCGTGCCGCCGATGGTGGTGGCCAACTACGTGCGGGCGTTCGGCAAGGCGCGATCGCTGACCAAGCGCGCGATCGCCGGTGCCGACCACGGCTTCTCGTCCAAGCAGGCGCAGAAGGAATACACCGCCGTGCTGATCACCTGGCTGCACGAGATGGTCGTCGGCGCGCGCGCGCAGGTGGCGCAGGCGAAGATGAGCGAACGCAAGGAGGAACTGCGCAGCGCCGACCGTGCGGCGCCGGGCGAACGCCAGCGCCCGCACCTGTAGCGGTGTCCGGCGCTGCGGTCCGGTGGTGGGCCGTGACCGGCCGCACTTGAACCGCCCGCCGCGCTCCGGCACCCTCGCAGCCCCTCCACAGGTCCGGGAGCCCGGCATGATATCCGCCGAAGAGGCATTGGCGCGGCTCAAGGCCGGCAACGCGCGTTTCGTTTCGGAGATCCGCGGCAGCGACGCGCTGACCAACCAGACGCGGCGCCGCGAGCTGGCCGCCGGGCAGGCCCCGTTCGCGATCATCCTCGGCTGTTCCGATTCGCGCGTGCCGGCGGAGATCGTGTTCGACCAGGGGCTGGGCGACCTGTTCGTGATCCGTGTGGCCGGCAACATCGTCGCGCCGTCGCAGATCGGCAGCATCGAGTTCGCGGCCGCCCGCTACGGCACGCGCCTGGTCGTCGTGCTCGGCCATTCGCAATGCGGCGCCGTGCTGGCCACGGTCGAGGAACTGGGAAGGCGCTCGGAGGAGCAGTCGCCCAACCTGCGTTCGATCGTCGATCGCATCCGCCCGTCGGTGGAGACCCTGCTCGGCACCGAGCTGGCGCGCGATCCGCAGGCCCTGGTCCAGCATGCGGTCCGTGCCAACATCCGCATGTCGGTCAACCAGTTGCGGCACGGTTCCGCGCTGCTCGAGCAGCTCACGCAGGACGACCGCCTGCTCGTCGTCGGCGCCGAGTACTCGCTGGAGACCGGCGTCGTCACGTTCTTCTAGCCGGCGGTCGGGAAGCCGCCTGCCGGCGCGATCCGGGAGCGGGGCGCTCGCGGTTCGACGCACGGGTGCGCTTTGCGGGCCAGGCGACACGACCTTGCCGTGACCGGGTGCGTCGAGAAAGGGCAGGACGGGCCGTTCCCGGCAACGCTAGTCAGCCCGGGCCCCGCCGGTCGCCTGCAGCGTGCGGCGCGTGATCCGCGCGCCGGCGCGGGTGTCGATGCCGAAGGATTCGGCCAGGATCTGCAACGCGCGCCGGTTGCGGGCCGGCGAGATCGAGGCGACGCAATCGCGCGGCACGATCACGCGGTAGCCGCGCAGGTGGGCGTCGATCGCCGTGCACAGCACGCAACCGTCGCCGGCCAGGCCGGCCAGTACCACGGTGCGTACCCCCAGGTGGTGCAGCAGCTCGGCCAGCGGCGTGGCGTAGAAGCCGGACTGCTTGGGCTTGAGCACGACGTAGTCGCTGCGACCAGGCAACAGGCCGGCGATCGCCGGCGCTCCGGCGGCCACGCTGCGGCTGGCCAGCTCGCGGACGTCCGAGCGCCAGCGGCCGCGGTTGTCGTTGGCGTAGATGACCGGGACCTCGGCGGCCTGCAGGCGCCGGCGCAGCGCGACGATGCGCGCCAGGGCCGGCGGTGCGGCACGGCGCAGGCGCGCGCCGCCCGGAAAGGCATAGTCGGTGATGACGTCGATGAGGATCAGCGCCGCCAGCGCCGGCGGCGCGCCCGCGGCCTTGAGCGGCACCTTGCTCATCGCGCGTTCCGGTCGCGAAGGAAACGACGCGCGCGCCATCCGCGCGAACCCCGGGGACGCGCGCTGCGCCGGAACGAAGTGGATCGGGCGGACGGCAAGCGGACCATGGCCCGGCCATTGAGCCCCGGCCCTGCTCAGCGGCGGCTGAACGGCGGGCCGCAGGCCGGGCGACGACCGCCGGCGCTGCGTTCAGTCGGCGCAGGCGCGTGCGCGTTCCAGCAGCAAGGTCCGTTCGCGCTGGTTGCGCGTCAGCTCGGCAGCCTGCTCGAAGGCGGCCCGGGCCTCGGCGTTGCGCCCGAGCTTGGCGAGCAGGTCGCCGCGGACCGCCGGCAGGAGGTGGTAGCCGGCGAGCCGTGCACTGCGTTCCAGTGCATCGGCGATGGCCAGCCCTGCCTCCGGGCCGGATGCCATCGCGACGGCCACGGCGCGGTTGAGCTCGACCACCGGCGAGGGCAGCACCTCGGCGAGGCGCGCGTAGAGCGCGGCGATGCGCGGCCAGTCGGTCTCCTGCGCGGCCGATGCGCGGGCATGGCAGGCGGCGATTGCCGCCTGCAGCGCATAGGGGCCGTGCGCGCCGCCCAGTTTCTCGGCGCGCGCCAGGCCGGCCAGGCCGCGCCGGATCAGCAGGCGGTCCCAGCGCGTGCGGTTCTGGTCGAGCAGCAGCACCGGCGCGCCGTCGGCGTCGGTACGGGCCGGCGTGCGCGAGGCCTGGATCTCCATCAGCGCCAGCAGGGCGTGGACCTCCGGCTCGTCCGGCATCAGGCCGGCCAGCACGCGTCCGAGTCGCATCGCGTCCTCGCACAGGGCCGGTCGCATCCAGTCCTCGCCGGCGGTCGCCGAATAGCCTTCGTTGAAGATCAGGTAGATGACCTCCAGCACCGATGCCAGCCGCAGTCCCAGCGCGTTTCCCGCCGGAACCTCGAACGGCACGCCCTTGTCGGCCAGCGTGCGCTTGGCGCGCACGATCCGCTGCGCCACCGTGGGCTCGGGTACCAGGAACGCGCGCGCGATCTCGTCCGTGGTCAGGCCGCCGAGCAGGCGCAGGGTCAGCGCGACCCGGGCCTCGGTGGAGAGCACCGGATGGCAGGCCGTGAACACCAGCCGCAGCAGGTCGTCGCCGAACGGGTCGTCCAGGGCGGCCTCGCCGGCCGCCGCAGCCTGCTGCAACGCGTCCTCCAGCTCGTGCACGATCGCGTCGTGCTTGCGCAGCTGCATCTGCTCGCGTCGCAGGCGGTCGATCGCACGGCGCTTGGCGGCTGCCATCAGCCAGGCTCCGGGATTGTCCGGCACGCCGTCATCGGGCCAGGTCTCCAGCGCGGCGACCAGCGCGTCCTGGGCGAACTCCTCGGCCAGGCCGACGTCGCGCACGATGCGTGCGAGCCCGGCGATCAGCCGGGGCGATTCGATGCGCCAGACGGCATCGATGGCGCGCTGGGTGTCGGTCGCCGTCATGGCGGCCGATCAGATCATTGCGCGCGATGCCACGCAAGCCCGGCGGCCGGCGCCGGGGCGCCGGCCCCGGCCGGCCGTGCGCCGTGGGGCGATGGCCGGCCGGGGACGCCGCGTTCATGACCGGCCGGAACGCGCCTGCTGCTGCATGTCCTCGAAGCCGGCCGCGGCCTTTTGCACGTCCTCGGGGAAGTCGGCCATTTCCTGCACCTGGCGCACCTCGATGATCTCGTTGTCCGACGCCGGGCAGCGCGAGGCCCAGGCGATCGCTTCCTCGCGGGACTTCACGTCGATCATCCAGTAGCCGCCGAGGACTTCCTTGGCCTCGGCGAACGGCCCGTCGGTGACCACGGGCTTGCCGCCGGCGAACCGGACGCGCGCGCCCATCGACGGCGGATGCAGGCCGTCCAGCGCCAGCAGCACGCCGGCCTTCTGCAGGGCCTCGTTGTACTTCATCATCGCCGCCACGGCCTCGGCTTCGGGCATCGTTCCCGGCTCGGCGTTCTCGTAGCCGCCGGGGATCATCAGCATCATGAAGCGCATGGCTCAGCCCTCCGCCGCGGTGCTGCCGGCGCTTTCGAACGCCGCCATGTCCATGTGGACGACTTCCCACAGGTGGCCGTCCAGGTCCTCGAAGCCGTGCTGGTACATGAAGCCGTGGTCCTTGGCCGGGATCGGCGTGGCGCCGCCGGCGGCGATGGCCTTGGCGACGATCGCCTCGACCTCGGCGCGGCTGTCCAGGGCCAGGCACACCAGCACCTCGGTCGCCTGCCGCGCGTCGCACAGCGGCTTGGGCGTGAAGGTCCTGAAGAACGGCTCGACCAGCAGCATGACGAAGATGTTCTCGCCGACGATCATGCAGGTGGCGTTCTCGTCGGTGAACTGCGGGTTGAAGCTGAAGCCGAGCGCGGTGAAGAAGGTCACGGAACGCTTGAGGTCCCCGACCGGGAGATTGACGTAGATCTGCTTTGCCATGAGTGGATACCCGAAGTGCGGAGGGAAGGAGAGGGCGCGGCCAGGCGCGTCAGCCGGCGTCGTCGGTGCAGGGCTTGAGGCAGTTGACCATCCACGGCGTGCCGTAGCGGTCGACCAGCATGCCGAAGCGGCGCGCCCAGAAGGTTTCGGCGAGCGGCATCTGGACCGTCGCCCCCTCGGACAGCGCGCCGAAGATGCGCTCGGCTTCGGCCTCGTCGTCGACGCCGATGTTGACCTGCAGGCCCTGGGCCGGGCGGAACTCCCCGGACGGGCAGTCCGATCCCATCAGCACGGACTCGCCGACCGCCAGGCGGGCGTGCAGCACGCGGTCGCCCCAGCCGGGCGGCATCTGGTCGGCGAGCGGCGAACCGGCCGGCGCCCGGGTCAGGTCGAGCGTTCCGTTCAGGACCTTGGCGTAGAAGCCGAAGGCATCGGCGCACTGGCCGTCGAAGCTGAGGTAGGCATTGAGTTGCATGGCGGTCGGACTCCCGAAGCGGGTGGACGAGGCGGGCGACGGGGTGTCGTCCCGGGTTTCTGATCAGGCGACGAGCCAGCAGGGCCGGAATCGACAGCGGCGCCGAACTTTTTTTCTTGACGGCGCGATCGGGCACCGGTAGTGGTGGACGTCCCCTGTCATGCGGAGCCCGCGATGCAGTTCCTGCTGCTGATCTACAACGAGGACGCGCTGCTCGACGCCCTGCCGGAGGGCGAAGCCGACGCGATGATGCGCACCTGCCTGGCGAATGCCGATGGTCTGCGCGAGGAAGGGCATCTTCTTGCGTCGCAACAACTGGAGTCGCCGGCGACCGCAAAGGCGGTGCGCATCCGCAATGGCACCCTCAGCGTGCTCGACGGGCCGTTCGCCGAGACCAAGGAGTTCCTCGGCGGCTTCAACCTGATCGAGGCGGCCGACTACGAAGAGGCCGTGCGCATCGCCGCGACCTTCCCGTGGGCCCGCACCGGCTGCGTGGAGGTACGCGCCGTGCGCGACATGGACGCCGTACGCCGGCGCGTGGGCGCGGGGCAGGCCCAGGCCTAGCACACCGGGCCGTCGCTCCGCGGCGGATCTGAACCGCAGGCCCGTCCCCGACCAACGGGCCATGTCGCGCCTGGCCGCCCGATGGCATGATGCGCGGCTCTTTCCGGCCCCGGTACTCCGTGTCGTCCCTCCGCTCCCATCGCCGGCTGGCGCCGCTGCTCGCGGCGCTGTCGATGTTCGGCCCGTTCTCGATCGATACGCTGTTCCCGGCGTTTCCGGCGGTCGCGGCGGACCTGCAGGCCAGCCCGCTGGCGATGCAGCAGACCATCAGCGTCTACCTGATCGCCTTCGCGCTGATGTCGTTGCTGCACGGCCCGCTTTCCGACGCGCTCGGGCGCCGCTCGGTGATCCTGGCGGGCGTCGCGGTGTTCACGCTGGCCTCGATCGGCTGCGCGCTGGCCGGGTCGATCGAGAGCCTGCTGGCGTTTCGCGCGTTGCAGGGCGTCTCGGCCGGCGCCGGCATGATCGTCGGCCGCGCGATCGTCCGCGACTGCTTCGACGGCGCCGATGCGCAGCGGCTGATGGCGTCGATCTCGATGATCTTCGGCATCGCGCCGGCGATCGCGCCGATCGTCGGCGGCTGGGTCATCGCGTTCGCGCACTGGCCGATGATCTTCTGGCTGCTGGCCGGCTTCTCGCTCCTGCTGCTGGGCGCCTGCGCGGCCTGGCTGCCGGAGACCCATCCCCGCGAGCAGCGCACGCCGCTGTCGCTGGCCGAACTGGTGCGCTCGTACCGCATGATCCTGGCCGACCGCATGTTCCTGCCGCTGGCGCTGTCGGGAACGCTCGGTTTCGGCGCCTTGTTCGTCTACATCGCCTCGGCGCCCGCATTCGTGCTGGGCCTGCTCGGCCTGGACGAGCAGAGCTTCGCCTGGCTGTTCGTGCCGGCGATCGGCGGCATGATGACCGGCTCGTTGCTGTCGGGCCGGCTGGCGGGCCGGCTGCCGCCGCTGTCCACGATCCGGCTCGGCTTCTCGATCATGCTGGTGGCCTCGGCGATCAACATCGCCCTCGCGCTGGCCCTGCCGCGGCCGATGCTGCCCTGGTCGGTGCTGCCGGTCGCGCTGCACGGCATCGGGGTCGCGCTGAACTTCCCGACCCTGGCCCTGCTGCTGCTCGACCGCTATCCGCGCCACCGCGGTGCCGCCTCGTCGATGCAGGCCTTCGTCAACCTGCTGGTCAGCGCGGTGATCGCCGGCGGCCTGTCGGCGCTGCTGTCGGACAGCGTGCTGAAGCTGGCGCTGGCCGCGGGCCTGCTCTCGGCCGGCGGCGCCCTGGCATGGTGGCTGCGGCCGCGGCAGCTGCCCGAGCGCAGCCTCTGAGCGGCGGGCCGGACGGCAGGCGAGGGCGTTCCGTGCAACCATGAGGGGTCCGACGGAGGAGTGGCATGGCGAGTCTCGATCAGATCCGAACGTTCGTGACCGTGGTCAAGCAGAACAGCTTCGCACGGGCCGGGCGCGTGCTCGGCGTGACGCCGTCGGTGGTCAGCAAGCGCATCGCCGAGCTGGAGCACGACCTCGGCGTGCAGCTGCTGCTGCGCACCACGCGCAAGCTGACCCTGAGCGACCACGGCGCGCGCTACTTCCACCGCGCCGTGGAGCTGCTGCAGCGCTTCGACGAGCTGGAGCGCGACGTCTCGCGCCATCGCGACGAGACCGCCGGCCTGGTGCGGATCGGGGCGCCGACGTCGATCGGCGTCAACTACATCGGCCCGGCATTGCTGGAGTTCCGCGCGCGCCATCCGGACGTGCGCTTCGACCTGGTGCTGCACGACCGCACCGTCGATCCGGTGGAGGAGGGGCTGGACCTGCTGATCGCCGAGCAGACCTACGTGATCCCGAACGGCGACCTCACCGAGGAGCCGCTGTGCCCGATCGCACGGGTGATCTGCGCCTCGCCGGCCTACCTCGCGCGCCGCGGCGCGCCGCAGCACCCGCGCGACCTGGTGCGGCACGACTGCCTGCACTATTCGTTCCTGCCCAGCGCGCAGGTGTGGATCTTCACCGGCGCGACCGGCGAGATCAGCGTGCCGATCAACCCGGTGTTCAGCACCAGCAACGGCCAGATCATGCGCCAGATCGCGCTCAAGGACGGCGGCCTGGCGATGCTGCCGACCCACGTCGTCGGCGAGGACATCCGCGCCGGCCGGCTGGCCGTCGTGCTGGCCGACTACGAGCTGCCGCAGTTCTGGCTGGTCGCGATCCTGCCGCCGCTGAGCCGGATCTCACGCCGCGTGCAACTGCTGGTCGAGCACCTGCGCACGGTGTTCTCGCCGCCGCCGTGGCTGCGCCAGACCGAGCCGGCGCCGCGCGTGGCCGGCAGCCGCACCCGGCCCGCCGCGGCGGCGCCGCCGAAGCGGCAGCGCGGCGGCTGACCGGACGCGGCGCGCCGCTTCAGTTCACCAGCCGCACTGGCGGCCCTGGTTCTGCTGCTTGAGCCAGGCCTGCAGCGGTGCGAAGTAGTCGAGGATCGCGGTGGCATCGAGTTCGCCGCTGCCGGTCAGCTCCTTGAGCGTTTCCGGCCAGGGCTGGCTCTGGCCCTTCTTGAGCATCGACCAGAACTTCTGGCCGGCTTCCTTGTTGCCGTAGAAGCTGCACGCGTGCAGCGGGCCTTCGTAGCCGGCGGCGTCGCAGAGCGCGCGGTAGAACTGGAACTGCAGGATGTGCGCGAGGAAGTAGCGCGTATAGGGCGTGTTGCCGGGCACGTGGTACTTGGCGCCCGGGTCGAAGAACGCCTCGTCGCGCGCCGTGGCCGGCGCCACGCCCTGGTACCGGGCCTTGAGGTCCCACCAGGCGCTGTTGTACTGGTCCGGCGCGATCGAACCGTCGAACACGCCCCAGCGCCAGCGGTCGATCATCAGGCCGAACGGCAGGAACGCGACCTTCGCCAGCGCCATGCGCATCTGCGCGTTGATGACCGCCTGTTCGCTCTGGCGCTGCTTGCCGACCAGGCCGACCGACTGCAGGTAGTCGGGCGTGAGCGCCAGCACCACGGTATCGCCGATCGCCTCGTGGAAGCCGTCGTTGGCGCCGGACTGGAACAGCGGCGGCAGGTCGTTGTAGGCGAGGTAGTAGTAGACGTGGCCGAGCTCGTGGTAGATCGTCGTCAGGTCTTCCTCGTTGGGCTTGATGCACATCTTGATGCGCACGTCGCCGGTCATGTTCATGTCCCAGGCACTGGCGTGGCAGACCACGTCGCGGTCGCGCGGCTTGACCAGCTGCGCCTTGGTCCAGAAGCTCTCGGGAAGTTTCGGCATGCCGAGCGAGGTGTAGAAGTCCTCGGCACGCTCGGTCATGCTGCGCGCGATGGCGAGGTCCGCCTCGCGTTCCAGACGCACGCTGTCCTCGGCGCTCGCGCGTCCCTTGAAGCCGGCACGCAGCCGGCGCAGCTCGGCGGCGCGCTGCTTCTCCAGCGCGCCGGTGATGTCCAGGCTGCCCGCGCCCTTGTACGGTTCCAGGATCGGCCAGAGGTTGCCCCAGTCCTGCTGCCACATGTTGCCGGTCAGGTGGGCCGGCAGCAGGCCGTCCACGTGGCCGCGCGCGCCGTATTTCTTCTCGAGCTTGCCGCGTACGTAGCACTGCAGGTCGCTGTAGAGCGGCTTGACCTGCTCCCAGAGACGGTCGGTCTCGGCGCGGAACGCATCCGGGTCCATGTCGTAGCCGGACCGCCACATCGCGCCGGCGTCGGCGAAGCCCATCTCGCGCGCGCCTTCGTTGACCAGTTCGGCGAAGCGCCGGTAGTCGGCGCGCATCGGCTGGGCGATGGTGTGCCAGCCGGTCCAGGCGTCGAGCTGGTCCTCGTAGCTGGCCTTCGGGTCGCGCAGCACGTCCTCCAGCTCGCCGAGCTGGCGGCACTGCCGCTTGCCGTCGTGGTCGCGGCAGTACGTGCCGGCCCCGTAGGCGCCTTCGAGCTTGGACGCGATCCGCGCCAGCTCGGCGAGCTTGGCCGGATCCTTCGGCGCGGGCATCGCCGTCGCGAGCTTGAGCAGGGCGATCGAGCGGGCGGTGTCGGCGGACAGCGCCTGGCCGTCGTAGCGGCGCGCTTCCTCGACGAAGGCGTTGAGCTGGGTGAGGCTGCGCTCGTTGCTCTTGGCCGCCAGCAGCTGCGAATCCTCGTTGATGTAGGTCACCGCCAGCCATTGCGCGGCGTTCATCTCGGGCGAGGTGGCGCGGAACGCGTCGTTGACGCGGCCGACGAAGGCGTCGGCGCTTTCGCTGCCGGCACCCGGCGCAGCCTGGGTGGTCTTGTCGCGTGGCGCCGTCGCCGCGCAGGCTCCGGCAAGGGCGGCCAGCAGGGCCGCCGCGAGCAGCTTGACGTTCATCGATGCCTCTCCCCAGATGATGGTCGGTCGCGGAGGCTAGACCGCTCCCGCGACCGGGCGCAAGAGCCGGAACGCCGCCCCGTCCGGTCGCGCCGGCGGGCTCAGCCGGTGCGCGCGTCCATCGCGATCTCGAACGAGCGCCTGCGTGCGGCGTGGTCGTAGATGTTCGCCGTCAGCATCAGCTCGTCCGGGCGGTGGCGCTCGATGAACGCCCGCAGCCCGTCGCGCACCGTGTCGGGATCGCCGACGACGCTGCACGCCAGCGCCTGCTCGACGCCGAGCCGCTCGGTCGGGGTCCAGAACGCCTCGATGTCGTCGATCGGCGGCGGGATCAGGCCCGGCCGGCCGCGGCGCAGGTTGACGAAGCTCTGCTGCAGCGTGGTGAACAGCCGGCGCGCCTCGGCCGTGGTATCCGCGCCGATCACGTTGACGCCGAGCATGGCGTACGGCTGCTGCAGGCGCGCCGAGGGCCGGAACTCGCGCCGGTACAGCGCCAGCGCCAGGTCCATCGCGTCCGGCGCGAAATGCGAGGCGAAGGCGTACGGCAGGCCGAGCTGCGCGGCCAGGCGGGCGCCGAACAGGCTGGAGCCGAGCAGCCAGACCGGCACCGCGATGCCGGCGCCGGGTACCGCGCGGACCGGCTGGCCCGGCTGGGCCGGCTCGAAGTAGTACAGCAGCTCCTGCACGTCCTGCGGGAACGCGTCGGCGCCGTCGTGGTAGCGGCGCAGCGCCCGCGCGGTGGCCTGGTCGGTGCCCGGGGCGCGCCCGAGCCCGAGGTCGATCCGGTCCGGGTAGAGCGCGGCCAGCGTGCCGAACTGCTCGGCCACCTGCAGCGGCGCGTGGTTGGGCAGCATGACGCCGCCGGAGCCGACCCGGATCGAGCGCGTGCCGCCGGCGACGTGGCCGATCAGGACCGCGGTGGCCGCGCTGGCGATGCCCGGCATGTTGTGGTGTTCGGCCAGCCAGTAGCGCCGGTAGCCGAGCGCTTCGGCATGGCGGGCCAGGTCCAGCGTGTTGGCGAAGGCCTGCGTCGGGTCGCTGCCTTCGCAGACCGGCGCAAGGTCCAGGATCGAAAACGGAATCATGGGTGTTCCTGCAGGGGGACGGCAGGGACATGGGGTGGCCGGCCGGCGATTGCCAGCGCGGCGTGGGCGCCGGTCAGGCCGGCGGCGGCAGCCTGCGCGCGGCCAGCCAGGCGCGGGCGTCCTCGGCGTCGTGCTCGAACCAGGCGCGGGTCGATCCGAGCCGGAACGAGTAGCCCCAGGCGTCCATGTCGGCCATCAGCCGGTCGCGGCCGACCTCGGGCAACCGGTCGGCCAGCAGGATCTGCAGGCAGCAGGTGGCGTCTTCCTCGGCGACCGAATCGGTCGCATCGGTATGCACGGCGGCGCGGCGCTCCGGCGGCAGCACGATCAGGTGGCAGGCCTCGTGCAGCAGCGAATGCACCGGCGTGTCGCGCCGTGCGTGCACGGTACTGCCGATCACGCCGGCTTCCGGGTCGCCCCAGTAGCTGCCGGGGATCGGCAGGTCGTCGGCGACCAGGGCGAGATGAAGGCCGTAGCCGGCCAGCAAGGCGGCGGCGCGGTCGATGTCGATGTCGGCCAGGTACAGCACGCGGCAGCTCGCGGGTTCGCGCGGATCAGACCTGGCCGGTGGCGAAGTCCGGTGCCTTGTCGGGCAGGGTGACCGACAGCTCGAGCACTTCCTGGTCGCCTTCGCGCTCGACGTTGATCAGCACGGCATCCGGGTCGACGTTGACGTACTTCTTGATGACCTCCAGCAGCTCGCGGCGCAGCAGCGGCAGGTAGTCCGGGCTGCCGCGCTGGGCGCGCTCCTGGGCGACGATGATGCGCAGGCGTTCCTTGGCAACGCTGGCGGTGTTCTTTGGCCTTGTCTTGAAGAAATCCAGGATACCCATGGTTCAGCTCCCGAAGATGCGCGCGAACAGTCCCTTCTTCTGCGCGTCCAGAAAGCGCATCGAGCGCTGCTCGCCGAGCAGGCGTGCGACGGCGTCGTCGTAGGCCTGGCCCGCGTAGGATTGGTCGTCGAGGATCACCGGCACGCCGGCGTTGGAAGCGGCCAGGACGCCTTCGGATTCGGGGATCACGCCGAGCACCTCGATGCCGAGGATCTCCTGGACGTCCTTGATGCTCATCATGTCGCCGGCCTCGACCCGGGCCGGGTTGTAGCGCGTCAGCAGCAGGTGCTGCTCGACGCCGCCGTTGCCCAGCTCCGCGCGGCGCGTCTTGCTCGACAGCAGGCCGAGGATGCGGTCCGAGTCGCGCACGCTGGAGACTTCCGGATTGACCACGACCACGGCGCGGTCGGCGAAGTACATCGCCAGCGCCGCGCCTTTCTCGATGCCGGCGGGCGAGTCGCAGATGACGTAGTCGAAGCCCTCGTCGGCCAGTTCCTTGAGCACACGCTCGACGCCGTCCTTGGTGAGGGCTTCCTTGTCGCGCGTCTGCGAGGCGGCCAGCACGTAGAGGCTGTCGAAGCGCTTGTCCTTGATCAGCGCCTGCTTGAGCGTGCATTCGCCGTGGATGACGTTGACGAAGTCATAGACCACGCGGCGCTCGCAGCCCATGATCAGGTCCAGGTTGCGCAGGCCGACGTCGAAGTCGATGACCGCGACCTTCTTGCCGCGGCGTGCGAGGCCGACCGCCAGCGACGCGCTGGAAGTGGTCTTGCCGACGCCGCCTTTGCCGGAAGTGACGACGATGAATTCAGTCAAGGCGGGGTTCTCCGTAGGATGCCCAAGTGTTGCACGCCCCGGGGCCCGGGGGCGAATCAGTGCCCGTGCCGGCCGGCAGCGGGCTTCCGTCGAGGTTCAGGCAGACTCGGGTCAGAGCCGTGCGATCACCAGCTTGTCGCCGTCCAGGCCGACCTGGACCGGGTGGCCGCGCAGGTCGTCGGGGATCGCCTCGAACACCCGGTAGTGGCCGGCGATCGAGACCAGCTCGGCATGGAACTCGCGACAGTAGATGCGTGCCTTCTCGTCGCCCATCGCCCCGGCCAGCGCGCGGCCGCGCAGCGGTCCGTAGACGTGGATCGAGCCGTCGGCGATGACTTCGGCGCCGTTGGCGACGAGCTTGTTGAGCACTAGGTCGCCGCCGCGGGCGTAGACCTGCTGGCCGGACCGGACCGGCTGGTCCAGGTGCAGCGTGGCGGCTGACGGCGCGGGCGCCGCGGCCGGCGGGGCCGCCGCGGCTGGCGGGACCGGTGCCGGCTCGCGCGAGGGCGGCGGTGGCGTCGCCACCATCGGCTCGCCGCCGGCGCGCTCGTAGGCGGCACGGAACTTCGCGAACAGCGGCAGGCCGAGCGAGCGGGCCAGCTGCTCGTTCTCGCTGGTGCCGTACGCCAGTCCCACCGGGATCAGGCCGGCCTGGCGGATGTGCTCGAGCAGCGACTGGACCGTGCCGGCGTCGGGCAGGGCGCCGAGGTGGCTGAGGTCCAGGACCACCGGCGCGCGGTCGAACAGCTGCGGCGCGTGGCGGACCTTGTCGGCCAGTTCACGCTGCAGGCCCGGTCCGTCGAGCCGCTTGAGGCGCAGGTTGGCGATGCCGACCTGGCCGAACTTCAGCTCGCCCACCGGTTCGAGGACGCGGGCCGGGGAGGTCGCCATCCTTCAGCCGCCCCCTGCCGCGCGGGTCGCCGCCGGCACGAAATGCAGGCGATCGGCCAGCCAGGGCACGTCCGGGAGGCGGCCGGTGCCGGCGTTCAGGTAGGTGTCGCGCACGAACGGGAAGCTGGGCAGGTTCTTGCCCTGCAGCGAGACGCGGCGGTTGATCACCGGCATGACCTGCTGGCCGACCTCCTGGAAGCCGTTGGTCGCGTGGAACAGCAGCGAGACGTCGTCGTGCGGCTCCAGGAACACCTCGCAGGCCAGCAGCGGCACGCGCACCTCGGCGAAGCTGGTGACGTCGGCGTAGAAGATCCGGCCCAGGCCCAGGCCCCGGTACGGCCGCGCGATGACGATGCGGTCGATGTAGAGGAAATCCTCGTAGCGCTCGCGGAACCACAGGTAGTTGGCGCTGGCGTAGTCGGTATTGCGGTCCAGGCCCAGCAGGAAGCCGGCCAGGTGGCCGTCGACCTCGGCGACGCGGAAATAGCAGGCGTGATCGTAGAACCAGCGTACCCGTGCCGCGTCCAGCGGGAGGATCGTCGGCCCGGCGGCATTGTTGATGGCGACGATCGAATCCAGCTCGTGCTCAAGCACGTCGCGGACGACTACGGACATTGCGGGCTCCTGCGGAATCGCCGCGGCGCGAACATGGCACGGCTCGGCGATTATCGCACGCATGGGCGAAGCGGTCATCGCGCACGTACGGCCCGGTGGCCGCCGCGGCGGGGATCGGCCGGGGCGCCGTGGCGTGCCAGTGACTTAGGACAGGTTGCGATCGCCCGGTCCCGGCCTATGATGCCGCCATGCCGATGAAGCAGTTCAACCACATCCAGCTGCTGCGCTATGCCGGATTCTTCACGTACCTGTGCGTCGGCACGCCGCTGCTGCGCTATCCCGGCCTGATGGCGGCGATGCGCGAGCAGGGGCGTTCGCCCCTGCTGGTCGACCTGTGGCTGGTGTGCTACCTGCTGTTCGGCCTGGTGTTCTGGTTCCTGACCCACCGCCTCGGCGCGCGCCAGGTCTCCGCCGCCGAGCGCCTGCTGCAGATCGCGCTGCTGCTTGTGCTCAACGGCACGGCCGTCGTGATCGGCCTGATCAGCCAGAGCGGCCTGTGCGCGCTGCTGCTGGTGGTGGTCGCGGTGGTGCTGCCGTGGCTGCTGCCGGTGCGGCCCGGCCTGTTCTGGGCGGTCGCGCAGAACTACACGCTGGTGCCGGTCTGGATGAGCTTCCACGACACCACCTTCACGCTGGCCGAGGCGGTGCTGCAGTCGAGCCTGTACCTGGGCTTCTCGGTGCTGGCCTTCGTGACCTCGGTGATCGCCAAGCAGCAGGGCGAGGAGCGCGAGCTGCAGCGCCGTCTCAACGCCGAGTTGCGGGCCGCCCGCGCGCTGCTGGCCGAGTCGAGCCGGCTCGGCGAGCGCATGCGCATCTCGCGCGACCTGCACGACCTGATGGGCCACCACCTGACCGCGCTCAGCCTGAACCTGGAGGTCGCCAGCCACCTGGCGCAGGAGCCGCAGGCGCAGGAGCACGTGCGCAAGGCCCAGACCGTGGCCAAGCTGCTGCTCAACGACGTCCGCGAGGTGGTCAGCCAGCTGCGCGACAGCGACGGCATCGACCTGACCACCGCGCTCAAGAGCCTGGTGGAAGGCGTGCCGCGGCTGGCGATCCACCTGGACCTGCCCGAGCGCTTCAGCGTCGAGGACCCGCGCCGCGCGCAGGTGCTGCTGCGCTGCGCGCAGGAAATCATCACCAATACCGTACGCCATTCCGGCGCCCGCAACCTGTGGCTGAGCTTCCAGCGCACGGCCGACCGGCAACTGGTGATCCATGCGCGCGACGACGGCCGGGGGGCGGCGGACCTGGCCGCCGGCAACGGCCTGCGGGGAATGCGCGAACGCCTCGCCGAGTTCGGCGGCAGGCTCGACGTCACTACCGGCCGGGGACGCGGCTTCACGCTCGACGCCTGGCTGCCATTGGAGGTCGCAACATGATCAGCGTGTGTCTGGTCGATGACCAGAACCTGGTGCGCCAGGGCATCCGTTCACTGCTGGAGCTGTCCGATTCGATCCGGGTGGTCGCCGAGGCCAGTGACGGCGCCCAGGCGGTCGAGACGATCCCGCAGGTCAAGCCGGACGTCGTGCTCCTGGACATGCGCATGCCCGGCATGTCGGGGCTGGACGTGCTCAATGCGCTGGCGCCGCGCGGCCAGTTGCCGCCGACGATCATCCTGACCACGTTCGACGACGACCAACTGGTGCTGGCCGGGCTCAAGGCCGGCGCCCGCGGCTACCTGCTCAAGGACGTCTCGCTCGAGCAACTGGTCGATGCGGTCAAGGTCGTCGCCGCGGGCGGATCGCTGGTCGCGCCGGTGGTCACGCAGCGGCTGCTGACCGGCCTGGAGCGCATGAACAACGATTTCACCAGCCTGGACCGGCCCGATCCGCTGACCGAGCGGGAGACCGAGATCCTGCGCCTGATGGCGGGTGGCTACAGCAACAAGGAGATCGCCGGCTCGCTGAACGTCGCCGAGGGGACGGTCAAGAACCACGTCTCGAACATCCTGTCCAAGCTGGGCGTACGCGACCGGACGCGGGCGGTGCTGAAGGCGTTCGAGCTCGGGATCGTCTGAGCGCTCCCTGGACGGAAATGGGGCATTCGACGAGCGCCAGGGGGGCCGCGGACCCGCGGCCTGACTGAACCGTAGCCATACCACCGGCGGCACGGTACCATGCGCGCCCGGGTCGGCGCCCTGCGCGCACGTCCCGACCACCAGCGGGTAAGTGCCGCGGACGTCCAGCGTGGCTGAGGGGCTCGCATGGCGTCGTCTACGTTCTGGAGAGTCCCTGGAATGATTCGTGTTCTCGAAGTTCTCGTCTCGATCCTGATCGTGTTCCTCCTGGCCGTGATCATCGGCGTGTTCCTGCCGGATAGCGGCCATGTGGAGCGTTCGGTCGAGGTCTCCAACCCGGTCCGCCAGGTCTACGACTCGGTCAACACGTTCCGGCGCTTTCCGGAGTGGTCGGCGCTGCGCGCCAACGATCCCCAGGTGAAGTTCGACCTGTCCGGCCCGGAAAGCGGCGTCGGCGCCCGCGTCGGCTGGACCAGCGCCGATCCGAAGCTCGGCAACGGCACGCTGACGATCGCGTCCAGCGAGCCGGACAGCGAAGTGAAGATGGCGGTCGAGAACGAGTGGAGCGGCACCGACAAGACCTACACCGTCACGCTCACGCCGTCGGCCAATGGCCGCACGGTCACGATCAAGTGGGCCTACGACGTAAAGTACGGCTGGAACCTGCTGTGGCGCTATGCCGGCCTGTACATCCACGGCCTGCCCGATCGCCTGGTGCAGGACAGCCTGGGCAACCTCTCCAATACGCTGGCGACCTTCCCGAACGCCGACTACCGCGACCAGGCGATCAGCGTCGTCGACGTGACCGCCCGCCCGGTGCTGCTGATCCGCGCCAAGGTGCCGCGTTCGCTCGACGAGATCGCGATCGCGACCGACGAGGCCGTCGCCAAGATCGATGCGGTGATCCAGAAGGCCGGGTTGCAGAAGGCCGGCCCGCTGACGACGATCACGACCAGTTGGGGCAACGAGAACTACGTCTTCGACGTGGCGGTGCCGGTTAGCGGCGACACGTTCACGCTCGACGGCAAGGAGTTCAAGATTGCCGCGGCGCCCGAGCCGAATGCGGAAGCCGAGGTCGAGGACGCCGACGCCGCGGATGCCGCCCCGGTGCCGGAGGACGGCGCCGTCCCCGAGGGCCCCAAGGTCTACCTGCCGGGCGATATCGACGAGCGCGGCTACCTGGTGATCACCGACACGATCCGCGGGACGCTGTCCTACGGCGGCAAGGCGCTGGTGACCGACTACACCGGCAATCCGGCGGCACTGCCGCTGCTGCGCCTGATGGAGCGCGCCTACGCCGAGACGCACGGCTACGCCTACAGCGAGATGGGGACCGGCCGTCCCTACGACGAGCTGATCTCCGACCCGGCGGTCACCCCGCAGGACGAGCAGGTGCTCAAGGTCTACCTGCCGGTCACGATCGACTGACCCGGCTCGCGCATCGACACGAGAAAGGCGGCCCATGGGCCGCCTTTTTCTTTGGGTTTCGCCTATCGGTGGACCACTGCGCTCCCGCTTGGCTTTGGCTCCTGCTTTGGCTCTTGCTTTGGACTTGGCTCTTGGCTTTTTCGCCTTGAAGCAAGCCGAGCATCGCAGGTCGGCGAGGCCGCAGAGGCGCCCCGTGTCTGAGCGAAGCGAGTTGGGGCGCCGTGCCTCGTCGTCCGAGAAGCGCAGGGGACCGGTCCGGCGCAGCCGGATCGGCTTGCGCCGGGCGAGAGGGCTTTTGGTTCCTTTTGGCCCGTGTATGGACTGGATACATGGGTAACAGATGTATCAGGACATAGGTTACACATTGGCCCTACCCGCCAGGGCCTTCGGTCAGGTCGATCAGTGCCACTCGGTGGTGGCAGAAGTAGAGGTTGAATCGGCCATCGATCTTCGGGTCGGGACGAATGGCGATGGGTAGATCGCGCAACGCCTTGGATACGCGCCAGATCTGTCCGCGAAAGCGCACCACACCATGGGCCTTGACCGTGACGACGGTGTCGCCGTCGCCATACTCGATGGGCGGCAGCGTGTCGGGGAAGGGACGTGGACTAGGCCGGTAGCGGCTGGCCGGGACCGCCATGCCCAGGGCTTGGTGCGGACGTTCGTGGTTATAGACGGTCCGCCAGTGGTCGAACGCGCGCTGTGCGTGGTCGAGGTCGGCGAAGACACGTCCTGCGAGCACTTCGGCTTTGAGCGTGCGGTGGAAGCGTTCGTCCTTCCCGTTGGTCTGCGGATGAGCCGGACGGCTGAAGCTCACCCGCACGCCTAGGCGCACGAGCCAGACCGTGAGGGCCGAAACGCCATGCCAGGCGCTGGGACTGCCCCAGGGTTGGCCGTTGTCCACATTGATGCGCTCAGGCAGTCCGTAGTGGCGGAACGCCGCCTCTAGTACCGGCTGCACCTGCGCGCGGCTCTGTCCTTGGCATGCGTGCAGCGCCATCGAATACCGGGCGTGATCGTCCAACACGGTGAGCGGATGGCAGCGCCGCTCGCGCAACGGAAAGTCGCCCTTGAAATCCATCTGCCACAGCGCGTTGGGCACCGGATGTTCGAAGCGGTGATAGCGCGCGCCTTCACCCGGGAGGGGCGCCTCGAGCTGCCCATGCCGGCGCAGGATGTGCGTGATGGTGCTCGGATGCGGGACAGCGAGGTAGCCCAGATGCCGCAGGCGTGCGGCGATCTTGCGTCCACCCCATACCGGGTGCGCCTGGCGTAGCGACAGCACCTGTGCTTCGAGGGCTGGGTCGGTCCGCCGAGGCGAGGTGTGCGGCCGGCGTGATCGATCGACCACCTCATCGCGCGCCAGCCATTTGTAGCCGGTCTTGCGGCTGATGCCGAACCGGCGGCACAGCTCGCTCAGTGGCACGCTCTGGCCCGCAGCCAGCGCTAGAAACTCGCGACGTTGTGACATGCAGGTGCTCTCCGTCCAAGGCATGGTGTTCCCCCGCGATCGACCTCGATCCGAGGGTGTTACCCATGTCCTGATACGTTTGTCACCTATGTGTGCCGTCCATACAGCCCGTCAAAAAATGTCCGGGAGACATTTTTGACATCGCGTCAGCGATGGCCCGAAGGGCGGCGGCCAGGGATGGCTGCCGCAAAAGGGACTCGGCCGCGGAGCGGACGAAAGCTCTTGATGTTGCTGTTGCTCTTTTCTGCGCAGCCATCCTCACCAGATAACCACGGCAGAAGATCAGAGCAACAGCTTCCGCACGCTGCGCGCGCGGGTCACTTTTGTCTTGGCAAAAGTAACCAAAACCGTAGTCGCCGGCGCGAGCCGGCACGGCTGCGCCGCGCCGGTCCCCTGTGCTTCTCGGTCGGCCAGGCTCGCTGCCCCAACTCGCTTCGCTCAGACACGGGGCAGCTCTTCGGCCTGGCCGACCTGCGATGCTCGGCTCGCTTTAGGCGCCAACAGCCAACAGCCAACAGCCAACAGCCAGAGCAACAGCAGCAGCAACAGCAACAGCAGCAGCAACAGCAACAGCAACAGCAACAGCAACGACAACAGAGGCAGGCGATCGAATCTCGAAAGCGGGCGAAGAACCTATTCTGCCTCGGGGCGCTGACCGGTCAATGCGCGTGCGGCGCGTCGCGCAGCACCAGCAGGCGCGTCTCGGTCATGTCGGCGATCGCGTAGCGGACGCCCTCGCGGCCGAGGCCGGATTGCTTCACGCCGCCGTACGGCATGTTGTCGACGCGGAAGCTCGGCACGTCGCCGACGATCACGCCGCCCACCTCCAGCACGTCCCAGGCGCGCATCGCCTTGCGCAGGTCGTGCGTGAACACGCCGGCCTGCAGTCCGTAGTCGCTGGCGTTGACGCGTTCCAGCGCCTCGTCGAAATCGCGGTAGGGCTGCAGCAGGGCGACCGGGCCGAACGCTTCCAGGCGGCTGATCCGCGCGCCGGGATCGACGTTCTCGAGCACGGTCGCCTCGAGCATGGCGCCGTCGCGGCGGCCGCCGCACAGCAGCCGCGCGCCGCCCGCTGCGGCTTCCTCGATCCACTGCTGCAGGCGCTCGGCTTCACCGGTGTCGATCATCGGCCCGATGAAGGTCTGCTCCTCGCGCGGATCGCCGGTGACCAGGCGCTCGGCGGCGGCCACGAAGCGTTCGGCGAGCGCATCGTAGAGATCGGCCTGGACCAGGATGCGCTGCACGCCGATGCAGCTCTGGCCGGACTGGTAGAACGCGCCGAAGATCAGCCGGTCGACCACGGCGTCCAGGCGCTCGCGCTGGTCGGCGTCGACGATGCAGGCGGCGTTGCCGCCGAGTTCGAGCACGACCTTCTTGCGGCCGGCGCGGCGCTTGAGGTCCCAGCCGACCTTCGGCGAGCCGGTGAAGGAAAGCAGCTTGAAACGTTCGTCGGTGGTGAACAGGTCGGCGCCGTCGCGGTGCGCGGGCAGGATCGAGAAGGCGCCGGCCGGCAGGTCGGTCTCGGCCAGGATCTCGCCGATGATCAGCGCCCCGAGCGGTGTGCGGCTGGCCGGCTTGAGCACGAACGGGCAGCCGGCGGCGATCGCCGGGGCGACCTTGTGCGCGACGAGGTTCAGCGGGAAGTTGAACGGCGAGATGAACGAGCAGGCGCCGACCGGTACCTGCCGCGTGAAGCCGCGGTAGCCGCGCGCCCGCTCGGAGATCGCCAGTTCCAGCGTCTGGCCGCCGATGCGGACGGCTTCCTCGGCGGCGACCTTGAAGGTGTCGATCAGGCGGCCGACTTCGCCGCGGGCGTCGCGGATCGGCTTGCCCGCCTCGATGCACAGGACTTCGGCCAGCTCGTCGCTGCGCTCGCGGAAGCGGGCGATGCAGTGCTCGAGCACGGCCTGGCGGCGGTACGCCGGCAGCTCGCGCATCGGCCGCTCGGCCGCCACCGCCGCCGCGATCGCGGCATCGATCGCGGCCGCGTCGGCCAGCGCGGCGCGCGCGACGACCTCGCCGGAGTACTTGTCGGTGATCGCAAGATCGGTGTTGGGCTGCCGGGGCTCGCCGGCCAGCCAGTACGGATAGGAGGTCTTCATCGCTGTTCCTCGCCACGGTCGGGATTCACCGCCGCCGGACGGACCTGCTCGACGCGCAGTTCCAGCAGGCCGTCCGCCAGGCGCGCCCGCACACGGTCGTCCGGCCGCACCTGGGCGACCGAGCGCACGATGCCGCCGGTCGCCGGCTGGTCGAGGATCGCATAGCCGCGCTCGAGCGTCGCCAGCGGGCTGACCGCGTGCAGGGTGCGCGCCAGCTCGGCCAGCAGCCGGCGCCGGCGTTCCAGCGCCTGCCCGGTAGCGGCGCGCAGCCGCTCGCGCAGGCCGGCGCTGCGTTCGGCGGCCCGCAGCAGCCGTTGCTGCGGATGGCCGGCGCGCAGGCCGACGGCGGCCCGCGCGAGGCGGCCGGCACGGCGTTCCCCGTCGCGCTGCGCGGCACGGACGATCCGCGCCCGCAGCAGCGCCAGCCGTTCGCGCGCGCGTGCCAGCCGTGCGCGCGGATGCTGCGCCTGCAGGCGCGCCCACAACTGGTCCAGGCGCTGTGCCCGGCGCTCCTGCGCCAGCCGCACGCACCGCTGCAACTGCAGGCGGTGGCGCGCCAGCGCGCGCTCCAGGTCGGCCCGGTCGGGAACCAGCAGCTCGGCGGCGGCGGACGGTGTCGGCGCGCGCAGGTCGGCGGCGAACTCGGCGATCGTGAAGTCGGTCTCGTGGCCGATCGCGGCGACGACCGGCATCGGGCTGGCACGCAAGGTGCGGGCCAGTGTCTCGTCGTTGAAGGCCCACAGGTCCTCGATCGAGCCGCCGCCGCGCGTCAGCAGCAGCACGTCGTGGCGTCCGGCCCGCGCCGCGGCCTGCAGCATCGCGACGATCGCCGGCGCCGCCTCGGGTCCTTGCACCGGCACCGGCAGGATGTCCACCGGCACCAGCGGGAACCGGCGCCCGAGCACGCTGAGCACGTCACGCACCGCGGCGCCGCTGGGCGAGGTCAGCACGCCGATACGGCGTGGCCAGCGCGGCACGGCGCGCTTGCCGGCGGCGTCGAACAGGCCTTCGGCGGACAGGCGCGCCTTGAGCGCCTCGAACGCGCGGCGCAGTGCGCCTTCGCCGGCTTCCTCCATGTGCTCGGCGACCAGCTGGAACTCGCCGCGCGGCTCGTAGAGGCTGACGCGACCGCGCAGCAGGACGTGCATGCCGTCGGCCGGGCGGAACGGCAGCCAGGTGCTGCGCGGCTTGAACATCGCGCAGCGGACCTGCGCGCCACCGTCCTTCAGCGTGAAGTACAGGTGTCCCGACGAGGGCCGCGCGACGTTGGAGAGCTCGCCCTCGACCCAGATCGAGGCGAAGCGGGCCTCGATCAGCTCGCGCGCGAGGCGATTGAGGCGTGTCGGCGAGAGGATCTCGCCGGCGCCGATGTCCTGGTTCCCGGTCACGTCGTCGTTCTGCTCGGTATCGAAGGCAACGGTGGTCACGCTACCACGTGACGCGCCGGCAACCTCCGCGCAATGCCGTCGCGATCGCCGGCGTGCTTGCGGGGGTCCGAACATTTTGCGATAAAGTGGAAACGCGCGGGGCGTTTCGCCAGATGGCGACCGATGAACGACAAGGCTGGACGTACATCGTTGGGGGGCAGCCGTTTCGACGTCGCCGGGGCCAGCGGCAGGCCCCTGGAGATCCTGCTGGTCGAGGACAATCCAGGGGACGTGCGGCTGGTCGCCGAGGCGCTGCGGCAGGCACGCCTGCTGACTCATTTGCGGGTCGCCGACAGTGGCGACAGCGCGCTCGTGCAACTGCGCGGCGATGCCGGCGTGCAGCGGCCGGCGCCCGACCTGATCCTGCTCGATCTCAACCTGCCCGGGCTTTCGGGCCACGAGCTGCTGGGGCTGCTCAAGAGCGACGCGCGGCTGGCCCGCATCCCGGTGGTCGTCCTGACCAGCTCGGACGACGACGAGGACATCCGCCGCGCCTACGATGCGCACGCCAACTGCTACGTGCGCAAGCCGGTGGAGTTCGACCAGCTGCTGCAAGTGCTGCAGACCGTGGGGAACTTCTGGCTGTCGGTGGTCAGCCTGCCCGAAGGCGTCTCGCCGGGGCGCCTGCAGGCGCCTTCGCTGCTGCTGGTCGAGGACAACCCGGGCGATGCGCGCTTCGTGCGCGAGCTGCTGCGCGACGCGATAGGCCCGGAGCTCAGGATCGACGTCGTCGACCGCCTCCGGGGTGCGATCGAGGCGGTTCGCGATCGCCGCTACACGGCCATCCTGCTCGATCCGGGCCTGCCCGATTCGCAGGGACTGGACACCGTCTCGGCACTGCACCGGGTCACGCCGCTGACGCCGCTGGTCGTGCTGAGCGGCCACGGCGACGAGGACGTCGCGCTGCGCGCGATCCAGCTCGGCGCGCAGGACTACGTCGTCAAGGGCGAGCTGCAGGGACCGGCGCTGCTGCGCACGCTGCGCTATGCGATCGAGCGCAAGCTGGTGCAGGAACGGCTGGACTACCTGGCCAGCCACGACGGCGTCACCGGCTTGCCGAACCGGCAGGTGTTCCTGGCCAACCTGAGCCAGATCGTCGCCGGCTGCCACCGCTCCGGCGGCGACGCCGCCGTGGTCAGCATCGGCCTGTCCGGCGTCGGCCTGGTCAACCAGATCCACGGCCACGAGATCGGCGACCAGGTGGTCGCCGCGGCCGTGCTGCGCATCCGCGAGGTGCTGCCCGACGGCATGCTGCTGGCCTGCACCGGCAGTGCGGAGTATTCGGCCATCCTCACCGACCGCGGCGCGATCATGGACACCCCGCGCATCGCCGAGGACCTGCTGGCGCGCATCCGCGAGCCGTGCCAGGTCGCCGACCAGAAGTTCTACCTGGGCGCGAACGTCGGCATGAGCATGTATTCGATCGACGCCGACGAGGCGGCGCCGCTGCTCAAGTGCGCCGAGACCGCGCTCTACCAGGCCAAGACCACCAGCGGCGGCACCTTCCAGTTCTATTCCGCGCAGATGAACGCGACCGCGCGGCGGCGGCTGATGCTCGAGCGCGACCTGCGCCACGCGCTGGATCGCGGCGAGTTCGAGCTGTACTACCAGCCGGTGGTCGACACCGCGTCCCAGCAGCTGGTCGGCGCGGAGGCGCTGCTGCGCTGGCGCCACCCCGAGCGCGGGCTGCTGGCGCCGGATCATTTCCTCGACATCGTCGAGCAGTCGGGCCTGATCGTGCCGATCGGCGCCTGGGTGATGGAGGCCGCCTGCCGGGCGGTCGGCTACTGGAACAGTTTCGCCGGCCGCCCGCTCAAGGTCAGCGTCAACGTCTCCGCGCACCAGCTCGGCGGCAGCGCGCTGATCGACGTGATCGACCGCGCGTTGCGCGAGAACCAGGTGCCGGCGTCGGCGCTGACGATCGAGCTGACCGAGAACATCATGCACAGCGAGCAGTCGCGGCACCTGCTGCTGGGGCTGCGCGAGCGCGGCATCAGCGTGGCGCTGGACGACTTCGGCATCGGCTTCAGCTCGCTGGCCTATCTGCGCCGGTTCCCGGTCGACGTGCTCAAGATCGACCGCAGCTTCATGACCCAGGTGCCCGGTGACGCGCGCGATGCGGCGATCGTCCGCGCGATCATCGTGATGGCACGCACGCTCGGATTGCTGGTGGTCGCCGAAGGCGTCGAGACCGAGCCGCAGCGCGAGTTCCTGCGCGAAGAAGCCTGCGACCAGATGCAGGGCTACCTGCTGGCACGACCGATGGACGCGGCGGCGTTCGCCGCCAGCGTCGCCGCATCGGTCGAGCCGGACCCTGCCGTCCACTACCCATGAGCGGACCGGTGCCGCGCATCCTGGCCTGCCGCGGCTGCACGACACTGCTGCTCGCGGGGCTGGTGGCATTGGCGGTGGCCGGCCATGCCTGGGACATTGCGGCGCTGCGCCTGCGCTGGACCACGTTGACGGCGGTGCTGGCCGTGACGCTGGCCCTGGCGGTGAGCCACTACCCGTGGCGGCGGTTCGCCAGCGGGCTGGTGGGGTTCGGCATCGTCCTGCTGACGGTCAACCAGTTGTTCGGGTTCGTCGCGGGGCGGGTGCTGCTGATCGGCGGCAGCGGCCTGACGCAGCCGGTCGGCCCGGGTTTCGCCGGCGGGTTGTGCTGCGCCGGCCTGGCGCTGCTGGTCGACGCGCTGCTGCCGGCGCGCTGGGGCCGGCACGCGGCGATCGGCATCCTCGCCGCGGTCGCGATCTGCCTGGGCGCGCTCGGCAGCCTGGTCGGCCTGCACGGCGAGGCGGCGACGCTCTCGGGCTGGAGCCAGCTCGTGCGCATGCGGCCGGCCAGCGGCATCGTGCTGATCGTGGTCGGCGTCGCCGTGATGGCCTGCCTGCGGCCGTTGCCGCGCCTGATGGCCGGCGGCCGCCCGCGACCGGAAGAGGGCGAGGACGGTGCCGGCCTGGCCGCCAGCATCGCCGTGCTGGTGGTGGTGCTCGGGGCGACCGCGCTGGCCTGGCGGATCTCGGTCGACGCCGACCGCGCGCGGCGGGATGCGGCGGTGGAGCACGCGCTCGAGCGGATCGGCGATGCCGTGACGGTGCGCCTGCGCGAGTACGCCGACCTGCTCAACGGCGCCCGCGGCCTGTTCGCGGCGTCGAGCGAGGTCTCGCGCGAGGAATGGCGCCGGTTCGCGACGGCGATCGACCTGGAGCATCGCTATGCCGGCATCCGCGCGTTCGGTTTCGCGATGCGGATGGTGCATCCGGACCAGAAGCCGCTGACCGACCCGGAAGGGCGGCCGGTGGCGCTGTGGCCGGCGGGCGCGCGCGAGGACTACTTCCCGATCGCGTTCCTGCTGCCCGAGGACCCGTACAACCGGCGCGTGCTCGGCTTCGACATCGGGTCGGTACCGGAGCGCCGGCGGACCCTGGACGCGGCACGCGACGAGGATGCCGTGCGCATCACGCCGCGGGTGGACCTGATCCAGGAGGACGACCCGGCGCGGCGGCCCGGCTTCGTCATGGTCGCCCCGGCCTATACCGGGACTTCGGTGCCGCGTGACGCCGCGCAGCGGCGTGCGCAGCTCGACGGGTTCACCTACTGCGTGTTCAGCGCCGCGGACCTGATCCAGAGCGTGCGTGGCAGCGAGCTGGCGATGAACCTGCGGCTGTACGACGCGGCGGAACCCTCGCCGGCCAGCCGCGTGTTCGAGGCGGGCACCTTCGACCCGGCCGGACCGGTCACGCAGGTCACGCTCGACCTGGCGGGGCGGCAGTGGACCATCGAGGGCCAGCCCGCGGCCGGCTTCGCCTGGCAAGGCGGCGTGCGCGATGCGGACCGGGTGCTGTTCGTCGGCGTGCCGACCGCGATCGTGCTGTTCGCGATCACCTGGCTGCTGGCCGGCAATCGCGCGCGCGCGCTCGACATGGCGCGCCGCATGAACGAGGAGTGGCAGCGCAGCCAGCGCGCGCTCAAGGCGCTGACCGACACGGCCAAGGACGGCATCGTCACGACCGACGGCGAGGCGCGCATCCTCTACATGAACCTTGCCGCCGAGCACGGCTTCGGCGCACCGGCCGAAGGCGCGCTGCTCGGCGGCTGCGCGCTGGACCTGTTCGCCGACCGCGAGCGGCCGCTGTACGAGCGGGCGCTGCGGCGCGGCCTGCAGCCGATGGAGCCGGGCCTCGGCGACCACCCGGTCGAGGTGACCGCGCGGCGCCGGGACGGCAGCGAGTTCCCGGCCGAGGTGACGTTCTCGCGCTGGATCAGCGACGGCGAGGTGTTCATCACGGCGATCATCCGCGACATCAGCCGGCGGCGGCAGGCCGAGCTCGAACTGGAACGCCGCACGCAGGAGCTGCAGCGCTCGAACGCGGAGCTGGAGCAGTTCGCCTATGTCGCCTCGCACGACCTGCAGGAACCGCTGCGCATGGTCGCCAGCTACGTCCAGCTGCTGGCGCGCCGCTACCGCGACCAGCTCGACGGGGACGCCGACGAGTTCATCGGCTATGCGGTGGACGGCGCCACGCGCATGCAGCGGCTGATCCAGGACCTGCTGGCCTATGCGCGGATCGGCCGCTCCGGCAAGGAGCCGGCACCGACCGACGCCGCCGCGGCCGTGCAGCAGGCGGTGTCGCAGCTGACCGACGCCTTGCGCGACGCCGGCGCGCGTGTCGCGATCGACCTCGACTGCCGCGTGGTGGTCATCCCGAGCCAGCTGGTCCAGCTGTTCCAGAACCTGATCGGCAACGCGATCAAGTTCCGCGGCGCCGCGCCGCCCTCGGTGGTCATCGACGCCGTCCGCGAGGACGACCTCTGGCATTTCCGCGTGGCGGACAACGGCATCGGCATCGAGCCGCAGCACCGCGAGCGCGTGTTCGCGATCTTCCAGCGCCTGCACACCCGGCGCGAGTATCCCGGTACCGGCATCGGTCTTGCGATCTGTCGCAAGATCGTCGAGGGACACGGTGGCACGATGTGGGTCGAGTCCGAGCCCGGCAACGGCGCCACCTTCCATTTCACCCTGCCTGCGGAGAAGGACCATGACGAACGCCGACGCTGAGCGCTGGGAGCAGGTGGTCGAGATCCTGCTGATCGAGGACAACGAGGGCGACGTGCGCCTGACGCGCGAAGCACTCAAGGACGGCCGGTTGCGCAATCGGCTCAACGTCGTCAGCGACGGCGAACAGGCACTGGCCTACCTGCGGCGGCAGGCCCCGTTCGAGGACGCTCCGCGGCCGGACCTGATCCTGCTCGACCTGAACCTGCCGCGCCTGGACGGGCGCGAGGTGCTGGCCGCGGTCAAGAACGATCCGCAGCTCAAGCAGATCCCGGTCTGCGTCCTGACCAGCTCGCGCGCCGAGCGCGACCTGCTGCGCGCCTACGACCTGCACGCCAACTGCTTCATCACCAAGCCGGTGGAGTTCGAGGAGTTCATGCACGTCGTGCGCAGCATCGAGAACTTCTGGCTGACGATCGTCGTGCTGCCGCCGAAGGACTGAACGCCGGCCGCAGGGGTTCGCCGGCTGCGGGCGTCAGCCGGCGTCGTCGTGCCCGTCGTCGGACGCGTCGGCGGCCTGGCGCGATCGCCGCCGCCAGTGGCCGCGGTGGCGGACCAGCATCGACGCGGCCAGCCAGATGCCGACGGCGGCCAGCGGCCAGGCGATGTAGTGCGGGCGCAGGATCGCCAGCACCGAGAAGGCGACCAGCGCGGCGGCGGCGATCAGCGCGACGCCGGCCTCGGCCTCGCCGAGCACGCGATGGCGCGAGAACGCGGCGCCGACCGTATTGACGAAGCGCATCGCGCTGGCAGTCGCGCGGGACGAACTGCCGCGTCCGCCGCGCCGGCGCGACCGTGCCGAGGTGCTTCCCGTCCGCCGCACCTGCCGGCGCGGCGTCAGCACGATCTCGGTGGCGTTGGCGAGGTCCGCCGCGTACTGCCGCTCCATGCGCTGCGCGAAGCCGGCATCCTCCACGGCGACGTCGATCTCGCAGTTGCCGAGCCAACTGGCGATGTTGAGGTTGCTGGACCCTACGCGCGCCCAGCGCCCGTCGGCGACGGCGGTCTTGGCGTGCATCATCGAGCCGTTCCATTCGAACACGCGCACGCCCGCCTCCAGCAGCGGCCGGTAGCCGGCGCGCGAGAGCGAGGCGACCATGCCGATGTCGCTGGAACCGGGCACCAGCAGCCGCACGTCGACGCCGTCGCGCGCGGCCGCGGCCAGCGCCTGCACGTAGGGCGCCACGCCGACGAAGTAGGCGTCGGCGAGCCAGAGCGAGCGCTGGGCCAGCGCGGCGACCAGTTGGTCGAGGCGGTACACGCCGGTCGTGCTCGGCTGGGTCGCGATCAGGCGCATGTCGATCGTGCCGGCCGCCGGCGTTCCTTCGCCCAGGCCGGCGAGGGTATCGGGCAGCGGCGTCCCGGTCGCCGCCCACATGGCGGCGAAGGCCTTGACCAGCTCGTGCAGCACCGGCCCGCGCAGGACGACGCCGGTATCGCGCCAGGGCGGGATGCCGCGCGCGGCATCGCCGAGCCACTTGCCGCTGACGCAGACGCCGGAGACGAAGCCGACGTCGGCGTCGACGATCAGCGACTTGCGGTGGTCGCGGCTGAGCCAGCTGCCGCTGCCGGGCAGGCCCGGCGGGTTGTAGGTGCGCACCTGGCCGCCGGCGGCGAGCAGCGGCTTCCAGAACCGTGCCGGCGAGTTGCCGAGGCAGCCGAGCCAGTCGCGCAGCACGCGGACCTCGACGCCTGCGGCGGCGCGTTCGACCAGCGCGTCGCGGAACGCGTGGCCGATCGCGTCGTCACGGAAGATGTAGTTCTCCAGCAGGATCGCCCGGCGTGCGCCGCGGATCGCGCCGAGCCAGGCGTCGAAGTGCGCCTGGCCGTCGATCAGCAGATCGACCGCGTTGCCGCCGACCAGCGGTGCGCCGGCGGCGCGGCAGAACGCGCGCTCGGCGACGTGCCGCAGCGGGGTGTCGGGGGAGGGGTGCGACGAGGCGCGGACCATGGCGCCAGTCTACCGGGAACCGATGCCCGCGCCGGCGCTGCCGGGCGTTGCGGCCGGCGTGAAGCCGTTCGTCAGGAAACCTTCAGCCGTCGCGCGAAGGCGGTGTACCAGCGCAGCGGAAGGAAGCGCTTGAACCAGACCGCGATACGCTCGCGGCCGGCGATGACGACCTCGTAGCGGTCGCGCTCGACCGCCCGCCAGAGGCGCTCGGCGCAGGTGGCCGGCAGCATGCCCTGGCCGATGTCGGCGTCGACCGTTCCCCAGGCGCGCCCGTCCGGCCCCAGTGCGTTGACCGAGATGCCGGTGCGGACGAAGCCGGGGCAGGCGAGCGTGAAGCGGATGCCGCGGTCGCCCAGCTCGATCCGCGCGCAATCGAAGAAGCCGTGCAGCGCATGCTTGGCGGCGGCGTAGCCGGTGCGGCGCGCCATCGCGATCTTGCCGAACACGCTGCTCACCACCACGACGTGGCCGCTGCCGCGGGCGACCATCTCCGGCAGCAGCGCGTGGGTCAGCGCGACCGGCGCGAAGAAGTCGATTTCCAGCAGCCGCCGGTAGGCCTCGATCGAGGTCTCCAGTGTCGTGGTGCGCTGGGACAGGCCGGCATTGTTGACGAGGATGTCGACCGGCCCGAAGAACGCCTGTGCACGTGCCGCCAGCACCTGGGCATCCTCGATCCGTTCCAGGTCCGCCGGCAGCAGGGCGACCTGGTCCGGCTGCGGACAGGCGGCGCGCACGCGTTCGAGTTCGGCGCTGCGGCGCGCGGTCAGTACCAGCCGCGCACCGCGTGCCGCGGCTGCCAGCGCCAGCGCCTCGCCGATGCCGCCGGATGCCCCGGTGATCCAGACCACCTTGCCCGCGAGCTGCGTCATCGTTTCCCCCTGCGGTCTCGGGCGCAGGGCCCGCCTGGGCGCAGCCTGCCAGCAAGCGGGGCCGCTGGCAAAGCTCAGGCGTCCTGCGGGAACGCGCGGTCCAGCCAGTCCGGCACCGGCAGGCCCTTGCCGCGCAGGAAGGCCGGATTGAACAGCTTGGCCTGGTAGCGGGTGCCGGCGTCCGCCAGCACGGTGACGATCGTGTGGCCGCGGCCCAGCGCCTGCGCGAGGCGGATCGCGCCGGCGAGGTTGACGCCGCTCGATCCGCCGACGTTGAGGCCTTCGGCGGCGATCAGCGCGTGCACCAGCGGCACCGACTCGGTATCGGGGATCGACCAGGCCAGGTCGATCGGCGCATCGGCGAAGTTCGCGGTCACGCGGCTGGAACCGATGCCTTCGCTGATCGAACTGCCCTCGGCCTTGAGCTCGCCGGTCGCCACGTAGGCGGCCAGCGCCGACCCGGCCGGGTCGGCGAGGGCGATGCGGACCTTGGGATTGCGTGCCTTCAGCGCGCGACCGACGCCGGCCAGCGTGCCGCCGGTGCCGCTCGCGCAGACGAAGCCGTCGACCTCGCCACCGAGCTGTTCCCAGATCTCCGGGCCGGTCGTCGCCTCGTGGAAGTCGCGGTTGGCGGTATTGTCGAACTGGTTCGCGAACCAGGCGCTGCCCGGTTCGCGTGCGTTCATCGCCTCGGCCAGGCGCCGGGCGGTGTGGGCGTAGTGGCCCGGATCGGCGTAGGCCACCGCCGGCACCAGATGCACCTCGGCACCGGTCACGCGCAGCGCATCGATCTTCTCGCGGCTCTGCGTGGCGGGCATCGTGATGATCGTGCGGTAGCCGCGGCTGGCGCCGAGCAGGGCCAGGCCGATGCCGGTGTTGCCGGCGGTGCCCTCCACGATCGTGCCGCCGGGGCGCAGCGCCCCGCTGCGCTCGGCATCCAGCAGCAGGCCGAGCGCGGTGCGGTCCTTGATCGATCCCCCGGGGTTGGCGAACTCCGCCTTGCCGTAGATGCGGCAGCCGGTCAGGTCCGAGGCGTGGCGCAGGCGGATCAGCGGCGTACGGCCGATCGCGGCGGCGAGGTCTTCGCGCGTATCCAGACTGCCTCCCGTCGACGCCGCGGTGGCGCCGATCACCCGCCGCGCCAGCGTCATGCGCGAGGCGCCGGAACCGTGCGCAGGTACGGCTTGAGCGTCTTCCAGCCGTCCGGATGCAGTTTACGCGCATCCTCGTCGGAAACCGACGGCGCGATGATGACGTCGTCGCCGGGCTTCCAGTCCACCGGCGTCGTCAGCTTGCGCCCCTCGGTCAGCTGCAGCGAGTCGAGCACGCGCAGGATCTCGTCGACGTTGCGGCCGGCGCTGGGCGGGTAGGTGAGGGTGAGGCGCACCTTCTTGTTGGGGTCGATGATGAAGACCGAGCGCACCGTGACCTTGGGATCGGCCGCCGGATGGATCATGCCGTAGAGCTCGGCGACGCTGCGGTCCGGATCGGCCAGCAGCGGGTAGTTGAACGTGGTGTTGCCGACTTCCTCCACGTCCTTGATCCAGCGCTGGTGCGAGTCCAGCGGGTCGACCGAGAGGCCGAGCAACTGCGTGTTGCGTGCGGCGAACTCCGCCTTGCGGCGGGCGAACGCGCCGAGCTCGGTGGTGCAGACCGGCGTGAAATCGGCCGGATGCGAGAAGAACACCACCCAGCCGCTGCCGATGTAGTCGTGGAAGCGGATGGGGCCGTCGGTCGATTCGGCGGTGAAGTCCGGAGCGGTCTCTCCGAGTTTGAGCGACATGGGAATCTCCTTGCGGTTGGGGGAAGAGGGGTCAGGCGGCCGCGTCGAGCGGGGGATGCGGGCAGGCGTCGCCGTCGATCACCGGCAGGCCGTGCCAGGCCAGTGCCGGCGCGAGCGAGGCGACCGTCCCGAGGATCAGCAGGCTCGGCGAGCGCAGGCCGTGTCGCGCGGCGATCTCGGGCAATGCCGCGAGGCGCCCGCAGATCACGCGCTGGTCGGGGCGGCTGCCGTTCTCGACCAGGGCGAACGGCGTATCGCCGGACCGGCCATGGGCGAGCAGGCGGTCGCGCAGCGCCTCCAGCGTGCCGCCGGCCATGTAGATCGCCAGGGTCTGACGGTCGTCGGCCAGCACGTGCCAGTCCAGCGTGTCGATCGAGCGCTGGCAGTGCGCCGTCAGCAGCCGCACCGACTGCGCGTGGTCGCGATGGGTCAGCGGTATGCCGGCATGGGCCGCGCAGGCCAGCGCGGCGGTGATGCCGGGGACGACCTCGTAGGGCACGGCATGCGCGCGCAGGAACTCCAGCTCCTCGCCGCCGCGCCCGAAGACGAACGGGTCGCCGCCCTTGAGGCGGACCACGCGGCGGCCGGCACGCGCATGCTCGAGCAGCAACTGGTGGATGCGGTCCTGGCTGACCGAATGCCGGCTCGCCTGCTTGCCGACCGCGATGCGCTCGGCGTCGCGGCGAGCCAGTTCGAGCACCTCGCTGCCGACCAGGTGGTCGTACAGGATCACGTCGGCTTCGTTGAGCGCACGCAGCGCGCGCAGCGTCAGCAGGCCGGGGTCGCCGGGGCCGGCACCGACCAGAACCACGCTTCCGGCCGGTGTCGGCGCCGGTCGCGCCAGGGCGGCGTCGACCTCACGCCCGGCGTCGTGCTCGCGGCCGCTGCGGACCAGGCGAGCGATCTCGCCCGTCAATGCGAATTCGTAGAAGCGCCGTCGCGCGGCCAGCGTGGGCCGGCCCTGCCGGATCGCGCGGCGCTTGCGCGCCAGCAGGGCGGCGATGCGGCCGAGCGCGGGATCGAGCAGGGTCTCCAGCCGCTCCCGGATCGCGCGGGCGAGCATCGGTGCGCTGCCGCCCGAGGAGACCGCCACCTGCAGCGGCGCCCGGTCGATCACCGCCGGCACCTGGAAGCTCGAGCGCTCGGCATCGTCCACCACGTTGGCGAAGATGCGGCGCTGCGCCGCGGCCGCCGCGACGTCGGCGTTGAGCGCCGGATCGTCGGTCGCGGCGACCACCAGCCAGGCGTCGTCGAGCCAGCCCGGCTCGAAGCGGCCCGGCCGGTAGGCGATCTCGCCCTGTGCGACACGCCGTGCGATCGCCGCGTCGAGCGCCGGCGCGCCGACGCGGATCGCCGCGCCGGCCTTGGCCAGCGCGGCGATCTTGCGCTCGGCCACCGTGCCGCCACCGACGACCAGCACCGTCCGGCCGGCGAGGTCGGCGAACATCGGATAGAGCGTGGAGGGCGCACCGGTCTGCATGGCGAGGACCTTAGTCGTGCGTGCCGGCGCGAGGAAATGACCGCGCCGACGACCCATATCGCCGCTGGTAATGAGTGCGGATGAGCACTTCGGTTCGGACGGATGGACGTCCAAATAACTTTTGGATATGATCGGCCGCGTTGGCTTCGCGAGTACGCGGCGGGCCGCGGCGCAGCCTGTGGCTGTCCTGCCGCGTTTCCTCGCGCGGGGGCCGCCCCACCGCAGCCGCGCCTTCATCGAAGGGGACCGTCCATGACACTCACCCAGTTGCGCTACCTGGTCGCGATCTCCGACGCGGGCCTCAACATCACCCAGGCGGCCGAGCACGTGCACGCCACCCAGCCGGGCCTCAGCAAGCAGCTCAAGCAGCTCGAGGACGAGCTGGGCTTCCAGCTGTTCGCGCGCAAGGGCAAGAGCCTGGCCAACGTGACGCCGGCCGGCCAGCAGGTGATCGACCGCGCGCGCATCATCCTGGCCGAGGCGCGCAACATCCGCGCCATCGCCGCCAACCTGCGCGGCGACCACCAGGGCGAGCTGGCGATCACCACGACACACACCCAGGCGCGCTTCGTGCTGCCGGCCGCGATCGCCGAGCTCAAGCGCCTGTACCCGGCCATCGGCGTGCACCTCAAGCCGCACGGCGATGCGCAGGTGATGGGCCTGTTCGAGCGCGGGGAAGCGGACCTGGCGATCATCAGCACCACCGGGGCGGCGCCCGGCGACGGCGTGGCGGTGCCGCTGTTCCGCTGGCGGCGCGTCGTCGTCGTGCCGCGCGGCCACGCGTTGGCCGGCCTGCAGCGGCCGCTGCGGATCGAGGACCTGGTCGGCCAGCCGCTGGTCAGCTACGAATCCTCGCTGCGGCCCGAATCCTCGCTGCGGCGCACCTTCGAGGAAGCCGGCGCGGTGCCGAACTTCGCCTGCACCTCGCGCGACGCGGACCTGATCAAGACCTATGTGCGCGCGGGCCTCGGCGTCGGCATCTTCGCCGAGATGGCGCTGGCCGAAGAGGACGCACGCGATCTCAAGGCGCTCGAAGCCGGCAGCCTGTTCCCCGAATGCACGACCTGGCTGGTCCTGCGGCGCGACCGCGTGCTGCGCGCGTACGCGGCCGCGCTGGCCGGCCTGATCGCCCCGCAGCTCGATCCGCGCGACCTGCAGCGCGCGTTGAACGGCGAGGAGCCGGCGGCCTGGCCGCAGCCGCCGTACTGGCGTGAACTGCCGAATGCCGGTTTCCTGCCGGCCGCCCTGGTCGCCTGATCGCCCCTGCCGGCAACGCCAGCACGCCGGCCCCGGTCAAGCGTCCGGTCGCCACGATGGGCGGCGTGGCGGTCCGCGGTCCACGGCAGCGCGCCTGCGGCCGTCTTCAGGCCGCCGAGCCCTTCGCCAGCGGTGTCGGTGACGGATACCGGATGACCCGGTTGCGGCCCGAGGCCTTGGCGGCGTACAGCGCCTGGTCGGCGGCGTCGATCAGCGCCTCCAGGCGGTAGCTGCCGACCAGGGCGAGACTGGCGATGCCGATGCTGATCGTGCACGCCGGACCGTCCGGGTCGAGCGCGCGCAGCGCGTCGCCGACCTTCTCGCAGATGCGCTCGGCCACCTCCAGTGCGGCGGCGGCATCGCTGCGGGTCAGCACGATCAGGAATTCCTCGCCGCCGAAGCGGCCGAGCAGGTCGCCGGGCTCCAGCCACTGGCGCATCGCCTGGACCCCCACGACCAGTGCGCGGTCGCCGAACAGGTGGCCGCGCAGGTCGTTGAGCTGCTTGAAATGGTCGAAGTCGATCAGCAGGAGGCTGAGGTCGCGTTCCCGCGTCTGCGCGTCGAGGATGCGCTCGTTCAGCTCGCGCAGCAGGTGGCCGCGATTGTGGGTGCCGGTCAGCGGGTCGGTGACGGCGGCGTGGTAGAGCTCGGCGGCCTGGCGCTCGAGCTGGACGTTGGCGTCGCTCAGCACCTGCCGCTGGCGCTCCAGCTCGCCGGCGTTTTCGGCCAGCAGGCGGTTGCGCTGCTTGACGCTCACGTAGCGCCACGAGACCAGACCGAGCACGACCAGCAGCGTACCGATGCCGAGCAGGCCGAACTGGCGCTCGAGCCGCTGGTTGTGCAGCCGGGTGGCCTGCAGCTCGTTTTCCTTGGTCAGCAGCGCGTTGCGTTGCTCGGCTTCGTGGCGCGCGTGGCGTACCTGCAGCGCGGCGAGCTGGCGGCTGGTGCGGGCGCCGAGCATTTCCTCACGCAGCGCCGATCGGCGGCCGAGGTAGCGCAGGGCAGCGGTGGTGTCGTGCTCGGCCGTCGCCAGTTGCTCGCGCAGCTCGTAGGCCTGCGCGAGCTGCGGCTTGAGCTGGCTGGTCTCCAGGCCGGCCAGGGCCTCGTCCAGCAGCGCGCGTGCGCGCAGGCGGTCGCGCTGGTCCAGCGCGACGCGTGCCAGGTTCAGCAGCGCGGTCGCGACGATCTCGCGCTGCCCCAGCTCGCGGCCCAGCGCCAGCGTCTGCTCGAGTTCGGCCTCGGCCTCGGCGCGGCGCCCCAGGGCGGCCAGCGCGCGGCCGGCTTCCAGGCGCTCGAGCCCCTGCGACGGGCGGCTGCCGATGGCCTGGTCGATGGCGAGGGCCTCGCGCGCCGCCGCCAACGCTTCCTCGTAGCGTTCCAGGTCGTTGAGCAGGCCGGCGTAGCTGCCCAGGATCGGTGCCAGCAGCGACGGCGCCCCGCGCCGGCGCGCCGCGTCCAGGGCCTGGGTGAAGTAGGCGGCGGCCGCGTCGCTGTCCTCGATCGCGCGGTAGATCAGGGCGATGTTGCGATAGGAGGTCTCGGTCTGTTCGTCGTAGCGCTCGCGGATCGCCAGTGCTTCGAGCTGCAGGTCCAGCGCCTTGGCGTAGTCGCCACGGTCGCGCATGGCGGTGCCCAGGTTCGCCAGCGCCTGCGCCTCGCCCAGGCGGTCACCCAGCCGGCGATACAGGTCCAGCGCGCGTTCGCCGTGCCGCAGTGCCCCGCCGAGCCGGCCCTGCCGGCGTTCGAGGACCGCCCGGAACAGCTCGGCGGTGGCCTCGGCGCCGGGCGATGCCAGGCCCGAGAGCCGGCCGACCAGTTCTTCGCACCGCCGGTAGTCGCCGGCCTGCAGGGCGATCTCGGCGCGGTTCTGCAGGGCTTCGGCGACCCGGCGTGGGTCGCCGCTGCGCTCGGCGAGCGCCTGCACCTGGGCCCAGCGCCGGTCGCCGATCGCACGCGACTCGAACAGCAGCGCCAGGTAGGCGGCTGCATAGGCGGTCTGCAGGCGGCCGGCGGGGGTGAGCGTGGCGCCGGATGCGGCCGCGGCGAATTGCAGCAGGTCGTCCAGGTCCTCGGCGATCCGGTGCGAGCCGGCCGCCACGCGGGCGCTGGGGAAGTCGGGGGCCACGGAGGGGGCGGCCTGCGATCCCGCCGCCAGCGGCAGTGCGAATGCGATGCAGCAGCCGGTCACGAATCTCGCGCGTTGCATGGCCATCCGGTACGGGTGACGGTTGCCGGCGGGCTCGGTGCACGCTGCCGCGCGGCCGACGCCGAGTGTAAACTTCGCGCCCTCGAGAAATGTGAATGGAACCGTGCAGAACGCACCGAAAGTCGGCTTCGTCAGCCTGGGATGCCCCAAGGCCCTGGTGGACTCCGAGCGCATCCTGACCCAGTTGCGGGTGGAAGGCTATGCGATCGTCCCGAGTTACGACGCCGCCGACGTCGTCGTCGTCAATACCTGCGGCTTCATCGACGCCGCGGTCGAGGAATCGCTCGACGCGATCGGCGAGGCGCTGGAGGAGAACGGCCGCGTCATCGTCACCGGCTGCCTCGGCAAGCGCGCCGAGCTGATCCGCGACACCCACCCGGACGTGCTGGCGATCAGCGGGCCGCAGGACTATTCGAGCGTGCTGGCGGCCGTCCACGCGGCGCTGCCGCCCAAGCGCGACCGCTTCACGGACCTGCTGCCGGTGCCGGACGACGGTGTCGGCATCAAGCTCACGCCCAAGCACTACGCCTATCTCAAGATCTCCGAGGGCTGCAATCACCGCTGCACGTTCTGCATCATTCCCTCGATGCGCGGCGACCTGGTCTCGCGGCCGGTGGACGAGGTGCTGGTCGAGGCCGAGAAGCTGGTGCGGGGCGGCGTCAAGGAGCTGCTGGTGATCTCGCAGGACACCAGTGCGTACGGCGTCGACCTGCGCTACGCCGAACGGACCTGGCGCGGCAGCCCGCGCCGCACGCGGATGACCGAGCTGTGCGCCGCCCTCGGCGAACTCGGCGCCTGGGTGCGCCTGCACTACGTCTACCCGTACCCGCACGTGGACGAAGTGATCCCGCTGATGGCCGAGGGCCGGATCCTGCCGTACCTGGACATCCCGCTGCAGCACGCCAGTCCGCGCATCCTCAAGCTGATGAAGCGGCCCGGCGCGGTGGACAAGGTGCTCCAGCGCATCCAGGCCTGGCGCGCGGCCTGCCCGGACCTGACGCTGCGCAGCACCTTCATCGTCGGGTTTCCCGGCGAGACCGAGGCGGAGTTCGGCGAGCTGCTGGACTTCATCGAGGCGGCACAGCTCGATCGCGTGGGCTGCTTCGCCTATTCGCCGGTCGACGGCGCCAAGGCCAACGACCTGCCCGATCCGGTGCCCGAAGCGGTCAAGCAGGAGCGGCTCGAGCGCTTCATGACGATGCAGGCGCGGATCAGCGCCGCACGGCTCGCGGCCAAGGTCGGTCGCGAGCTCGACGTCATCGTCGACGAGGTGTCGCAGGGCCGCGCGATCGCGCGCTCCTCGGCCGACGCGCCGGAGATCGACGGCGTCGTGCACGTCCACGGCGCCGGCGGGCTGCGTCCCGGCCAGTTCGCGCGCGTGCGCGTGCGCGCCGCCTCCGAACACGACCTGGAAGCCGATCTGGTCTAGGGCGTGTCATCCATCCCCCGGCAGGCCGCGCCGTTTTCTAGCGTGCGGCCGGGACAAGGAAGAGCGAGGCCGTGGACGCCGGTCCACGCCCTCGGGGTGCCCCGCGGACGCCGATCCGGTTAGGCTTCGGTTTTCCCGTCGCCCCCGGAGCCGCCGATGCCGTCCGATGCCGCCTTGATCACCGACGACGGCGTCGTCCTGGGCCTGGTGGCGGCGATCCTCGCATTGGTGTTCTGGACCTCGTCCAGTCCGGCACCGTTTTGGAAGCGCTTCTATTCGGTCGTGCCGGCGCTGATGCTGTGCTACTGCATCCCGGCGCTGTTCAACACGCTCGGCATCATCGACGGCCATGCCGCCGCGCTCTATCCGGTGGCGCGCGACTACCTGCTGCCGACGGCCCTGGTGCTGCTGACGCTGTCGATCGACATCAAGGGATTGATCGGCCTCGGGCCCAAGCTGCTCATCATGTTCGTGACCGGCACGGTCGGCGTGATGATCGGTGCGCCGCTGGCGTTCCTGGTGGTCGGCTGGTTCGATCCGGATACCGTCGCCGGCGACACCTGGGCCGGCATGGCGGCACTGGCGGGCAGCTGGATCGGCGGCGGCGCGAACATGGTCGCGATGCGCGAGATCTTCCAGGTCGACGCCACCACCTTCGGCCAGTTCGCCGCCGTCGACGTGCTGGTGGCGAGCCTGTGGATGGCCTTCCTGCTGTTCCTGTCGGGGCGCGCGGCGCGCATCGACGCGCGCACCGGTGCCGATACCCGCGCGATCGACGACCTCAAGCGGCGCATCGAGCACTGGCACGCCCAGCACGCGCGCAACCCCACGCTGGCCGACATGATGGTGGTGCTCGGCACCGGTTTCGCGGCCACCGGCCTGGCCCACGCCATCGGCGGACCGGTCTCGGCCTGGATCGCCGCCGAGGCGCCCGAGCTGGCGCGGCTCAGCCTGACGTCGAAGTTCTTCTGGATCGTCATGCTGACCACCACGATCGGCGTGATGCTGAGCTTCACGCGCGCCAGCCGCCTGGAGGGCGTCGGCGCGTCGAAGTTCGGCTCGGTCCTGCTCTACGTGCTGATCGCCAGCATCGGCATGCAGATGGACCTGCGCGCGATCCTCGATCGCCCCGGGCTGTTCGCGCTCGGCGCGATCTGGATGCTGGTGCACGGCGGACTGCTGCTGATCGTCGGCCGGCTGATCAAGGCGCCGCTGTTCTATTTCGCGATCGGCTCGCAGGGCAACATCGGCGCCGCGGCCTCCGCGCCGGTGGTCGCCGCGGCCTTCCATCCGGCGCTGGCACCGGTCGGCGTCCTGCTCGGCGTCGTCGGCTACGCGACCGGTACCTACCTGGCCTGGGTGGTCGGCCAGGTCCTGCGCTGGCTGGCCGGTGCCTGAGTCCTGCGCCGGCTGGGGCGAGGCGATCGCCGGTCCGCCGCTGGCCGCCTGGGGCGGCGAACTGCCGCCGCCGCGCACGCCGGTCGCCGCGCTCGACCGGCTCCTGCGCGAGGCCTGCTCGCGCGATGGCCATGCGCGCCCGGCGGTTCGCGAGCAGACGCCGGCCTTGCTCGCGGACGGCTTGCACTACGAGGAGCGCATCGCCCGGCACGATACGCTGGCGACACGGCCGGACTGCGTGCACGACCTGTTCAACGTCCTGGCCTGGTGGCGCCATCCGGCGCTCAAGTGGGCGCTCAATGCGCGGCAGGTCGCCGACATCGCGCAGGTCGGTCCGCGCCAGCGCACGCGCGGGCAATGCGCGCTGACGCATTTCGACGAGGCCGGCGTGGTGGTCTGGATCGCCGGGGACGATCTGCTGGCCTGTTGGGACCGCCACGACTGGGCCGGCCTGTTCCACCGGCATGCCCCGGATTGGGGACGGCGCATCGGCGTGACGGTGTTCGGCCATGCGCTGTTCGAGCATGCCGTGTGCCACGCGCATCGGCCGACCGCCAAGGCGCTGGCGGTACGGATGCCGGCCGAGCGTATCGCGGCGCAGCGTCCCGCCACCGGCGCGATCGTGCGCGGCTGGCCCGAGGCAGAGGCGCTGCTGGCGGCGGCGATCGCCGACGGACGGCTGCTGGCCGATCCGCAGGACCTGCGGCCGCTGCCGCTGGCAGGCATTCCGGGCTGGCACGATGCGCCGCCGTCGCCGGCGTTCTTCCGTGAAGCGCCGTGCTTCCGGCCGCTGCGCCCCGGCCGCCGCTATCCGCCGCCGTTCGACGGCGAACGGGCGTGCGGCAGCGGCGTGGAGGCCGCCGCATAGCGACACGGTGGCGCCATTGCGGATGGCCGCGCACGGTCGCATCATGCGGCCATCGTTTGCCCTACGGAGCCGCTGCGTGACCCATCGAATGCCTCTCGGGATCGGCCTGATCGCGGCCGTGCTCGTCTGGACGCCGCTGGCGGCGCGTGGCGAGACGGATGAATCGCAGACCGTCACGGTCAGCCAGCGCGAGTACGAGCGGACCGTCGCCAAGCTCGGCCGGGTCAACCCGGTGCGCGGCTACAGCGACCTGACCGGCTTCGCGCACGGCATGAGCGCCTACGCCAAGCGCCGCTACGACGATGCGATGAAGTTCTTCCTGCTCGGCGCGCGCTTCGCCGACAAGCCTTCTCAGCTCAGCATCGGCCTGATGTACCTCAACGGCGAGGGCGTCGCCCGGGATGCGGCCACCGCCTACGCCTGGATGGACCTGGCCGCCGAACGCGACTATCCGGATTTCGTCACCACGCGCGATCGCGTCGCGGCGCAATTGACCGCCGAGGAGCGCGCCCGCGCCGACGGCATCCGCGCGACCCTGGCGGCCGAATACGGCGATGCGGTCGCCAAGCGCCGCGTCGCCGGCGAGCTGGGCTCGGTGCGTCTCAACACGACCGGCTCGCGCACCGGCTACGACGACCTCAGCGTCCGCAGCGCCAGCAGCACCGCCAGCAACGGCGGCGGCAACTGCATGGGCATCGGCGGCATCGTGATCGGCAACATCGTGATCGGCGAGTCCGGCTGCGGCCAGGCCGTCCGTGGCCTCGACGACGTCAACCCGACCGATCCCAAGGCCTATTTCGCGCTGCGCGACGCGCAGTGGAAGGGCACCGCCACGGTGGGGCCGCTGCAGGCGGTCGACGAATCGGCGCCGGTCGCCCCGGCCGGGAAGCCGGCGGGCGACTGACGCACGGATCGAACGGGCGCGCGCCGCGGCGCCGCCGACCGACCGCCGCGGGCGCAGGTCCACGCGCGGAATCGGGAACTTTCCCGAGCGTTTGCTGTACATTTCCGGCGCCCGCAGGAGGTGCCCGGGCGGGGCACCGCTCTGCTGTCCGCATCCGAAGCACGCCGCTCGTCGGCGGCCGGTCCATTCCGGCCAGTGCCGGATGCCGGTCACTGCCGTCCGCTGCGCCCTGCAGCGCTGCGACGGGCGGGACGCCCTACGAACGGAGCGAGCGATCAGACCATGATAGAAACCCGACAACTCTCCAAGCGCTACGGCGACCTGGTCGCCGTGGACGGCATCAGTTTCACCGTCGAGCCCGGCCAGGTGCTCGGCTTCCTGGGGCCCAACGGCGCCGGCAAGTCGACCACGATGAAGATGATCGCCGGCTTCCTCGCACCCACCTCCGGCAGTGCCAGTGTCTGCGGATTCGACGTCGAGAAGCAGCCGCTCGAGGCGCGCCGTGCGCTGGGCTACCTGCCCGAAGGCGCACCGAGCTACGGCGAGATGACGGTACGCGAGTTCCTCGCCTTCATCGCCGACGTGCGCGCGCTCAAGGGCGAGCTGCGCCACCGCCGGCTCGACGACGTGATCGGGCGCCTGCACCTGGAGCGGGTCGTCGAGCAGCCGATCGAGACGCTGTCCAAGGGCTTCAAGCGCCGCGTCGGCATCGCCCAGGCGATCCTGCACGATCCGAAGGTGCTGATCCTCGACGAGCCGACCGACGGCCTGGATCCCAACCAGAAGCACGAGGTGCGCGGCCTGATCAACGACATGGCGCGCGACAAGACGATCATCGTCTCGACCCACATCCTCGAAGAGGTCCACGCCGTCTGCGACCGGGCCGTGATCATCGCCGCCGGCAAGGTGCTGGCCGACGCCAAGCCGGCCGAGCTGGAGGCGCGTTCGCGCTACCACCAGGCGGTCTCGCTGACCGCGGTGGACGTCAACGCCGCGCGCGAGGCGCTGGCGCGGGTCGCCGACGTGGCCGCGATCGAGGTCGACCCGCAGGACGGCCGGGTCACGGCGTTCCCGAAGCCGGGGCGCGCGATCTTCACCGAGGTCAGCGACGTGCTGAAGGCGCAGAACATCGTCGTGCGCGAGCTGGCGCTGGAAGGCGGGCGGCTGGACGAGGTGTTCCGCACGATCACCGGCGGTGTCGCCACCGGCGAGCGGAGGACGCAGGCATGAGCGGCGTGACGACCCTGTTCAAGCGCGAGCTGCGCAGCTACTTCGCCACGCCCGTGGCGTACGTGTTCATCGTGATCTTCCTGGTGCTGTCCGGCGCGTTCACGTTCTACCTCGGCGGCTTCTACGAGAGCGGCCAGGCGGACCTGCGGCCGTTCTTCACGTTCCACCCGTGGCTGTACCTGTTCCTGGTGCCGGCGGTGTCGATGCGGATGTGGGCCGAGGAACGCAAGAGCGGCACGATCGAGCTGCTGCTGACGCTGCCGGTCACCACCTGGCAGGCGGTGCTCGGCAAGTTCCTGGCGGCCTGGGCGTTCATCGCCATCGCGCTGGTGCTGACGTTCCCGATCTGGCTGACCGTCAACTACCTCGGCTCGCCCGACAACGGCGTCATCTTCGCCAGCTACCTGGGCTCGCTGCTGATGGCCGGTGCGTTCCTGGCGATCGGTTCGTGCCTGTCGGCCTCCACGCGCAACCAGGTCGTGGCCTTCATCCTGACCGTGGTCGTGTGCTTCGGGCTGCTGCTCGCCGGCTTCCCGCTGGTGCTCGACGCGGTGCGCGCGTTCGCGCCGCAGGGCGTGGTGGACGCGATCGCGGGCCTGAGCTTCCTGACCCATTTCGCGGCGGTCAGCAAGGGCGTGATCGACCTGCGCGACCTCCTGTATTTCCTGCTCATGATCGGCTTCTGGCTCTATGCCAGCGCGCTGGTCATCGAGATGAAGAAAGCCGATTGAGGGACCGACGACATGACGCTCCATCGCAAGACCCTTTCCGGCGGCGCCCTGGTGGTGCTGGCCATCCTGCTCGTCGCCGTGCTGCTGATCGTCAACACGCTGTTCCGCGGCGCACGCGTGGACCTGACCGAAAGCCGGCTCTACACCTTGTCGGACGGCACCCGCAACATCCTCGGCACGATCGAGGAGCCGATCCACCTGTACCTGTTCTATTCGGACAAGGGCACGCAGAACCTCGCCCCGCTGCGCACCTACTACCTGCGCGTGCGCGAGATGCTCGAGGAGATGGCGGCGCGTTCCGGCGGCAAGATCGCGCTCGACGTGGTCGACCCGCTGCCGTTCTCGGAGGATGAGGACCGCGCCTCGGCGTTCGGGCTGCAGGGCATCCCGGCCGGCCCCGGCGGGGAAACGATCTTCTTCGGCCTGGCCGGCACCAACTCGACCAACGGCCGCGCGACGATCCCGTTCTTCCAGCCGGACAAGGAATCGTTCCTCGAGTACGACGTCGCCAAGCTGATCCACGAGCTGAGCGCCGCCAAGAAGCCGGTGGTGGGCCTGCTGTCGAGCCTGCCGATCAGCGCCGGCTTCGACCCCGCCACGCGCCAGATGCGCGAGCCCTGGGCGGTCGCCCAGCAGCTCGAGCAGCTCTCGGAGCTGCGCACGCTCAATCCGGAAGGCCTCAAGGCGATCGACGCCGAGATCGGCACCGTCGTGCTGGTCCATCCCAAGCAGCTGTCGGACGACGCCCAGTACGCGCTGGACCAGTTCGTGCTGCGCGGCGGCCACCTGCTGGTCTTCGTCGATCCCAACGCCGAAGCCGACCAGTCCGGCCAGGATCCGGAGAACCCGCAGGCGGCGATGTTCGCCGACAAGTCCTCGGACCTGGGCAAGCTGTTCAAGGCCTGGGGCGTCGGCTACGACGCCGGCAAGGTCGTGATCGACCGGCTGCGCGCGCTGGCGATCAGCCGCGGCCCCGGCCAGCAGGCGGTGCGCCATCCGGCGATCCTCGGCCTCACCGCCGGCGACTTCAGCCGTGACGACGTCGTGACCTCGGGCCTGGAGGCGATCAACGTGTCCACGGCCGGCTTCTTCACGCTGGCCGAAGGCGCCAAGACCACGCTGACGCCGCTGATCCAGAGTTCGAGCGAAGCGGCCTCGGTGGACACCGACAAGATCCGCTTCATGCAGGATCCCGGCGTGCTGTTCGAGGGCTACCAGCCGGCCGGCCAGCCGTTCGTGATCGCGGCGCGCCTGGGCGGCAAGCTGGCGACCGCGTTCCCCGAGCGCAGCGAGGCGGGGCACCTGGCCGAATCGAAGGAAGACGCCCAGATCGTGCTGGTCGCCGACACCGACCTGCTGGGCGACCGCATGTGGGTGCAGGTCCAGCAGTTCTTCGGCCAGCGCATCATGAACGCGTTCGCCAACAACGGTGACTTCGTCGTCAACACGGTCGACAACCTGAGCGGCTCGGGCGACCTGATCTCGATCCGCAGCCGCGCGACCTCGCTGCGCCCGTTCACGACGGTCGAGGCGCTCAAGCGCCACGCCGACGAGCGCTTCCGTGCCAAGGAGCAGGAGCTCCAGCGCGAGCTGCAGGACACCGAGCGCAAGCTGGCCGAACTGCAGCGCGCCAAGAGCGGCGACCAGGCGATGATCCTGTCGCCGGAGCAGCAGGCCGAGCTCAAGAACTTCGCCGAGCGCAAGCTCGAGATCCGCAAGGAGCTGCGCAGCGTGCGCCGTGAGCTCGACGCCGACATCGAAGGCCTCGGCACGCGCCTGAAGCTCATCAACATCGTCCTGATGCCGTTGCTGGTGACGCTCGCCGCGCTCGGCTTCGTGTTCTGGCGCCGCAGCCGGCGGCGCGCCGCCGTCCAGGGAGGCCTGTGATGAACGCAAAGACGCTCGGCATCATCGCCGCGGTGACGCTGGCCGCACTGGCGGCCGCGGTGGGCCTGAACCATTCGCGCAAGCCCGCCACCGAGCTGCGCACCAGCCAGCTCGTGCCCGGCCTCAAGGAGGAGATCAACGCGATCAGCAAGGTGACGCTGACCGGCGCCGGCAACCAGCCGATCGCCGTGCTCGAGCGCCGGGACGCCGGCTGGGTCGTCGCCAGCCGCGACGGCTATCCGGCCGACAGCGGCAAGCTGCGCGAATTCGTGCTGAAGCTGGCCGACGCCACCGTGCTCGAGCCCAAGACCGCCAACAAGGACCGTTACGCGACGCTCGGTGTCGAGGACGTGACCGCCGCCGACGCCAAGGGCATCCTGGTGCAGATCGAAGGCCCGAAGACGCCGGTGCACCTGATCGTCGGCAACTACAACGGGCAGGGCGGCGGCGGGACGTTCGTGCGGGGCGCCGACGAGGCGCAGAGCTGGCTGGCGAGCGGCACGCTGACCCCCGACAAGAACGCCGGCGACTGGCTGAGCCGCGACCTGGCCGACATTCCGGCGGCACAGATCGCCGAGGTCACGATCGACAAGGGCGGCAAGACGCTGCGGGTCTACAAGGAGAACGCGAGCGATCCGAACTTCCGCATCGCCGACCTGCCGAAAGGACGCGAGCCCAGCTCGGACGCCGTCGCGAATGCACCGGCCTCGGGCCTGGCGGGCCTGCGCATCGACGGCGTGCAGAAGGCGGATGCCGGCGCGGCGCCGGAGCAGGCGCTCAAGGCGCGTTTCGTCGCGTTCGACGGACGGCAGGTGGACGTCACGGCCTGGGAGCAGGGCGGCAAGCACTACGGCCAGTTCACCGCGTCGCTGGACGAGGCGCGCGCCGGTGCGCACATCCAGGCTGCCCAGGACACGGCGAAGGCCGAGCACGAGGCCGCCGCCGCCAAGGCCGCGGCGGGCGACGCCAATGCCGCCGCGGCGCCACCGCCGGCGGTCGCCGATCCGGGCAAGGACCGCGAAGACCGTCTGGCCGAGCTGAAGAAGCAGGTCGGCGATCTCGACCGGCGTTTCGCCGGCTGGACGTTCGAGCTGCCGGCGCACAAGTACGCCAGCCTCGACAAGTCGATCGACGACCTGTCCAAGCCGGTCGAAGCCAAGCCGGCGGCGCCGGCCAAGAAGAAGTAGCGGCGTGGCCGATCCGCGCCGGATGTCCACCCTGCTGGCGGCCGGTTTCGGCGGCAGCGGCGTGGTCGCCGGCGCGTTCGGCGCGCATGCGCTGAAGGGCCTGCTCGGCGCCGATGCGCTGGCCGTCTGGGGCACCGCGGTGCAGTACCAGCTCTGGCACGCATTGGCGCTGCTCGGCCTGGCGGCCCTGGCGCCGGCGCTGCCGGCGCGCGCGGTGCGTGGGATCGCCTGGGCGTTCGCCGCCGGCATCGTGCTGTTCTGCGGCTCCCTCTATCTGCTCGCGCTCGGCGCGCCGCGCGGCCTCGGTCCGCTGACGCCGATCGGCGGCCTCGCGCTGATCGGCGGCTGGGCCGGACTGGCCTGGGCCGCGTGGCGCACGCCGCATACCGGCGACGGCGGCCCGCCCTGAGCGGCAGCACGGCCGAAGCCGGCCGGAGCCGCTAGACCGGAGCAGGTAGAATCCGAGGCGAACGGCCGCGCGATCGCGCGGCCGAACCGTTTCCCAGCATACGAATGCAGCCACCCGCGTTCCGCTTCGGCGCCTATCGACTGATTCCCGCAGCACGCGAGCTCTGGAAGGACGGCGGGCGCGTCACGCTGCCGCCGCGCGCATTCTCCTGCCTGGTCCTGCTGGTCGAGCAGCGTGCGCGCGCCGTCGGGCGCGAAGAGCTGATCGAGGCGCTGTGGCCGCGCGGCGTCGCTTCGGACGTCCAGCTCGGCCAGCTGATCCTGCAATGCCGCCGCGCGATCGACGACGACGGGCAGACCCAGCACGCGATTCGCACGGTGGCCGGCTTCGGCTACCGCTGGGTGGCGCCGACCGTGATCGAGGCGGCCGCCGCGGCCGCACCGGCGGATGGCGACACCGCCGCTGTGCCCGCAGCGACGGCCGCGCTCCCGCCGGCGCGGCGGCCGCGGACCGGCCTGCTGATCGCGCTGGCCGTGCTGCTGGCAGCGACGGCGGCCGCAGGCATCGCCTGGCTGCAGCGCGCGCCACGCCCGGTACCGCCGCCATCCGCAGCCGGCGAGCGCATCGTGGTGCTGCCGATCGTCGCGGCCGCCGACGACGAGCCGTGGTTGCGGCTGGGCGGCATGGACCTGGTCGGCGACCGGCTGCGGCGCAGCGGCATCGCCGTCGTGTCCAGCGATGCCACCGTCAGCCTGCTGCGCAGTCTCGGCGCCGACACCGCGGCCGCCGCGGCCCCGCCGGTGCGGGCGGCGCTGCAGCGCCTGTCCGGTGCGGCGATCCTGGTGCAGACGGTGGTGACGCGCGAGGCGGGCCGCTGGCGGGTGGCCATGACCGCGACCGCAGCCGACGCATCCACCGTGCGCAGCGAGTTCGAGGACGCCTCGCCGGTGGTCGCGCTGCACGCCGCGGCGGATCGGTTGAGCGCGGTGCTCGGGCACGTACCGGCCGTGTCGGCGGAGGCGGCCGGCGTCTCCGAGACCCTGCAGCGCGCGCGCGCCGCGATGCTGGCCAACGAGCCCGAGGCCGCACGCGCGATCCTGCGCGCCGATGCCGACCTGGTCCGCGACGAGCCGAAGCTGCGCCAGCACCTGGCCGAGGTCGACATCCGGACCGGTCGCGTCGACGACGCGCGCGCCGCCCTCGACGCCTTGCTGGCCGATACCGAAGGCCAGGTTTCGGTGTTCCGTGCCGAGCTGCTGGCCGCGCGGGCGACGGTGGCGATCCGGTCCGGCGCGTTCGCCGAGGCCGGACGCTACGCCTCCGAGGGGATCGACCTGCATGCCGACGACGGTGACGCGATCCTGGTCGGGCGCCTGCACCTGACGCGCGGCGTCAGCCGCATCTCGCTGCAGGACCATTCGGGCGCGCTGATCGACAACGGCATCGCCCGCGAGGAATTCCTGCGCGCCGGCGACATCGCCAGCGTCGCCCGCGTCGACGGCAACATCGGTGCGCTGGAGACGCTGCGCGGCCATCCGGCGCAGGCCGAGCCGTACCTGGAAGCGGCGATCGCGCAGTTCCAGGCGCTCGGCGTGGTGCAGGAGCCGATCAGCAACCTGCAGACGCTGTACGTCGCCCGCCGCCAGCAGCTCAAGAACGCGCAGGCGATGGCGACGATCGATCGTGCCTGGGCGATGCGCGAGCGCATGGTCAATCCGGACTCGCTGCTGTCGGTGCGGCTCTATCGCATCCAGGGCCTGCTGCGCGCCGGCCGCCACGGCGAGGCCTTCGCCCTGCTCGACGATCCGGCCAACGACCGCACCCCGGCCGATCCGTTCGAGAACGAGCGGCTGCGTCTGCTGCGCGCCGAGCTGGCCTGGGACCGCGGGCATCCGGCCGAGGCGCTGGCACTGCTCGAGCCGGTGCCCGAGGACGAGCTGGCCTCCGCCGACAGCGACATCATCCGCGTGGCCGTCGCCGTGCTGCGCTCGCGGCTGGAACAGGCGCTGGGTCGCCCGCCGGGCGGTCCCGGCACCGGTGGGGACGTGCTTCCGGCGGGCGACCGCACGCATCCGCGGATGCCGCTGCGCGGTCTGGCCGCCGCCAACCGGGCCTGGACCGCCGGTCGCGCGGACGAGGCCGAGCGGCGGTTCCAGGCGGCGCTGTCACTGGCCGACGCGCAGGGCGTGGCCGAGACCATCGCCGCCGTCGTCGCCGACTACACGCGGTTCCTGCTCGACGCCGGCCGCGTCCGCGAAGCGGCGGCGATCGCCGGCCGCGTCGCGCTCTGGGCCGAGCAGGACTACGGCTGCGCGCTGACGCGCCTGCGCCTGGCCCATGCGCAGGGCCGCACCGACGCCTGGCAGGCCGCGCTCGACCAGGCCCGCCGGCTCGCCGGCGAGCGCAGGCTGCCTGCCGCGCTGGTCACCGCGCCGGTGGCCGCGCGCTAGGGCGTGTCATCAATCCCTCGGTAGGCCGCGCCGTTCTTGCGTGCGTCCGGGCCAAGGAAGAGGGAGGAAGTGGACGTCGGTCCACGCCCGAGCGATGACGCAGTCCCGGGCGCACGCAAGAGCGGCCCTCCGGGTTGGCCCTGGAAAGCCGCCAGCGTGCGTTGCGCGGCTTGACCTGACGGCCAGTCAGGCGCGGCGCCACACAACACCCCCTGACGACTTTCCAGGGCCAACGCGACCTGCCGGGAGATTGATGACACGCCCTAGATCGTTGCGCGGCAAGGAATAACGCGATCCGAACACGATCCGAACAGGCCTCGAATCGCGGTCGGCGCGGCGATCCGGGACGATAGCCCGGACGCCTGCCGTCCCCGTCCCTGCATGAGGAAGATGCCGTTCATGAACATCGCGAAATCGTCCCGGTCCGCCGCCGTGCTCGCCGGCCTGGCGCTCGTGTCCGGCCCGGCGGCCGCCGCAGCGCCGCAGTACCACCTGGTGCCGATCCAGATCGCCGGCGCCGAGAACGTCTACGTCGCGGACATGAACGACGCCGGGCAGGCGGTCGGTTACTACACCGACGCGAAGACCTTCGCCAACCGGGCCTTCCTCTGGGACGGCAGCCAGGCGCATACGCTGCCGATTCCGGCCGACCGGGAGGAGGGCACCGCCACCGGCATCAACAACCTCGGCCAGATCGTCGGCTACGCCACGACGATCCTCAAGGACGGCGCGGTCACCACCGGCCTGCTCTGGGACGCGACCGACCTGACCGGCTTCGAGACGATGACGGGGCCGGAGGGGACCAAGCTCAATCCGGACGACATCAACGACCTCGGTGTCGTCGTCGGCCTGGCGGCGACCGACGGGCAGTTCAATGCGTTCGAGTGGACCGCCACCGGCGGTTTCGTCGACGACGGCGTGCCGCCGCACGGGCCTGGCACCCAGGCTTACTGGGCCGGCATCAACACCGCCGGCGTCAAGGTCGGCGGCTGGTACTTCCCGGGCACGCCTTCGCATGCGACGGTCGGCCAGGTCGGTGTGGCCGGCATCGGTCCGATCGCCACCGGCGTCGACGAGGTGGCCAGCAAGGCGCACGCGATCAACGAAGCAGGTGTCGCCGTCGGCGAGATGGACCTTGCCGCCACCGGCAAGGTGGTGCCCGTGACCTTCGTCGACGGCGTGGCCACGGCGGTGCCCGGCGCCTTGCTCGGGCTCGAGCAGGGCATCGCCTTCGACGTCAACGCGCGCGGGACCATCGTCGGGCGCGCGTACGACTTCGCCACGCTCCAGTTCAAGGCCTTCGTCCACGTGGACGGTGTTTCCTACGACATCGCCGCGCAGGCCGACAACGGCACGCTCTACGAGTACCTGCTCAACGCCGTGGCCGTCAGCGAGAACGGCCGGATGGCCGGCACCGCCCGCGGCCCGGACTTCACCGTGGTGAGCTATGTCGCCGTGCCGGTCTTCGCTGACCCGATCTTCGCCGACGGCTTCGAGCAGCCGTAGCGCGTTCACGCCGTATCGACCGGCCGGCCGCGCGCCGTGCCGGCCGCCGGCCGTTGCGTCGAAGTCCCGATGGCGCGACGGCGCTGGCGATTCCCGCGCCGTCGCACACGCAGCACGGACGCCGCCCGGTAGTTCGGCAGCGGAGTGGCAGACGCCGGCCCGAATCCACCGGAGACCACCGTCTCGCCGCCGGACGACGGCCGGTCACCGGAGGCGATGCGCGTAGTCCCGTAACGGCGATCTTCGCAACCCGGCCGGGCCGGGCCGCTGACCGGACCTCCGCGCCGGCGTCCAGGCAACATCCGGCCGCTGTGGACGGCCGTCGCCAGCGGCGGCCACGCCGGATCGACACCCGTGGACGGCCTTCCGCGACGCTTCCGGCGCCGCGGCACCGCGGGCACCAGCGGTGCGGTGCCCCGCGCCGGGTGGCGATCGGCGACCCCCGTGACTTTCGGCCTGTTTACACCGGCAGGGGCTTGTTCTACAAATGTAGTACTACAGGCGTAGAACGGAGTCATGAACCGCATGTCCGAGGACATCGCACTGAGCGAGCTGCAGCTGGATGTCATGCGCGTACTCTGGCGCGGCGAGGCGACCGTGGCCGACGTCGTGGCAGCCCTGGCGGCCTCGCGTGGCCTGGCGCACACCACCGTCGCCACCTTGCTGACGCGGCTCGAGAAGCGCGGCGCCGTGGCGTTCCGCCGCGAAGGCCGCCAGTTGCTCTACCACGCCCGTGTCAGCGAATCGCAGGTACGCCGCTCGATGGTCAGCGGCCTGATCCAGAGCCTGTTCCGCGGTGACTCCCAGGCGCTGCTCGCGCATCTGGTCAGCGAGAACGACGTCGCCCCCGGTGACCTGGAGCGGGTGCGCGCGCTGCTCGAAGCCGATGCCGGCGCACCGAAGGGAAGGAGGCGGACATGATCGCCCTCATCGAATGGTCCGCGTCCGCCCTGGCGACGCTGGCCGTCCACGCGACCGTGTTGCTCGCGATCGCCTGGCTGGCGGAGCGGTTGCGTCTGCTGCGCAGCACGCAGGCGCTGGAGCTGGCCTGGCGCTTCGCCTTGTTTGGCGCGCTGCTGTCGAGCACGGTGTCGCTGCTGCCGTCCGCGCTGCCGGTTACCGGCCCGCAGCGACCGGAGTCGGCCGACGCGCGTCCGCGCCTCGCGACCGTAGCGCCACCGCCGGCGGCGGATGCCCGGCGGCCCGCCGGCACCGGCGCGGCGACCCGGCCGGTCGCGCCGCAGTCCGCCGAGGTGGCCGCGCCTAAGACACCGCCGGCGCTGGTGCTTCCTCCGGCCGTCGCCCAGGGCGCGGTCGCGCTGTGGCTGGCCGGGCTCGCGGTCGCGATGGCGGTGTTCGTGCGTCGCAGCCGCAGCCTGCTGTACCTGTGGCGGCGCGGTCTGGGCCAGGGCGAGTCCGCATCGGCAGCGCTGCATGACCAGACCGCCCGGCTGGCCGGGCAGATGCGCCTGCGCACGCCGGCCGTGCGCGTGCTGGCCGACATCGCCAGCCCGATGATGCTGCCGCGCGCGGTGCTGCTGCTGCCGCGCTGGAGCGGCGACCTGGCCGCCGGACAGCAGCGCGCGTTGCTGGCCCACGAGCTGGCCCACCAGCAGCGCTGCGATCCGTACTGGCGTATCGCCCAGCATGCGGCGCTGCTGCCGCTGTTCTTTCATCCGCTCGCCTGGCATGCGCGGCGGCGGCTGGAATCGCTGGCCGAGGATGCCTGCGATGCCACCGCTGCCGCGCTGCTGGGCAGCGGCAGGCCATTGGCCGAATGCCTTGCCACCTGTCTGTCCCATGCCCGCGGCGGCCCGCGGGTCCCCGCCTTCGCCGCCGCGATGGCCCACGATGCCAGTCCGGTCGTGCGCCGCGTCCACCGCCTGCTCGAGGAATCCACCATGTCCACCTCTCCTTCATCCGCGCTGCTGCGTCGTGGCGCGTTCGTCTGCGGCCTGTTCGTGCTGGTCGCGCTGCCCGGCGTCGCCGTGACCACCCTTGCCGTCGGCGGCACCAGCCAGAGCGTCGAGATACGCAGCTCGAACGGCAAGGAATCCGTCCGCTTCAGCGATCGCCGCAGCGGCTACGCGCTCGACGTCGATCAGAAGGGGAAGATCGAGTTCAACGCCGACGAGAGCGATGTCGCCGGGCTGGCAGACGGCGCCTACCTGGACATCAGCGAGACCACGTCCGGCGTGACGCGCGAGATCCGCTTCAAGGGTACTGCGAGCGGCGTCGACCGGCGCTACCGCGTCGACGGTACCGAGTGTGCGCTCGACGCCGAAGGCCGCGCCTGGATCGCCGCCTTGGTGCCGCGCATGTTGCGCGAGACCGGCGTCCAGGCCGAGGCGCGCAGCCGGCGTCTGCTGGCGCGTGGTGGTGCGGCTGCGCTGCTGGCCGAGATCGACCTGATCCAGGCCGATCATGCGCGGGCCGGCTACCTGCGCGTGCTGTTCGCCGATGCCCCGTTGTCGCCCGAGCAGCAGGCGCGTGCGCTGGCCCTGGTCGAGGCGATCGATTCGGCGTTCGAGAAGCGCAACGTCCTGCAGGCCGCGCTCGGCCAGCCGTCGCTGTCGCCGGCCTTGCAGGTGCTGCTGTTGAAGGCGGCCGCCGGTATCGATTCGGACTTCGAGCGTGCCGAACTGCTGGTCTCGGTGGCTGGGCGCATGCCGGTGCAGGGCGAGGTGCTGGATGCGTGGAGCACGGCATTGAACGGCATCGGTTCGGATTTCGAGCGCCGCCGCGTCATCGAGGCGCTGCTGAAGCAGGCTGCGGTCACGCCGGATGTCCTGGTCCGCGCGCTCGACGGCGCCGACAGCATCGGCAGCGATTTCGAGAAGCGCTCGGTGCTCGAAGCGGTGGCCGCCCGCCGCGGCGATTCGCCGGAGGTGCGCGCTGCCTACCTGCGCCTGGCGGCCGGTATCGGCTCGGACTTCGAGCGCCGCCAGGCCCTGGTCGCGCTGCTCGACGGCCCGGCGGTCGATGCCGCCACGGCACAGAACGTGCTCGCCGCGGTGGCGACGATGGGCTCGGATTTCGAAGCCCGCGAAGTGCTGGTCAGGCTCGCCCGCGTGATGCCGGAGGACGCCGGGTTGATCGAGCGCTACCGCGGCGTGGCGCGCGGTCTCGGTGACTTCGAGCGTGGCCAGGCGGAGAAGGCGCTGGACCGGTTCGCCGTCGTCAACTGACGCGATCGCGCGCCGGTTCCGCGCCGGCCGGCCCGGGAGGCGGTCCCGGCAACGAAAAAGGCCCTGACGAAGCAGGGCCTTTTTTTCGTGTGGCGGAGAGGGTGGGATTCGAACCCACGGTACGCTTGCACGTACGCCTGATTTCGAGTCAGGTACATTCGACCACTCTGCCACCTCTCCAGAAGCGGTGCCCGGATGGTCACGGGAAGGGCGCGGATGATACGGGTCGGGGCCTCCGGTGACAACCCGGTCCGGTAAACTGGCCGCTCTCCGTTTTCGGCGCCTTCCGATGAGCCAGATTGCCACCCCCGTTTCCTATGGCGAACTGATCGACAAGATCACCATCCTCGAGATCAAGTCCGAGCGCATGACCGACCCGGCCAAGCTGGCCAACGTCGGCAACGAGCTCGGTGCCTTGACCCGCACCTGGGCGGCCGACCCGGTCTCGACGGTCGACATCGCGGACCTGCGGACCGGCCTCAAGGCGGTCAACGAGGCGCTCTGGGACATCGAGGACCGCATCCGCCTGAAGGAAAAGGCCAAGGCCTTCGACGCCGAGTTCATCGAGCTGGCGCGTTCGGTCTACATCCGCAACGACGAGCGCGCCGCGCTCAAGCGCGAGATCAACCTTCGGCTCGGCTCGACGCTGATCGAGGAAAAGTCCTACCAGGACTATCGCTGACACGCGGCGCGACGGGAGATTCCGTGCCCGGTATCGCCTGCAGCCCCGCATCGAACGCAACGGCAATGATGGAAACGACCGGCCGCGCGTCCGGGACGATCGCCGTTCCGCCGGGCTCCCGCACCGCTGGCGAGCCGGATCGGCCGGTGCCGCCGCGATGACGATTCGCGCGTACCTGCTGAGGAGCGGCCGCCGGTATCGCCTCGCGTTCTTCGTGTTCTGGGCGATGGCGGCGGTCCCCGGGTTCTTCAGGCTCGGTCCGCCGTACAGCTACGGCTGGGGCCTCGGAATCGCCGGAGTGGCGGTTACCCTGCTGGCGGCCTATCGATCGATCCGCTGTCCTCGCTGCGGCGGCAGTGCATGGATGGCCGGCATGCGGATGGCGCCTCTGTGGAAGACGGGGCCGGGCCACGCCTGTCCCCGCTGCGAGGTCAGCTATGAGGCGCCGTTGACGCCGTAGCGGGCGTCCTCCGTTTCAGCGGCGAGCGCGGCTCACCGCGCCGCGGCTGCGGGATCCACCGGGCGGCGCGCGCGCAGGCCGGACGCGGAGAAGGCTTGCCGCGATCGCGCCCACGGACCGTCGTGCGGACACCGGACGCGGCGACGATACAATCACGGTTCCGCTGCTTCCGAAGGCTGCCGCCGATGCAAAGCTTCCTGCCTCCCGATCGCCTGCTGCTGGGGCCGGGGCCGTCCCCGGTTCCGGCACGCGTGCTGGCCGCACTGGCGCGGCCGACGATCGGCCATCTCGACCCGCGCTTCATTGCGATGATGGACGAGGTCAAGGAACTGCTGCGGCTGGCGTTCCGCACCGGCCACGCGCTGACGCTGCCGGTCTCGGCGCCCGGCTCGGCCGGCATGGAGACGGCCTTCGTCAACCTGGTCGAGCCGGGCGACACGGTGATCGTCTGCCGCAACGGCGTGTTCGGCGGGCGCATGCGCGAGAACGTCGTGCGGATCGGCGCGAATGCGGTGATGGTGGACGATCCGTTCGGCCAGCCGGTCGATCCGGACAAGGTGCAGGCGGCGCTGCGCGCCAATCCCGGCGCCAAGGCGCTGGCGTTCGTCCATGCGGAGACCTCGACCGGCGTCGCATCGGACGCGGCCACGTTGTGCCGGCTGGCACGCGAGCACGGCGCGCTCAGCATCGTCGATGCGGTGACCAGCCTCGGCGGCAGTCCGCTGGAGGTGGATGGCTGGGGCATCGACGCGGTCTACTCGGGTTCGCAGAAATGCCTGTCCGCGCCGCCGGGCCTGTCGCCGGTCAGCTTCAGCGAGGCGGCGGTGGCGGCGATCAAGGCGCGCCGCACGCCGGTGCAGAGCTGGTTCCTCGATCTCACCCTGGTGATGGGCTACTGGCAGGGCGAAGGCGCGCGCGCCTACCACCACACCGCGCCGATCAACATGCTCTACGCGCTGCACGAGGCGCTGCTGGCACTGCGCGAGGAAGGCCTGGAAGCGGCCTGGGCGCGCCACCGCGCCCATCATCTGCGCCTGCGCGATGGCCTGGAGGCGCTCGGCCTGTCGTTGCCGGTGGCTCCCGCGGTGCGATTGCCGCAGCTCAATGCGGTCGCCGTGCCGGCCGGTGTCGACGAGGCGGCAGTGCGCCGCACGCTGCTCGACCGGCACGGCATCGAGATCGGCGCAGGCCTCGGCGAGCTGGCCGGCAAGATCTGGCGCATCGGCCTGATGGGGCACGGCAGCACGCCGGAGAACGTCGACCGCGTGGTCGCGGCGTTCGGCGAGGTGCTTGCGCGCGGCTGATCACCACGCGTCACGACGACATCGAAGGAGACCGACATGAAGCTCTACTACGCCCCGGGCACCTGCGCCCTGGCTTGCTGGATCGCGCTGGAATGGGCCGGTGCGGATTACACGGTCGAGAAGGTCGATCCGAAATCGGAGGCCTACCGGCGCATCAATCCGCTCGGCATGGTGCCCGCGCTCGACATCGGCGGGCCGCGTGCGATGACGCAGGCCGACGCGATCCTGCAGTACGTCGCCGAGAAGTACCCGCACCGGCACCTCGGTGTCGACGGCGATCCGGAACAGCGCTTCGCCTTCGTCGAGACGATGGCGTTCCTGACCGGCGACTTCCACCCGGCGTTCTGGCCGTTCTTTTCGCCGCAGCGCTACACCACCCGCGAAGACGAGGCGGCGCTGAAGGAGGTGCGCGAGGCCTCCCACGCGCGCATCGATCGCGTCCTGACGCACCTGGACGGCCTGATCGGCGGCGCCGAACACGTCTACCAGGACCGGCGCACCGTGGCCGATCCCTATGCCTTCGTCATGGTGCGCTGGTCCGAACGGCTGCCCAAGACCTGGCGCGACTACGCCAACGTGGCTCGCTTCATGACGGCGATGCAGGCCGACCCGGCGGTCGAGCGGGTGCTGGCGCAGTCGAGGGCCTAGCGCGCTCGCCCGGCGCCGGGCGAGCGGCAGCGCGAGGCACCCGTCTGCCCGGACGCCTCGCCAGGCCGGTGCGCGAGCCGCTCAGCCGGCCAGGCCGCGTTCGGCGAGGAAGGCCAGTACCGCATCGGCCAGCGCATGGGGCGTGGTGCCGGCGGTGTCCAGGCGCAGCTCCGGTGCGGCGGGTGCCTCGTACGGATCGCTGACGCCGGTGAACTGCGGTATACGGCCGGCGCGCGCCTGCGCATACAGGCCCTTGCGATCGCGCGCCTCGCACACCTCGATCGGCGTGGCGACGTGGACCTCGACGAAACTGCCGTGCTGTTCCACCAGCCGGCGTACCTCGCCGCGGTCGTCGGCATAGGGTGCGATCGGTGCGCAGATGGCGATGCCGCCATGGCGCGTCACCTCGGCCGCCACCCAGCCGATCCGGCGCACGTTGGCGGAACGGTCCTCGCGGCTGAAGCCGAGGCCGCGCGAGAGGTGCTTGCGCACGTCGTCACCGTCCAGCAGCGTGATCTGGCGTGCCGAGCTTTCCAGCAGTCGCGCGATCACGGCCTCGGCGAGGGTGGACTTGCCGGCGCCGGAAAGGCCGGTGAAGAACAGCGTGAAGCCGCGCCGGGCACCGGCCGGGTGCCGCTCGCGCAGGATCGTCGCGATCTCCGGATAGGTGAACCAGGCCGGGATCTCCTCGCCAGTCTGCAGGCGGCGCCGCAGCTCGGTGCCGGAGAGATCCTCGACCCGGTCGTCGCTGCCGACGTCGGTGGCCGGCAGGTAGCTGTCGCGATTGGCGGCGTAGACCATCGCCGGGAACGGCACGATGCGGATGCCGAGCTCGTCCTGGTGGCGTGCCAGCAGCTCCTGCGCGGCGAACGGCTCGTAGAACGGCACGCCGGCGGCGTCCCGGCCCGGGCCGGCATGGTCGCGGCCGACGATGAAGTGCGTGGCGCCGTAGTTCTTGCGGATGATCGCGTGCCACAACGCCTCGCGCGGGCCGGCCATCCGCATCGCCAGCGGCAGCAGGGACAGCTTGGCGTGGTTCTTCGGGTAGTGCGCCAGCAGCGCCTGGTAGCAGCGCACGCGTGTGAAGTGGTCGACGTCGCCGGGCTTGGTGCGGCCGACGACCGGCTGGATCAGCAGCCGCGCGCCGGTCTGCTCGGCGGCGCGCAGGGTCAGTTCGCGATGCGCACGGTGCATCGGGTTGCGTGTCTGGAAGGCCACGGTCTCGCGCCAGCCCTGCCGGGCCAGCCACTCGCGCAGCTCGCGCGGCGATTCGCGCAAGGCGCGGAAGTCGAAGTGGGCCGGTGGCTGGATACCCTGCAAACGCCCGCCGAGGTAGACCGGGTGCGTGCGGTCGAGCAGGTCGGCGACGCCCGGGTGGCTGCGGTCGAGCGTGCCGAAGACCGCACGCGCCTCGGTTTCGCGGTCGGGCCGGTACAGGCTCTGGAGCGTGAGCACGGCCAGCGGCACGCCCTGGTTGTCGCGCAGCGCGATCTCGTCGCCGAGGCCGAGCGTCGCGGCGAAGGCCTCGGTGACGCCGAGCGTGATCGGGATCGGCCACAGCGTGCCGTCGGCGAGGCGCAGGTCGCTCAGCACGTGCTCGTAGTCCTCGCGGCCGAGAAAGCCTTCCAGCGGCGAGAACGCGCCGTTGAGCAGCAGCTCCAGGTCGCAGAGCTGGCGCGCGTCGAGGTCCCAGCCCGGCAGCGCGGCGCTGCGCTTGCGTAGCGCCGCGGCCGCGTCGCCGGCCAAGTAGAGGTCTTTCAGTTCGCCGCCGTGCGGCAGCGGCGTGGGGTCGTCGATGAAGTCGATCGCTTCGGCAGGACGGGACATGGCAGGTGCTCTCGGGGTCTTTTTTCTTGGGATGGGCACCACCGGCTGCAGCCAGCGGGTGGTGGTGGAAGCAACGGCACCGCGGCGCCGGGCGCCCTGCGGTCAGGTGTCGTAGTGCAGCCCGCACTCGCGGCCGAGGCCGAAGAAGCGCGTGTCCTCGGGCGCCATGCCGTCGGCCAGCGCGTGCGTGGTGTGGATGTCGCCGATCGAGACGTAGCCGCGCTCCCACAGCGGGTGGTACGGCAGGTCGTGCTGGCGCAGGTAGGTCCAGACGTCGCGGTCGCTCCAGTCGACCAGCGGATGTACCTTCCAGCGGCCCTCGCGCAGCTCGAGCACCTGCGCCTCGGCGCGGGTACGGGCCTGGCTGCGCCGGAGGCCGGCGATCCAGCTGCGGGCGCCGAGTTCGTCCAGCGCCCGCCGCATCGGCTCGACCTTGCGCATGCGGTTGTAGCGGCGCAGCCCGTCGACGCCGTCTTCCCAGAGGCGGCCATGGCGGGCCTCCATCCAGGCGATGCCGATCTGCGGGCGATAGACGCGCAGGTTGAGGCCCAGGCGCTCGGTCAGCGCGTCGGCGAAGCGATAGGTCTCCGGGAACAGGTAGCCGGTATCGACCAGGATCACCGGCACGTCCGGACGCTGCTGCGTGACCAGGTGCAGCAGGACGGCCGATTGCGCACCGAAGCTCGACGACATCACGTGCTCGCCCGGCAGGGTGGACAACGCCCAGGCGAGGCGCGCCTTGGCGTCGAGGCGTTCGAGCCAGGCGTTCATCCGCGCGCGTGCGCGATCGTCCTCGGCGACGCTGACCAGGTCGGGCAGGCTCACTGCGGGGGCTCCAGGGGCAGGGAAGGCGGGGCGGGCACGGCGACGATGCCGCTGCGGACCAGGAAGTCGCCGAAACCCTCGCCGGGATGGCGCTGGTCGGCGTAGCGGGCGAACAGCCCGTCCAGTTCGGCCAGGATCTGCGGCTCGTCGATGTTCTCGCGATGCAGCCGGTTCAGGCGTTGGCCGCGGGCGTCGGCGCCGAGCATCAGGTTGTAGCGGCCGGGCGCCTTGCCGACCAGGCCGATCTCGCCGAGGTAGGGGCGCGAGCAGCCGTTCGGGCAGCCGGAAATGCGCAGTCCGATCGGCGCATCGGCCAACGCATGGGCGGCCAGCCGTTCTTCGATCCGCGCCAGCAGCGGCGACAGGTAGCGTTCCGCCTCGGCCATCGCCAGCGCGCAGGTCGGCAGGGCGACGCAGGCGAGCGCGTTGCGGCGCACCGGCGTGGCACGGCGATGGTCGTCGAGCCCGTGCTCGGCCACGAGCCGGTCGATCGCGGCACGCGCCGCCGGCGCGACGCCGGCAATGACCAGGTTCTGGTTGCCGGTCAGGCGGAAGTCGCCGGTGTGGATGCGGGCGATCGCGCGCAGGCCGGCGAGGTGGCGGCGCTCGCCGCGGTCGGCGACACGGCCCGATTCGATGCGAAGGCCCAGGTGCCAGGCGCCGTCGTGGCCCTCGACCCAGCCGTAGCGATCGCCGCTGTGCTCGAACGCATAGGGCCGCGCCGCCGGCAGCGGCTCGCCCAGGCGGCGCTCGACCTCGGCCTTGAACGCGGGCAGCCCGAGCCGGTCGATCGTGTACTTGAGCCGCGAGAGCTTGCGGTCGCTGCGGTTGCCGAGGTCGCGCTGCGCGGTCACGACCGCCTCGGCGACGGCCAGCAGCCGCTCGGGCGGCACGAAGCCGATGACCTCGGCCAGCCGCGGGTAGGTGCGTGCATCGCCGTGGGCCGCGCCAAGGCCGCCACCGACCGCGACATTGAAGCCCTGCAGCACGCCCGCGTCGATGATCGCGATGAAGCCGAGGTCGTTGGCGAACAGGTCCACGTCGTTGAACGGCGGGATCGCCAGCGCGGTCTTGAACTTGCGCGGCAGGTAGACCGGCCCGTAGATCGGCTCGTCCTCCTCGCCGCTGCCGGCGACCTTCTGCTCGTCGAGCCAGATCTCGTAGTAGGCGCGGGTCTGCGGCTTGAGGTGCTCGGACAGCCGGCGCGCCCAGTCGTAGACCGCGGCGTGCGCCTGCGACTGGACCGGATTGGCCGAGACCATCACGTTGCGGTTGACGTCGCCGCAGGCGGCGATCGAGTCGACCAGGCTGCGGTTGATCGCCTGGATCGTCGCCTTGAGGTCGCGCTTGATGACGCCGTGGAACTGGAACGCCTGACGCGTGGTGAGGCGCAGCGTGCCGTTGGCGTAGGTGGTCGCGATCGCGTCCAGCGCCAGCCATTGCTGCGGCGTGACCACGCCGCCGGGCGTGCGCGTGCGGATCATGAAGCTGTAGGCCGGCTCCAGCTTCTGCGCGCGGCGCTCCTCGCGCAGGTCGCGGTCGTCCTGCTGGTAGCTGCCGTGGAACTTGATCAGCTGGGTATCGTCGGCGCGGATCGCGCCGGTCAGCGCGTCGTCCAGGCTTTCGGCCAGCGAGCCGCGCAGGCGCCGGCTGGCGGCCTTGATGGTCTCGACCGGGGACGGCGGATCGGTGAGGGTGGCCATCAGTAGACGTCCCGGCTGTAGCGGCGCTGGGCGGCGAGGGTGTGGAGCCATTCGGCGGCCGATTCGCGCCCGTGCCCGCCGTGCGTGATCGCGATCTCGACGAGCGCCGCCTCGACGTCACGCGCCATCCGCGCGGCATCGCCGCAGACGTACAGGTGCCCGCCGTTCTCGATCCAGTCGTACAGGTCGCGGCCGCGCCGCCGCAGGGCGTGCTGCACGTAGACCTTCTCCGGCTGGTCGCGCGAGAACGCCAGGTCGATCCGGTGCAGGCGGCCGTCGCGGTGCGCCTGCTGCCACTCGGCCTGGTAGAGGAACTCCGAACGGAAGTGCGGATTGCCGAAGAACAGCCAGTTGCGGCCGGTGGCGCCGGTCTCGATGCGTTCCTGCAGGAAGGCGCGGAACGGCGCGACGCCGGTACCCGGACCGATCATCACGATGTCGCGGGCCGGGTCGGCCGGCAGGCGGAAGCGGTCGTTGGCCTCGACGAAGACCGGCACCGTGCCGGCTTCACCGCGATCGGCCAGGAAGCGCGACGCGCTGCCGACGTGCGGCGTACCGAAGGCCTCGTAGCCGACTACCGCGACGGTCAGGTGCACTTCCTCGCCGACGGCGGCGCGGCTGGAGGCGATCGAGTACAGGCGCGGCGCCAGGGGCCGCAGCGCGGCGACGAGATCGCCCGCATCCCAGCGCGCGGGGAATGCGCGCAGCAGGTCCACCACCTGGTGACTTTCGAGCAGGGCGCGCAGCCGGTCGGCACCGTCGGGCGCGAGCGCCGCATCGAGGGCGGCATGGCCGGCCCGCCCGGCATGCGCGGTCACGAACGGTCGCGTGAGCCGGGTCAGCTCGCGCCGTCCGGACAGCCAGCCGGCGAGCGGCAGCGTCTCGCCGGCCAGCGTCACCGGCTGCTCGCGATCCGCGCCGAGGGCGTCGATCACCGCGTCCACCAGCGCCGCCGGCTGGGTCGGCCAGACGCCGAGCGCATCGCCCGGCTGGTAGTCGAGCCCGGACCCTTCGAGCGAGAGCTCGATGTGGCGGATGTCCTTGGCGCTGTCGCGCCCGACGATGCGCTGGTTGGCGAGCAGCGGCGCCGCGAACGGACGCTCGCGCGTCACGCTCGACGGCGCGGGCGAGGCCGCGCCGCCGCGCAGCGGCGTCACGGTGGCCAAGGCCGGTGCCGGCTTGAGGGCCTCGCGTGCACGCGCCAGCGCCTGTTCGTTCCACGGCCCGGCGACCGATTCGACATCCACGTCGGCTTCGCCGCGCGCCAGCAGCCGCTCGGCGCCCAGCGCCGCGAGGCGCTCGTCGATCAGGGTTCCGATCGCGCAGAACCGGGGATAGCTGGAGTCGCCGAGGCCGAGGACCGCGTAGCGCAGCTGCGGCAGGCGCGGCGCGCGGCGGCCGTTCAGGTGCTCGATGAACGCGCGCGCATCATCGGGCGGGTCGCCGTCGCCCTGGGTGCTGACCACGACGTAGAGCAGGCGCTCGGCGGACAGTTCGCGCAGCGGATAGGCGTCGGCGCGCAGCAGCCGCACCGGCAGGCCGGCGTCCTCGATCCGGCGAGCCAGCGCTTCGGCCTGGCGCTTGGCGTTGCCGGTCTGCGAGCCGAACACGATGGTCGCCGGCGCGCCGTCGGCCGCCTCGGCCGGGGCCGGCTGGCCGCTGCCGGGTTCGCGTATCGTCTGTGCGGCCAGGCCGGCGAAGTAGCCGGCGGTCCAGTGCAGCGCGTCGCGGTCCAGTCCCTCGGTCAGCCGCGACAGCAGCGCCAGCTTCTCCTGGGGCAGGGCGGGCGGCAGGCGGGCGGGAAGGGCGGACACCGGTAGCTCCATCGAATGGACGTCCATACGTCCGAATGACGAGGATGCTAGGGGTTCGCGGGCGGGTGCGGAACGAACGGCTGGTTATGGGGACATGCCGGGGGTGCATTGCCGATCGCCATATCGGCCCGGGCGCGGCAGGATGCCGCCCCACGGTGCGTCGCGCGGTGATTGGGATATTCGCAGCGTTCATTTCCGGGCGACGCCGGGCGCTCGCGATAGTGTGGACTCGACATTCATCGGGGATCGGCATGTTCAAGCTTTCAACGGGTCTTCTGGGGCTGGCCGCGGCGCTGGCCGGCAATGCGCTGGCCTACGACATCGAGGACTGGCCCACGCACGTGGTCTTCGCGGACGGCACCGACCTCGGCCTGAGCGGGCAGTACCAGTACGACACCAACCGCTTCTCCAACGACGTGCTGCCCGACGGCAGCCGCCGGTTCGAGGACGACACCGCCAACCGCCGCAAGGAGCTCGGTTTCTTCGTGCGCAAGAAGGGCGTCTACGACGCCGGGGCGATCTACGACTTCTGGAACAAGCAGTGGCTGGACACCTACGTCCGCGTCCAGTCCAAGGCCCTGTTCGGCGCCGACTACGGCGCGTTCCGCATCGGCTACACCAAGACGCCGGTCGGCTTCGAGGGCGTCACCAGCTCGCGCGCGACCAGCTTCCTGGAGACGGCGCTGCCGATCCAGGCGTTCTACGAGAATCGCCGCACCGGCATCGACTGGGCCTTCGAGCGCCCGCGCTACCTGGTCAACCTCGGCTACTACTTCGGCCAGGACATCCAGGGCGACAACGACGGCACCACGCTGGGCGGTCGTGTCGCGCTGACGCCGTTCAAGGACGCCGGCCACGTGCTGCACCTCGGCCTGTCCGCCTCGCGCGAGTCGCCCGACGCGACCACCGACGGCCTCGGCCGGCGCAACCTGCCCGGTTTCCGGCCGCGCGCCCGCCCGGAGGCCGGCCTGACGCCGATCCGGCTGGTCGACGCCGGCAACCTGGCCGACGTCGACACGATCGACCGGGCCGGGCTGGAGGGACTGTGGATCGAGGGGCCGTGGTCGCTGCAAGGCGAGTACCTGACGGTGGATGTCGAGCGCAACGGGGCCCTGCCGGGCTTCAGCGGCGAGGGCTACTACGTGTTCGGCAGCTGGGTGGCCACCGGCGAATCGCGCCCCTACAGCGGCGGCAACAGCGGCAACATCAAGCCCAAGGGCCGCTGGGGCGCGCTGGAGCTGCTGTTGCGCTACAGCGCCGTCGACCTCAACGACGGCGCGATCCGTGGCGGCCGCCAGGACGACTGGACGCTCGGTGCCAACTGGTTCCTGACGACGCACTTCAAGCTGCAGGCCAACGTCGTCAAGGCATCCAGCCGGCGCCAGGGCCTGGGGCTGGACCCGGAGGTGTTCCAGCTGCGTGCGCAGATCTATTTCTGATGCGGTGACGGCCGGTTTCCGGCCGGTCACTTGACCTGCGCCGATTCGCGCCCAACATAGGCCCTTCGGCGGGCCGGCCCGCCGTCCGAATCCTGAACGAGCGCGTCCGATGACCGTCAACGAAAGCAGCGCCCTGCGCGCGATGCCCGATATCGCCACCGAACCCCAGGCGGCCACCGCCGGCGTGCTGGACTGGGTGGGCATGGACGACATCGCGGCGCCGGTGCGCCTGGCGACCGCCGATGGCGGCATCGTGCAGTCACCGGCGCGGGTGGCGGCGTTCGTCAACCTCAAGCGCCAGGACGCGCGCGGCATCCACATGTCGCGCCTGTACCTGCACGTGGACCGCCACCTGTCCTCCGAGCCGCTGACGCCGTGCTCGCTGCGCCGGCTGCTGCGCGACTTCCTCGACTCGCACGCGGACCTGTCCGACCGTGCCCAGGTCCGCATCCGCTTCGACCACATGGTCCGCCGCCCGGCGCTGCGCAGCGACAACAGCGGCTGGAAGTCCTACCCGATCACCGTGACGGCGACGATGGACGAGGGCCAGTTCGCGCTGGAGCTGGGCTGCGACATCGCCTACTCGAGCACCTGTCCGTGCTCGGCGGCGCTGGCGCGCCAGCTGATCCAGCAGCAGTTCGCCGCCGATTTCGCCGCGGACCAGCCGCTGGCCCGCGAGGCGGTGCTGGCCTGGCTGGGGCGCGAGCAGGGCATCGTGGCCACGCCGCACAGCCAGCGCAGCAGCGCGCAGGTGCGCGTGCGGTTGGCGCCGGGCTTCGATTTCCCGATCCTCGACATCATCGACCGCGTCGAGGACGCGCTGCAGACGCCGGTGCAGACCGCCGTCAAGCGCGAGGACGAGCAGGCCTTCGCCCTGCTCAACGGCCAGAACCTGATGTTCTGCGAGGATGCGGCGCGCCGCATCCGGCACGCGCTGGACGGCGACGAGCGGATCAGCGACTTCTGGGTCCGCGCCAGCCACTTCGAGAGCCTGCATCCGCACGATGCCGTCGCCGTGGCGACCAAGGGCGTGCGCAACGGCTACGGCCCGGACGCCTGAGGCGCCGGGGGAGGGCCGCGGGGCGCTCCCTGCCGATCGGCTAGCGCGTGGTCAGTACAGCACGCGCGTGCGCAGCGTGCCGGGGATCTGCGCCAGCGCCTCCTTGAGCGCGGCGGCCTGCGGCTCGGACGTGGACACGTCGATCACGACGTAGCCGATCGACGGGCTGGTCTGCAGGTACTGGCCGTCGATGTTGACGTTCTCGCGCGAGAACAGCTCGTTGATGCGCGACAGCATGCCCGGCGTGTTGCGGTGGATGTGCAGCAGCCGGCGGCTGTGCGGATGCTCGGGCAGGGTCACCTCGGGGAAGTTGACCGCCGACAGCGTCGAGCCGTTGTCGCTGTAGCGCACCAGCTTGGCGGCGACCTCGATGCCGATGTTGTCCTGCGCCTCCAGCGTGCTGCCGCCGACGTGCGGGGTCAGTATCACGTTGTCCATGCCGACCAGCGGCGAGACGAACGCGTCCTCGTTGCCCTTGGGCTCGACCGGGAACACGTCGATCGCGGCGCCGGCGATGTGCCCGGTGCGCAGCGCCGCGGCCAATGCGTCGATGTCGACGACGGTGCCGCGCGAGGCGTTGATCAGGCAGGCGCCGGGCCGCATCCGCGCCAGCTGCGCCGCACCGATCATCAGCCGCGTCTGCGGCGTCTCCGGGACGTGCAGCGTGACGACGTCGGCGCGTTCGAGCAGGTCGTCCAGGGCGGCGGCGGCCTGCGCGTTGCCGAGCGTGAGCTTGGACTCGACGTCGTGGAACAGCACGCGCATGCCGAGCCCCTCGGCGAGCAGGCCCACCTGGGTGCCGATGTGGCCGTAGCCGACGATACCGAGCACCTTGCCGCGCACCTCGTAGCTGCCGGCGGCGGACTTGGACCAGCCGCCGCGATGGCACTGGGCGTTCTTCTGCGGGATGCGCCGCATCAGCAGGATCGCCTCGGCCAGCACCAGCTCGGCGACGCTGCGGGTGTTGGAATAGGGCGCGTTGAAGACCGGAACGCCCAGGCCCTGCGCGGCGGCCAGGTCGACCTGGTTGGTGCCGATGCAGAAGCAGCCGACCGCGATCAGGCGCTTGGCGCTTTCCAGCGTGGCTGCATCGAGCTGGGTGCGCGAGCGGATGCCGACCAGGTGCGCATCGGCGATGCGCCGGCGCAGTTCCGCGTCCGGTAGCGACTTCTCGTGGAACTCGATCTGCGAGTAGCCGGCCGCCTTGAAGGTCTCCACCGCGCTCGCGCTGACGCCTTCGAGCAGCAGCACGCGGATGTCCTGCTTGGGAAACGAGGTCTTCTTCATGGCTCCGGTCGGCGGGTCGCGGGGATGACCGGGTCGGCAGGGCTCGGCCCGGGTGAGCCGGAACTATGCCATGAGCGGGCGGCCATCGCGGCACGCCGCCGGTGGACGGTTTGCCGCATCGCTGGCAGGCTAGCGGCCTGCACCCGCGGGTGCCGATCCTCCCCGTTCCGTCGCCGATGCCGATGCCTTCTTCCGCTCTCGCCGTCCTTGCCGGCAGCCTGCCGCAGCTCGCCCTGTCGACCGACCCGGGCGACCTGGAACACTACGGCCGCGACTGGACGCGCCGCTGGACGCCGGCGCCGCTGGCGATCGCACGGCCGGCGGACATCGGCGAGGTGCAGGCGATCGTCCGCTGGGCGCTGGCCGAGCGCGTGGCGCTGGTGCCGTCGGGCGGCCGTACCGGCCTTTCCGGCGGCGCGGTGGCCGCGCACGGCGAGCTGGTGGTCAGCTTCGAGCGGATGAACCGGGTGCTGGACTTCGATCCGGCCGACCGCACGCTGACCGTGCAGCCGGGGCTGCCGCTCGAGCGCCTGCAGCAGGCAGCCGCCGGGCACGGGCTGCTCTATCCGGTCGATTTCGCCGCGCGCGGCTCCTGCACGATCGGCGGCAACATCGCCACCAACGCCGGCGGCATCCGCGTGATCCGCTACGGCAACACGCGCGAGTGGATCGCCGGCGTCAAGGTGGTCACCGGTACCGGCGAGCTGCTGGATCTCAACCGCGGCCTGATCAAGAACTCCAGCGGCTACGACCTGCGTCACCTGATGATCGGCTCGGAAGGCACGCTGGGGCTGGTGGTGGAGGCGCGCGTGCGGCTGACCGACCCGCCGCCGGCGTCGAGCGTCATGCTGCTGGCCTTGCCGGCGATGGACGCGCTGATGCAGGTCTTCGACGTGTGTCGGCGCCGGCTGGCGCTCGGTGCGTTCGAGTTCTTCACCGACCGCGCGCTGCACCACGTCCTCGCCCACGGCGCGCAGCGGCCGTTCGAGGAGACCGCGCCGTTCTACGTCGTCGCCGAGTTCGACGCGGCCGACGAGGCGCAGCAGGCGGCGGCGCTGGCGGTGTTCGAGCAGTGCCTGGAGCACGGCTGGGTGACCGACGGCGCGATCAGCCAGAGCGCCGCGCAGGCGGCCGCGTTGTGGCGCCTGCGCGAGGGCATCACCGAGAGCCTGGCCGCGCACCGGCCCTACAAGAACGACATCGCGGTCCGGATCGGCGCGATTCCGGCTTTCATGCACCAGATGCAGGCGATCTTCGCGCGCGAGTACCCGGCTTTCGACGTGGTCTGGTTCGGCCACATCGGCGACGGCAACCTGCACATCAACGTGCTCAAGCCCGCGGACCTCGCCGATGCGGCGTTCATCGAGCAGTGCGAGCACGTCACGCGGCTGCTCAGCGAGACGCTCCAGGCCTGCGGCGGCAGCATCTCGGCCGAGCACGGCATCGGCCTGGTCAAGAAGAAGTACCTGGCCGGCACCCGCAGCCCGGCCGAGATCGAGGTCATGCGCGGGATCAAGCGCGTGCTCGATCCGGCCGGCCTGCTCAATCCCGGCAAGGTGTTCGACACGCCATGAATGCGCGCCCCTTCGCCGACGGCCGGCGGCGACTGCGGTGAGCGGTCCGGACCTTTCCGGCGCGCCAGCGCCGCCCGACGCGGCGCTCGACGCGCTCGACCGCCACTACATGCAGCAGGCGCTGGCCTGCGCGCGCGACGCGCAGCAGCGGTTGGGCGAGGTGCCGGTCGGTGCCGTGCTGGTGATCGGGGACGAGGTGATCGGCGAAGGCTGCAACCGCAGCATCACCGACCACGACCCCACCGCGCACGCCGAGATCGTCGCGCTGCGCGCCGCCGGTGCGCGGCTCGGCAACTACCGCCTGCCGGGCGCCACGCTGTACGTGACGCTGGAGCCGTGCGTGATGTGCTCGGGCGCGATCATCCACGCTCGTGTCGGGCGTGTCGTCTACGCGGCGACCGATCCGAAGACCGGCGCGGCGGGCAGCGTATTCGACACGCTGACCAGCGACCGCCACAACCACCGCGTGGCGGTACGCGGCGGCGTCTTGGCGGACGAGTCGGCGGCGCTGCTGCGGGCGTTCTTCGGCGCGCGCCGGCTGGCCGCCACCGGGTGCGGCTACATGCCCGAGTAGTTGGGCCCGCCGCCGCCCTGCGGGGCGACCCAGACGATGTTCTGCGTCGGGTCCTTGATGTCGCAGGTCTTGCAGTGGACGCAGTTCTGCGCGTTGATCTGCAGCCGCTCGCCGCCGCCGGCGGCGGGGACGAACTCGTAGACGGCGGCCGGGCAGTAGCGGGCCTCGGGGCCGGCGTAGGTCGCCAGGTTGATCGCCACCGGGACGGCGGGGTCCTTGAGCGTCAGATGGCTCGGCTGGTCTTCCTCGTGGTTGGTGCTGCTGAGGAACACCGAGCTGAGGCGGTCGAAGGTCAGCACGCCGTCGGGCTTGGGGTAGTCGATGCGCGCATGGCGGTCGGCCGGTTCCAGGCAGGCGTGGTCGGGCCGGTCCCGCCGCAGCGTCCACGGCGGCGTGCGGATGCCGAGCTTGGGCAGCAGCCATTGCTCGATGCCGTTCATCAGCGTGGCCAGCGCCAGTCCCTTCTTGAACCACTGCTTGAAGTTCTTCGAGGCCATCAGCTCGGCATGCAGCCAGCTGCGCTCGAAGGCGGCCGGATAGGCGGTCAGCACGTCCTGCGCGCGGCCGGCGGCGACCGCCTCGAACGCCGCTTCGGCGGCCAGCATGCCGGTCTTGATCGCCGCGTGGCTGCCCTTGATCCGGCTGGCGTTGAGATAACCGGCCTCGCAGCCGATCAGCGCGCCGCCCGGGAACACCGTCCTGGGCAGCGACACGATGCCGCCGGCGGTGATCGAGCGTGCGCCGTAGCCGATGCGCTTGCCGCCTTCCAGGTGGCTGCGGATCGCCGGATGCGTCTTGAACCGCTGGAATTCCTCGAACGGGCTCAGCCAGGGATTCTTGTAGTCCAGGCCGACGACGAAGCCGACGGCGACCTTGCCGTCCTCCATGTGGTACAGGAACGAGCCGCCGTAGGTATCGGCCCGCAGCGGCCAGCCGGCGGTATGGATGACCAGGCCCGGCTGCGCCTTGGCCGCATCGACCTGCCACAGCTCCTTGATGCCGATGCCGTAGCTCTGCGGGTCACGCCCCTCGTCCAGCTTGAAGCGCGCGATCAGTTCGCGGCCGAGCTGGCCGCGCGAGCCTTCGGCGAAGATCACGTACTTGGCGTTGAGCTCCATGCCGAGCTGGAACTGGTCGGTCGGCTCGCCGTCCTTGCCGAGCCCGAGGTTGCCGGTGGCGACGCCGCGGACGGCGCCGTCGCCGTCGTAGAGCACCTCGGCGGCGGCGAAGCCCGGGAAGATCTCCACGCCCGCGGCCTCGGCCTCGCGCGCCAGCCAGCGCACGACGTTGCCGAGGCTGACGATGTAGTTGCCGTGGTTGTCGAGGCTGTCGGGGATGAACGGCTTGGGCGTGGCGACAGCGCGCCGGCGGCCCAGGAACAGGATCCGGTCCTCGGTCACCGGCTGGTTCAGCGGCGCGCCGCGCGCCTTCCAGTCCGGGAACAGCTCGGTCAGCGCGCGCGGATCCATGATCGCGCCGGACAGGATGTGGGCGCCGGGTTCGGAGCCTTTCTCCAGTACGCAGACCGACAGCTCGCGCCCGGCCGCGGCGGCCAGTTGCTTGAGCCGGATCGCACAGGCCAGGCCGCCGGGGCCGGCACCGACCACGACGATGTCGTAGTCCATCGATTCGCGGGGGCCGTACTTCGCTAGCAGATCATCGTGGTTCATTGGCTCAAGTTCCGTCGGCGCGGCGCCGGGACGACTCTGGCTGCAAGGTGCGTCGGGCGCAGGCCATGGCTGGACCGACGGGTTCGACCGTGAATGATCGCATGCCTGCCGGCTGCGGGCGACGCGGCCCGGCCCGGTGGGCCGCGGCGGCGGGCTGGGGCGGATCGCGCCGCGGCGGTCCGACGGCCGCGCGCGCGTGCACGTGGTGCGTCGCCGCCGGCGGCGCGCCGGCCGGCCCTTCGCTCAGTCGAGGACGACGCCGGCCAGCTTCTGCAGTGCTTCGGCGTAGCGCGCGGCCGTGCCCTCGATGATCGCGCGCGGCAGGATCGGGCCGGGCGCGCGCTTGTTCCAGTCCAGCGTCTCCAGGTAGTCGCGCACGTACTGCTTGTCGTAGCTCGGCGGGCTGCTGCCGGGCTGGTACTGGTCGGCCGGCCAGAAGCGCGAGGAGTCCGGCGTCAGCATCTCGTCCATGACGAACAGGCGGCCTTCGGCGTCGGTGCCGAACTCGAACTTGGTGTCGGCGATCACGATGCCGCGCTCGGCGGCATAGGCGGCCGCATACCGATAGAGGTTCAAGGTCGCGGCCCGCACCTGCTCGGCGAGGTCGGCGCCGATGGTCGCGACGATGTGATCGAAGCTGACGTTCTCGTCGTGGTCGCCGAGCTTGGCCTTGGTCGACGGGGTGAAGATCGGCTCCGGCAGGCGGTCGGCCTGGCGCAGGCCCGCCGGCAGGCGGATGCCGCACACCGTCCCGCCGGCCTGGTAGTCCTTCCAGCCCGAGCCGATCAGGTAGCCGCGCGCGATCGCCTCGACCGGCAGCGGCTTCAGGCGCCGCGCGATGACGCTGCGCTTCGCGTAGAGGCCCGCCTCCACGCCCGCCGGCAATACCGGCGCCACCGGCTTGCCGGTCAGGTGGTTGGGCATCAGCGCAGCGGTCTTGGCGAACCAGAAGTTCGACAGCTGGGTCAGGATCTCGCCCTTGCCGGGAATCGGATCGGGCAGCACGACATCGAACGCACTCAGCCTGTCGCTGGCGACGATCAGCAGTTCTTCGGGCGACAGGGCGTAGACGTCGCGAACCTTGCCGCGATGGAGCAGGGTGAGCTCGGGCAGGTTCGACTGGTGCAGGATGGTCGGCACGGAAATCCGGAAGGTCGGTCGTGGGTGGGCGGCGATTGTAGCGGCAACTCGCTGCGTTCGACGTGCCGCGTTCGATGTTCGTGCGCCGTCGCCGTCCGCTTCTTGCAGGGACGCAGCGAGGCAGCGCGGGCGGACGCCGGTTCCGGCGGGTTTGCTACCATGCGCGCCGGTCCGGCGCCGCTCAGCGCGGGGCCGATGCGCACGCCCGCGGTCCGTCCGCGTGTTCAGCCCCGGCGATGCGCCACCACTGTCCCACCGCCATCACCTATTCATGATGAAGATCACCGGCAAGATCCTGGGCGCCTGCATCGGCCTGCTGGTCACCCGCAGCAGCTGGGGATTGCTCGCCGGCCTGTTCCTGGGCCACCTGTGGGACATGGGACTGTTCCGGTCGCGCCCGCCGGTCCGGACGGCCTCGTTCCTGAATCCGCTGTTCGCCTTCGCGGGCGCGGTGTCCAAGTCCGACGGCCGCGTTTCCGAGGCGGAGATCCGCGCCGCCGAGGCACTGATGACGCGCATGCAGCTCGACAACGACCAGCGCCAGTCGGCGGTCGAGAGCTTCAACCGCGGCAAGCAGCCGCAGTTCGACATCCAGTACGCGATCACCGAGCTGCGCGCCTGGGCCAGCGGGCGGCGCGACCTGGGTTTCCTGCTGCTGGACATGCTGCTGGACATCGTCCACGCCGACGGTCCCCTGTCCACGCCGAAGCTGGTGCTGGTGCGCCGGCTGGGCAGCGCGCTCGGCATCAGCGACAACGAATTCAATGCCCTGTCGGCGATGAAGGGCTACGGCCGTCCGGGCGCGGACCCCGGTGCCGGTTCCCGCGGCGCCGGCGCCGGTGGCGCGCGCCCGCGATCGCAGGGCGGCGATCCGTATGCGATCCTCGGGCTGCAGCGCAGCGCGAGCGACCGCGAGATCAAGACGGCCTGGCGGCGGCTGATGAGCCAGCACCACCCGGACAAGCTCGGCGCCGTGCCGGACGAGCTCAAGCGGCGCGCCGAGCAGCGCGCGCGCGAGATCAACGCGGCCTACGAACAGATCAAGAACGAACGCGGTCAATGACGCCCATGGCAAAGCAACCCTGCATCATCGCTCCCTCGATCCTCTCGGCCGATTTCGCCCGCCTCGGCGAGGAGGTCGATCGCGTGCTGGCGGCCGGTGCCGACTGGGTGCATTTCGACGTGATGGACAACCACTACGTGCCGAACCTGACGATCGGGCCGCTGGTCTGCGAGGCGCTGCGCAAGCACGGCATCACCGCCCCGATCGACGTGCACCTGATGGTCAAGCCGGTCGACCGCATCATTCCCGATTTCGCCAAGGCCGGTGCGACGCTGATCAGCTTCCACCCGGAGGCCAGCGAGCACATCGACCGTACGATCCAGCTGATCAAGGCCTCCGGCTGCCAGGCCGGCCTGGTCTTCAATCCGGCCACGCCGCTCGCCTATCTGGACCACGTGCTCGACCAGCTGGACCTGGTCCTGATCATGTCGGTCAACCCCGGCTTCGGTGGCCAGAGCTTCATTCCATCGGCGCTGGACAAGCTGCGCAGCGTGCGCGAGCGCATCGACCGCAGCGGCCGGCCGGTCCGGCTGGAGATCGACGGCGGCGTCAAGGCCGACAACATCGCGGCGATCGCCGCGGCCGGCGCGGACACCTTCGTCGCCGGTTCGGCGATCTTCGGCCAGGCCGACTACGCCGGTGTCATCGCCGCGATGCGCCAGGCCGTCGCCGCGGTCTAGGGCGTGTCATCAATCCCCCGGCAGGTCGCGTTGGCCCTGGAAAGTCGTCAGGGGGTGTAGTGTGGCGCCGCGCCTGACTGGCCGTCAGGTCAAGCCGCGCAACGCACGCTGGCGGCTTTCCAGGGCCAACCCGTAGGGCCGCTCTTGCGTGCGCCCGGGACTGCGTCATCGCTCGGGCGTGGACCGACGTCCACTTCCTCCCTCTTCCTTGTCACGGACGCACGCAAGAACGGCGCGGCCTACCGAGGGATTGATGACACGCCCTAGGGCCAGGCGCGCCGTTCGCTTCGCCCGGCAGCGCACCGTGCCGAAAAATCCGCAGCGCGGTACCGGCGGCGGAGGGCGCGGTACCGGCTGCGGAACGAAAACCTGAGGTCAGCGATTGTCCGCGACGTGAACACGGTATCGGCCGGCCGGCGCCGGTCCTGCGCGTCCCGGCGCCCGGCTGCCGGTCTTCGCGTCCGCAGGCGCGCCGCCGTGGGCGAGCAGCCACACGAGGAACGCCAGCCGGGTGGGATGCAGCCAGGGACGCGTGACATCCGGCGGCGCGGGCCGCTTCATCGCGCGGCCGTTGAGGTAGCCGCGTCGCGCGCGGCGGTGCCGGCCTCGGGCGCGCCGATCGAGGCGGCGATGCCCAGCAGCAGGGCGATCAGCGCGAACGCGATGCGCATCGGCTCGCGGCCGTCCAGTTCGCTGTCGGACTCGGGGTGTTCGTTCTTCATCGCGCTGTCCTCGGGGCTGGGTGGTCCGTGATCGCCAGGGCCTGGCGGCAGCTGCCCGGCTGGTCCGGCGATCGGGCGAGGTCGGTGCGGCAGGCCGGGTCGGCATCCGCGCCGGGGACGCCGAGCGGCAGGGCGGTCAGCCATGCCAGGGCGAGCCAGGCGGCGCAGAGCAGGCGGAATCCGCGGTGTCGGTGGAACGGCAGTGGCGATGGCGCGTGCATGGCGGTTGCGGGTCGGGGTTGCGTGGGGCCATTGAAGCCCCTGGCACGGGCAGGAAGCCGCCGGTGCGCTGGCCGGTTGGCGGCCGCTTTATGGCGATTCGCGGGCGGTCGCTCCAGCGCCGTTGCATGCCGCGCGCCGGCCTGCGTAAGCTGCCGGCAACCGGAGGAAAGCCGCATGCCACGCCACGTCGCCATCGTCGAAGACGAGCCCCTCATCCGCGCCAACTACGTCGAGGCGGTCGGCCGCATCGGCTACGAGGTGCGCGGCTACGGATCACGGCCCGAAGCCGAGACGGCCTTCGCCCAGCGCCTGCCGGAGCTGGTCATCATCGACATCGGCCTCGGCGACGAGCCGGAAGGCGGCTTCGAGCTGTGCCGCTCGCTGCGCGTGCGCTCGCCGACGCTGCCGATCATCTTCCTGACCGCCCGCGATTCGGATTTCGACGTGATCTCCGGCCTGCGGCTGGGCGCGGACGACTACCTGGCCAAGGACGTCTCGTTCCACCAGCTCGCCGCGCGCATCAGCGCGCTGTTCCGGCGCATGGATGCGCTGCGCCGGCCGGCCGAGAGCGACAGCATCCTCGAGCAGGGGGCGTTGCGGATCGAGTCCGAGCGCATGCGCATCAGCTGGAACGGCCAGGACGTGCCGCTGACCGTCACCGAGTTCTGGATGGTGCACACGCTCGTGCGCTTCCCCGGGCACGTCAAGAGCCGCGACCAGTTGATGCGCGATGCCCAGGTCGTCGTTGACGACGCCACCATCACGTCCCACATCAAGCGCATCCGCAAGAAGTTCGTCGCGATCGATCCCGCATTCGACGCGATCGACACCGTGCACGGCGCCGGCTACCGGTGGCGCAGCTAGCGTCCGCGCGCCGCCGCGCGCCGGCCGCTCGGTATCGGCCGCGGGCCGGCGCATCCTGCAAGGCCCGGCGATGTCCCTGCGCTTCAAGCTGCTGATCGTCGCGCTGTCGACCCTGGTCCTGCCGTGGGTCGGCTGGCAGTTCGTGCGCCAGACCGAAGGGCTGCTGCGGCAAGGCCAGGAACAGACCCTGCGTGCGTCGGCCGAGGCGGTGGTCAAGGCGGTCGACGCGCTCGGCGTCGCCGCTCCGGTCGAAGGTCCGGTGTTCCCGGTCTTCCGGGCGAGGCAGCCGATGGTGGTCGACGGCTACGCCGACGACTGGGACGGCTTGCTGGCCTATCGGCAGCCGGCCGGCAGCGGCGAGCAGGCGAGGGCCCAGGTGCTGCTGGCCGAGGACGCCGGCTGGCTCCATCTGCTGGTCGAGGTCCGTGACGGCACGCGCGCGCGCGTGGACGCTCGCGACCGGCGCGTGGCGACCAGCGATCACGTCGTGCTCGAGCTGCAGCGCGGGCCGGAGCAGGCGCGCTACCGGCTGGCCAGTGCCGCCCCCGGCGAATTCGACGCGCCCGCCGGGCAGCCGGTGCGTGAACTGCCCGACCACATCGCCGGGCAGTGGCAGGAGGATGGGTCTTCGTACCGCGTCGAGCTGCGGTTGCCGCGCGCGATCCTGCCCGATCGCATCGCCGTGGCCATGCACGATTCGGCGGCACCCGGCCAGCCGGACGCGCCGTTGCGCCGCCTGGTCCGCTACGACGCCGACGCCGCGCGCGTGCTCGCGCAACTGGCGCCGGACCGGACGCAGGCGCGCCTGGTCACGCCGGAGGGCTGGCTGACGGCCGAAGGCGGCGGCCTGGTCGCCGAAGCCGCGGACGCGCGCGAGGACGAGGGCTGGTTCGGCGGATTGATCTACCGCGGCCTGATCGCGCCGGCACTGACCGGTTCGCGCGCCTTGGACGACGCGGCACCGCGACTGGACGTGCCCGAAGTGCGCGCCGCTGCCGGCGGCCAGCCGAGCCTGAGCTGGCGGCCCGGCGCGCGCCCGGGCGAGGTGGTGCTGGCCGCGGCGGTGCCGCGCCGGCAGGGCGACCGCGTCACCGGGGTCCTGGTACTGGAGCAGGCCAGTCGCGCGCTGCCGCTGCTGGCCAATCGCGCCTTGACGGAGCTGATGGTCGCCAGCGCCATCGCCCTGGCCGTGGCCGGCGGCGTCCTGGTGCTGTTCGGCGCGGTGCTCTCGTTCCGGATCCGGCGCTTGCGCAACGCCGCCGAGCAGGCCGTCGGCAGCGGCGGGCGCCTGGCCGGCCCGTTGCCGCTGGTCGATTCGCGCGACGAGCTGGGCGACCTGGCGCGCAGCTTCGGCAAGCTGCTGCAGGAGGTGGATGCATACACCGACTACCTGCGTACGCTCGCCTCCAAGCTCTCGCACGAGCTCAACACGCCGCTGGCGATCGTCAAGTCTTCGCTCGACAACCTCGACCAGCATCCGCTCGGTGACGGCGCGCGTGCCTACCTGGCGCGGGCACGCGACGGCGCCGAGCGCCTGGGGACGATCGTGCGTGCGATGAGCGAGTCGCACCGGATCGAGCGTGCGATCGCCTCGGCCGAAGCCGAGGATTTCGACCTGGACGGCCTGGTCGCCGGGTGCGCGGCCGGCTATCGCGCGCTGGCCGGCACGCGCACGATCCGCCTGCAGGTGCCGGAAGGTGCGTTCCCGTTCCACGGCGCGCCGGAGCTGATCGCCCAGGCGCTCGACAAGTTGTTCGACAACGCGCGCTCGTTCACGCCGGAGGACGGCTGGATCGGCCTGTACCTGGCGCGCGAGGGCGAGGACGCCGTGCTGACCGTCGCCAACAGCGGCTCGCGCCTGCCCGAAGCGTTGCAGGAGCGCCTGTTCGACACCCTGGTCAGCGTACGCGAGCGCAGCAGCCGCGGTGCCGGCGAGACGCCGCACCTGGGGCTGGGCCTGTACGTCGTGCGGCTGGTCGCCGATCTGCACCGCGGCCAGGCCTCGGCGCGCAATCGCGCGGAGGGCGACGGCGTCGAGTTCGTCCTGCGGCTCAAGGGCATGCCGCGCCGGCGGCTGGCTGCTGGCGACTGAGAAACATCACCTGACGTCGCACGCCGCGCCTGCTATGGTCGCGCGCGGTCAGGTTTCTTTTCTTCCATTCGCCCCCGAGGAAAGCGTGTGATTTCGCAGGACCAGTTCGATGCGTTGGCGGCCCAGGGCTACAACCGGATTCCCGTGGTGCGTGAGGTCCTGTCCGACCTGGACACGCCGCTTTCGGTCTATCTGAAGCTGGCGGACGGCCCGTACGCCTACCTGTTCGAATCCGTGGAGGGGGGCGAGACCTGGGGGCGCCATTCGATCATCGGCCTGCCGTGCCGGCGCGTCTATTCGCTGCGTGGCCACCGGCTCGACGTGGAGGACCTGGGCGAGGTCGTCGAGACCCGCGAGCTGGCCGACCCGCTGGCCGAGATCGAGGCGCTGCGCGCGCAGTACCGCGTGCCGCAGCTGCCCGGGCTGCCGGCGTTCAGCGGTGGCCTGGTCGGCTACTTCGGCTTCGAGACGATCGGCTGGATCGAGCCGCGGCTGGCCGGCGACGACAAGCCCGACCAGCTCGGCACCCCCGACGCGCTGCTGATGCTGAGCGAGGAAGTGGCGGTCTTCGACAATCTCAAGGGGCGGCTGTACCTGATCGTCCACGCCGACCCGGCGCAGCCGCAGGCCTACGCACGGGCGCGCAGGCGGCTGGACGAGCTGGCGTTCCGATTGCGCCACGCGGGCGCCGCCTATCCGGAAATGCTCGATCCCAAGCCGCTGGACGAGGCCGATTTCGTCTCGGGCTTCACGCGGGAAGGCTTCGAGGCGGCGGTGCGGCGCGCCCAGGAGTACATCCGTGCCGGCGACATCTTCCAGGTCGTCCTGTCGCAGCGGTTGAGCGTGCCGTTCCGGGCGCGCCCGGTCGACGTCTATCGGGCGCTGCGCTCGATGAATCCTTCGCCGTACATGTACTTCATCGACCTGGGCGCCACGAAGATCGTCGGGTCCTCGCCGGAGATCCTCGTCCGCCAGCAGCACGGCAAGGTCGTGCTGCGTCCGATCGCCGGCACACGCCCGCGCGGGGCGACCGTCGAGGAGGACCTGGCACTGGAACAGGAACTTTTGGCCGATCCGAAGGAGCGCGCCGAGCACCTGATGCTGATCGACCTGGGCCGCAACGACGTCGGGCGCGTCAGCAAGACCGGGACGGTGCGCCTCACCGACAGCTTCGTCGTCGAGCGCTACTCCCACGTCATGCACATCGTCAGCCAGGTCGAGGGCGAGCTCGGCGAGAACCTCGGCTACATGGACGTGCTGAAGGCGGCGTTCCCGGCCGGCACCGTCAGTGGCGCGCCGAAGATCCGGGCGCTGGAGGTGATCCGCGAGCTGGAGCCGGTCAAGCGCAACATCTATGCCGGGGCGATCGGCTACATCGGCTGGTGGGGCGATGCCGACACCGCGATCGCGATCCGCACCGCCGTGATCCAGGACGGCCGGCTGCACGTGCAGGCCGGTGCCGGCATCGTGTTCGACTCCGATCCCGCGCGCGAGTGGGAGGAAACCATGAACAAGGGGCGCGCGCTGTTCCGCGCGGTGGCGCAGGCGGCCGGCGGGCTCTAGGGCGAGTCATCAATCCCCCGGCAGGTCGCGTTGGCCCTGGAAAGTCGTCAGGGGGTGTAGTGTGGCGCCGCGCCTGACTGGCCGTCAGGTCAAGCCGCGCAACGCACGCTGGCGGCTTTCCAGGGCCAACCCGTAGGGCCGCTCTTGCGTGCGCCCGGGACTGCGTCATCGCTCGGGCGTGGACCGACGTCCACTTCCTCCCTCTTCCTTGTCCCGGACGCACGCAAGAACGGCGCGGCCTACCGAGGGATTGATGACACGCCCTAGCGCGCAGCGATTGCACCCGATGCGGGGTTGTCGGTGCGGCCGCGGCTTTCGATACTCGGAGGCTTGCTGTCCGCATACGCACAAGGAGCGCTTCATGCCTTTCTTTCTCGATCCGATACCCTGCCTCGGGCGCGCCGCCGTCATCGGCCTCGGGCTCGTGCTGGCCGGCCAGGCCGGCGCCGTCCGCCTCGATCCGCACGGTGTCGGCCAGGTCCTGCTGTACCCGTACTACACGGTCAACGTGGCGCAGCAGACCTACGTCAGCCTGACCAACACGACCAACCGCGCCAAGGCCCTGCAGGTCGATTTCCGCGAGGGCCACAACAGCCGCTCGGTGCTGAGCCTGCGCGTGTACCTGGCACCGTACGACACGTGGACCGGCACGGTGTTCGCGCTCGCCGATGCCGTCGCGGGCGCCGGCGACGGCGCGGCACTCCTCAGCAGCGACGGCAGCTGCACCTCGCCGAGCTTCTCGACGCAGGCCCACGGCACGGTCAACGGGCAGCCGTACCTGCGCTTCTCCACGACCGCCTATGCCGGCGACCCGGGCCCGCAGGACGCCACGCGCACGCGGGAGGGCCATGTCGAGGTCGTCGCGCTGGCCGACCTGACCGGCAGCCTTGCCGCCGCGATCACGCAGGGTCCCGGCGGTACGTCGGCCTGCGCCGTCGTGGCCGACCTGGAAGCACCGACCGCCGAAACGCTCGCACCGGACGGCGGCCTGATCGGCAGCGGCGCCGTCATCAATGTCGGCCAGGGCACGTACTTCCCGTATCGCGCGACGGCGCTCGACGACTTCACCTCGCGCGTGCTGGTCGCGCCGCACGTCGCGGCGTTCGATCCGCTCGGCGAGGCCGGCGACGCGGCCGGCGCAACGGCGACGGTCGGCGTCGGCGCGACCACGGTGCAGGCCGCCTATCCCGCCGATCGCCGGATCGACGCCGTGAGCGCGGCGCTGACGGCCAACGAGATCCACAACGACTACCTGCACGACGCGGCGATCGGCGCGAACTCGGACTGGCTGATGACGTTTCCGACCAAGCGCTTCTACACCGCACCGGGCGCTCCGGCGATCGCGCCGTTCGCGGAGCCGTTCGGTGCGGACGGATCGTGCGTGATGCCGCGGCTGGTCACGTTCACGCGGGAAGGTGTCCTCGTGTCCGGTGGGCCCTTCGGCGCGCCGTCCACGACGCCGAATCTGTGTTACGCGACCAACGTGCTGCCGTTCGTCGACGGACCGCCGTTCCCCGCGCACACCGACGTGCTCGGCTCGCGCCTGCGGGCGCGTATGAACGGCACGCGCGCGGTCTCCGGGCTGGCCCAGCTCGGCTTCGGCAACGGCATCTATTCGTACGCGCTGCGGCCCTCGCTGGGCGCGGAGGCGGGTGTGCCGGGCCATGTGTTCCATGGCCTGCCGGTGATCGGCTTCTGGGCGTCGAACCTGGTCAACGGCCACGTGGCCGACGGCGTGCTCGCCAACTACAGCGGCGTGGTGCCGCATGCGGTTCGCGTTGCCTGCACGATCGGCGAGGCGAGCTGCGGCTGACGCCGGCGGCACGGGCGCGACGCGGCGGTGCTCTGCCGCCGTGTCGCGCCTTCCGGTGCCGGGACACCGACAGGGCGCCCCGGGCGCCCGTGACGCGGCTCCCGTCCCGGCTGGCGTTCCTGCCGCCTGCCATCGCAGGACGTACCTGCTTCCACGATCGACAGCGCCTCCGCCGCATTGCATCTGCGCGTACCGGCCCGGATACTTCGGGCCCGGTTGACTCTCAGATACGAGGAGCGAGTTCACGATGAATCGCGTTGCTGGAAGCAAGGTTTCAGCGGTGATTGGCATGGTCCTGGGGCTGGCGCTCGCCGGTCAGGCCGGGGCCGTCCACGTCAATCCACGCGGCACCGGCCAAGTGCTGCTCTATCCGTACTACACCGTCAACAAGGACCAGCAGACCTACGTCACGCTGGTGAACACCACCGAAAATGCCAAGGTCGCCCAGGTCAGCTTCCGCGAGGGTCGCAACAGCCGGACGGTCTTGGACTTCAAGGTCTTCCTGTCGCCGTTCGACGTCTGGGCCGGGACCGTGTTCGCGCTCGAGGACGTGGCCGGCGAAGGCGGCGAGGGCGCGGCGGTGCTGACGTCCGACCGCAGCTGCACCAGTCCGAGCTTCTGGACCGGCGGCCACGGGATGATCAACGGCAGCCCCTATGCACGCTTCACCTCCTCCAGCTTCGCGGACGATGGTGGCCCGCAGGGATCGGCGCGCACGCGCGAGGGCCATATCGAGATCGTCGCGCTGGCCGACCTGACCGGTTCGCTCGCCGACGCGGTGACGCACCGCAACGGCGTTCCGGTCGATTGCGCGCGGGTGGCCAACCTGAACGCGCCGACCCCGGAAATGGTCGCACCCGGCGGCGGCCTGCTCGGCAGCGGCGCGGTGATCAACGTCGGCCAGGGCACGTACTTCTCGTTCCGCGCCGATGCGCTGGACGATTTCACCTCGCGCACGCTGATCACCGGACTGGACGTGCTGGTCGATCCGCTGGGCGAGGTCAACGACGCGGGGAGCACAAACGCGACCGCGCGGGTGTTCACCGGTGACGGGATCGTCGAGGCACGCTACGGCGGCGACACGCCGAACCTGCGCATCGATGCGGTCAGCGCGGTGCTGATGGCCGACACGCTGCACAACGACTACCTCGTGGAGCCTGCGATCGGCGCCAGCTCCGACTGGGTCATCACGTTCCCGACCAAGCGCTTCTATACCGATCCGTTCGCCGGAGCTGGCGATGGGCCAGCAGCGCTGCCGCCGTTCGTCGAGCTGTTCGACGAAGGCGCCTCGTGCGTGCAGACGCAGATCACCTACTACGACCGCGAGGAAATGACGGCAGCCACCGGCGGCTTCCCCGGCATCCCGCCGGCGCCGCTGCGCCCGCAGCTGTGCTATGGCGCGAACGTGCTGACGTTCGGAACCGACACGTCACCGGACGCCTCCGCGGTGCTGGGATCGCGGCTGGTCGCCGTGGGCTTCGGCCTCGATCCGGCCTTCAAGGCCGGCTGGGCGCGGCTCGGCCTCGATCCGGATGCCGAGCCGCATGCCTTGCGCCCGTCGCTCGCGCTCGGCGGTGCCGGCTCGTCGGGCAAGGTGTTCCACGGCCTGCCGGCGATCGGCTTCTGGACGGTGAACCTGGTCAACAACAACGTGGCCGATGGCGTCATGTCCAACTACAGCGCCGCCGTGCCGCATACCACGCGGGTGACGTGCACCGCCGGCGAGTCGGGCTGCCGGTGATCGCAGGTTCGCCATGAGCGGACGGGCGCCGCCTTCCGGGGAGGCGGCGCCCTTCGGGAAGGGGGACGTTCCGGCGCCGGTAGCAGCGTGAAGCTGTGTCGCGGTGGTGGTGCCCGGCATTGGAATCCGGAGTCGGCCGGCCGCTGTATCCCCTGCAAGAAATGGGGCGACTCTTCGACGCCGCGAGCGCCGGTTGCCGAGCTGCTTCCACGGCGGCGACTTCCCCGGCACGGTGCATGTGGGCCTTGCAGTGTGCCGCGTCTCGCCGCCCGCCCTGCGCATGTATCCGCAAGCGAACCCAACTAGGAGAGAGGTGCATCCATGCGTGGAGTCTCGAAGAAGGCAGGCCTCGTGGCCGGACTGGCCGTGTTCGGCCTGGTATTTGCGGGCGTGGCCTCGGCCGTGCACCTCGATCCGCGCGGCTTCGGCCAGGTTCTGCTCTATCCGTACTACACCGTCAACGCGCACCAGCAGACCTATCTGACGGTGGTCAATACCGCCGACCGCGCAAAAGCGGTCCAGGTCAGCGTTCGTGAAGGCTACAACGGGCGTCCGGTCCTCACGTTCGCCTTGTTCCTGTCGCAGTACGACGTCTGGACCGGGACGATCTTCGCGCTGGAGGACATTGGCGGCGAGGGCGGTGCCGGTGCCGCTCTTCTGACCACCGATGCCAGTTGCACGGTGCCCGACCTGCGCGATGTCGCCGACGGAACCCTCAACGGCCACCCGTATGTGCGCTTCGCCCTGGGGCCGGCGCCCGATGGCGGCCCGCAAGGCGATGCGCGGACGCGTGAGGGGCATGTCGAGCTGGTGGCCCTGGCCGACCTGACCGGTGCGTTGCGTGCGGCAGTCTCCCAGGACGAATCCGGTCGCCCGCGCGGCTGCCATATGGTTGCAGGCGATCTCTCCAATGGCGTGGACGACATGCATACGCCGTCGGGGAGCCTGTTCGGCAGTGCAGCGGTCATCAACGTCGCGGAAGGGACCTACTATCCATTCCGCGCCGATGCGCTGCGCGACTTTACCCGGCACGAGCTGCTGAGCCGGAGCGGCGAGATCGCCGATGCGCTCGGCGAGGTGAACGACGGCGCACAGGCGACGCGCGTCACGGCCCATGTCCATGCCGGCGACCGCTCGATCAGCGCGTCGTACGACGCCTCGGCGCCGCAGTATCGGATCGACGCCGTCAGTGCCGCGTTGATGGCCGATGCCATCCACAACGAGTACGTCGTCGATCCGGCGCTCGGGGCCCATTCCGACTGGGTCGTCACGTTCCCGACCAAACGCTTCTATACCGATCCGGCGCTGCTGCCTGCCGGTTCGGCAGCGGTGCAACCGTTCGTCGCACTCTTCGAGGCACCGGGCCGCTCCTGTGTCCAGGCACCGATCCGCTATTTCAACCGGGAGCAGTTGACCACCCCGGGCGATGGCTCGGGCTTCCCGGGCATGCCGCCACCGCGCTATCCGAAGCTGTGCTACGGGACCAACGTGGCGAGTTTCCTGATCGGCGAACGGCCGGAGGCCTCCTTCGTGCTCGGGTCGCGGCTGCTGGTCGAGGACTTCAGCCTGCGCGACCGGTTCGAGAACGGCTGGGCCGTGATGGACCTCGATCCCTATGTCGAGCCGCACCGGCTGCGCACGTCGTTGAACGTCGGCGGTGCCGGCGATTGGGGCAAGACCTTCCTCGGCCTGCCGGCGATCGGGTTCTGGGCATCCAACCTCGTCAACGGCCAGGTCGCCGAGGGCGTGCTGTCCAACTACAGCGGTGTCTCCGCACACGCCATGCAGGCCACCTGCGTGACCGAGGACGAGACCGTCTTCTGCGAGTAGTCGCGGGGCCTGCCGGGCGCCGGCGGCAACGGCGCGGCAGGGGATGTGCGAGTGCCGGCACGGCCTCGGGTACCATTTGCCGATTCTTCGGTCGAAGGTCTCGCGAATGGCACGCTGTCCCTGTTCGGTGTTCGTGCGCGGCCTGCCGCTGGCGCTGGCCTGCAGCATCGGCCTGGCGCGGGAGCCCGCGCCGATCGATCCGCGGCTGCTCGCCATTCCGCAGGCGGACGGCCGCATCGATGCGCTGATCGAGCTGCGCGCCAAGGCACCGTCGACCCTGCTCGATCCGGCCGCGGAACCGCCGGCGCGCCGGCGGGCCTGGGTGCAGGCCTTGCAGGCGACGGCCGCCGCTGCCCAGGCCGCCCTGGTCGCCTGGCTGGAAGCGCACGGTGTCGAGCACCAGCCGTTCTGGATCGCCAACGCCGTCCGTGTCCGCGCCGATCGCGCGACGCTCGAGGCGATTGCGGCCCGCGACGAGGTGGCGAGCGTGCAGGCCGATTTTCCGGTCACGGCCCGGCTGCCCGGGCCGGCCGCAGCCGCGGCGACCGGCGCGCGCGGCCTCGAATGGGGCATCGAGCGCGTGCGTGCGCCCGCGGCCTGGGCCGCGGGGATCCGCGGCGCCGGCGTGGTCGTGGGCGGCGCCGATACCGGCTATCAGTGGGATCACCCGGCGCTGCGCGCGGCGTACCGCGGCTGGAACGGCACGACGGTGGTGCACGACCACAACTGGCACGACGGCGTCGCCAGCGCGATCGGCGGCGCTCCCGGCCCTTGCGGCGTCGCCTCGCCGGTGCCCTGCGACGACCACGGGCACGGCACCCACACGATGGGGACGATGGTCGGTGACGACGGCGGCACCAATCAGATCGGCGTGGCACCGGACGCGCACTGGGTCGCCTGCCGCAACATGGACCAGGGCAACGGGCGTCCCTCGACCTACATCGCCTGCACGCAGTGGTTCCTGGCGCCGACCGACCTGGCCGGCAACGACCCCGACCCGGATCGCGCGCCGGACATCGTGAACAACTCCTGGGGCTGTCCGCCGGTCGAGGACTGCGTACCGCCCGACATCCTGCGCGAATCGGTCGAGAACGCCGTGGCGGGCGGGCTGTTCTTCGTCGTCGCCGCCGGCAACAGCGGCCCGGCCTGCCAGACGATCGACGCGCCGCCGGCGATCTACGCGACGAGCTTCGTCGTCGGTGGCAGCAACGAGGCGGGGCGGATGTACGGCGGTTCGAGCCGGGGTCCGGTGCCGGGACTGGCCGTCGTCAAGCCGGACCTCATCGCGCCGGCCGAGTCGGTGCGCTCCAGCGTGCCCGGCGGCGGCTACACCTGGATGACCGGCACCAGCATGGCGGCGCCGCACGTTGCCGGCGTGGCCGCGCTGATGCTTTCGGTCAACCCCGGCCTGCGCGGGCATCCGGATCGCATCGCCGCGATCCTGCGCGCGACCGCCGTCCCGCTGACGACGACCAGCCAGGTCTGCGGGGGCATCGCCTCGACCACGTTCCCCAATCCGGTGCAGGGCTTCGGCGAGGTCGACGCCTGGGCGGCGGTGCGCCTGGCCGACACGGTCTTCGCCGACGGGTTCGAGACCGCGCGCTGAGGCTTCGTCGTCGTGGACGAAGCCGGCTGCGTCGACACGACCGCAGCCGGCATGCGCGGATCCGATAGGAGCGGATGTCGCGATCGGATGCGCGTCCGTCGCGGCGTACGCGATAGACTGTCGGCATGTCGATCGATTCGCCCGCCGCCGCCGCCCGCCCACCCGAGGGCGATCGCCTGGTGGTCGCCATCTCCTCGCGGGCCCTGTTCGATCTCGGCGAGAGCCACGAGTTGTTCGAGCGCGAAGGCGTCGATGCCTATGCCGACTACCAGATCGCCCACGAGAACGAACTGCTGGCGCCGGGCGTCGCGTTCCCGCTGGTGCAGAAGCTGTTGCGCCTGAACCGGCTCGCGCCCGAGTCGCCGCGTGTCGAGGTCATCCTGCTGTCGCGCAATTCGGCCGATACCGGCTTGCGGATATTCAAGGCCATCGAGCACTACGGCCTGGACATCGTGCGCGCCGCGTTCACCAACGGCGCGCCGACCGCGCCCTATGCGCACCCGTTCGGCGCCAGCCTGTTCCTGTCGGCCAACAGCGAGGACGTCGGCCGCGCGCTCAAGGCCGGCATCGCCGCGGCGACGATCCTGCCTTCCAGGACCTTGCAGGGCCATCCGGAGCAGCTGCGGATCGCCTTCGACGGCGATGCGGTGATCTTCGGCGACGACTCCGAGCGCGTGTCGGTGGAGCAGGGCATCGAGGCCTTCCACCGCAACGAGCGCGAGCGTGTCGGCGAGCTGCTCGCGGTCGGCCCGTTCCGTGCGTTCCTCGATGCGGTCCACCGCATCCAGGCGGCGTTCCCGCCGGAGGCCTCGCCGATCCGCACCGCGCTGGTCACCGCGCGTTCGGCGCCTGCGCACGAGCGGGTGATCCTGACCCTGCGCGCCTGGGGCGTGCGCCTGGACGAGGCGCTGTTCCTCGGCGGCCGCGACAAGGGCCCGTTCCTCGAGGCGTTCGGCGCCGACATCTTCTTCGACGATTCGACCGTCAACGTCGAATCGGCACGCCAGCACGTGGCCACCGGCCACGTGCCTCACGGCGTGCGCAATCCCTGACCGCACCGCGGCCCCTGTCCCCTGATTCCCGAGAGCACGATCGCATGAGCGAAACCGTCGACTACCCGGCCCTCGTGCTCAAGCGCGGCGAGGATACCCGCCTGCGCGCCGGCCACCTGTGGGTCTTTTCCAACGAGGTGGACGTGCAGCGCACGCCGCTGACCGGCTTCGAGCCGGGCCAGGCCTGCGCGATCCTCGACAGCCGCGACAAGCCGATCGGCGTCGGCTACGTGAACCCGCATTCGCTGATCTGTGCCCGCCTGGTCTCGCGCGGGCTGGAGCACGCGCTGGACCGCTCGCTGTTCGTGCACCGCCTGAACATCGCCTTGTCGCTGCGCGAGCGGCTGTACGAGGCGCCGTACTACCGGCTGGTGTTCGGCGAGGCCGACGGCCTGCCCGGGCTGACGATCGACCGCTTCGGCGATGTCCTGGTCGCGCAGACCACCACGGCCGGCATGGAGCGGCTCAAGGAACCGATCACCGAGGCGGCGATCAAGGTGCTCAAGCCCGCTGCCTTGTGGTGGAAGAACGATGCGTCGATCCGCGAGCTCGAAGGGCTGCCGGCCTATGCCGACCTCGGCTACGGCGAGGCCTCGCTGCCGCTGCGGGTGCGCGAGGGCGGGCTGGAGTTCGCGGTCGACCCGATCGGTGGCCAGAAGACCGGCTGGTTCTACGACCAGCAGGCCAATCGCGACCAGCTGGCGCGTTTCGTCAAGGGCAAGCGCGTGCTCGACGTCTGCAGCTACCTGGGTGCCTGGGGACTGCGCGCGGCCGCCCTCGGAGCGTCGGAGGTGGTGTGCGTGGATGCCTCGGCCAGCGCGGTCGAGGCGATCGAGGCCAATACCGAGCGCAACGGACTGGCCGACAAGGTGAAGGCCGTGCGTGCCGACGCTTTCGACCACCTGCGCGCGTTGCGCGAGGCGCGCGAACGCTTCGACGTGGTGATCCTCGATCCGCCGGCCTTCGTCAAGCGCCGCAAGGACCTGGCCGAAGGCCGGCAGGCCTATCGCCGCCTCAACGAGCTGGGCATGCAGGTGCTCGCGAAGGACGGCATCCTCGTGACCTGCTCGTGCTCGTATCATATGCCGCGCAGCCTGTTGCTCGAAGGCGTCCAGCACGGTGCCCGCCACCTGGAGCGGCAGGCGCAGGTGCTGGTGCAGCTGCAGCAGGCGCCGGATCATCCGATCCATCCCGCGATCCCGGAGACCGACTACCTCAAGGGTTTCCTGTTGCGGGTGGTGCCCGCCTAGCGCGGGATGCGCCGCATGCCGGATGCAGGTCCGGCGGAGCCGGCCGGGTCGCACAGCGTCCCGGGCGGTACCTCGAAGACGCCAACGGAACGCCATGCGCTATTTCCACGACATCGACCCGATCGCCTTCTCCATCGGTCCGCTGGGCATCCACTGGTACGGCATCATGTACCTGCTGGGCCTTGCCGCGGCTTGGTACCTGGGCCAGCGCCGGCGCCGCGCCGGGCGCCTGCCGGTCAGCGAGGCGGCGTTCTCCGATCTCCTGTTCTACGGCATGCTCGGCGTGATCCTGGGGGGACGGATCGGCTACATGCTGTTCTACGGCACCGCGGACCTGATCGCCGATCCGCTCAGCCTGTTCAAGATCTGGCAGGGCGGCATGTCGTTCCACGGCGGCCTGCTCGGCGTGCTGCTCGGCAGCTGGCTGTGGTCGCGCCGCAACGGCCTGCATTTCTTCGACACGATGGACTTCGTCGCACCGCTGGTGCCGATCGGTCTGGGCCTGGGGCGCCTGGGCAACTTCATCGGTGGCGAGCTGTGGGGGCGGCACACCGACGTCGCCTGGGGCGTGATCTTCCCGCAGGCGCTCGAAGCGGGCGGCCGCACGCTCGACCAGCTCAAGCAGATGGCGCTCGCCGGCCAGCTCGATGCCGAGGCCCGGCATCCCTCCCAGCTCTACCAGTTCTTCCTGGAAGGCGTGGTGCTGTTCGTGGTGTTGTGGCTGTTCTCGGCCAAGCCGCGACGGCGCTATGCGGTCTCGGGCCTGTTCGCGCTGCTCTACGGCGTGTTCCGCTTCGCGGTGGAGTTCGTGCGCGAGCCGGACGTGCAGCTGGGCTTCGTCGCGCTGGGCTGGCTGACGATGGGACAGCTGCTGTCGCTGCCGTTGATCGCGGTCGGCGTCGCGCTCCTGGTCGCGTCGCGCAAGGCGCCGGTCCTGCCGCTCGCATCCGTGCCGCCGCCGGCCGTCGCCGGGGAGCGCGGCTGATGCGCCAGTACCTGGACCTGTTGCGCCATGTGCTGGACCACGGCACGCCCAAGAGCGATCGGACCGGCACCGGCACGCGCTCGGTCTTCGGTTGGCAGATGCGGTTTCCGCTCGATGCGGGCTTTCCGCTGGTCACGACCAAGAAGCTGCACCTGCGCTCGATCGTCCACGAGCTGATCTGGTTCCTGCGCGGCGAGACCAATATCGCCTATCTGAAGGCCAACGGCGTCGGCATCTGGGACGAATGGGCCGATGCCGACGGCGAGCTCGGGCCCGTCTACGGCCGGCAATGGCGGGCCTGGACGGCGGCGGACGGCAGCGCGGTCGACCAGATCAGCCGGGTGGTGGAGGAGATCCGCCGCAATCCGGACTCGCGCCGCCTGATCGTGAGCGCCTGGAACGTCGGCGACCTGCCGCGGATGGCGCTGCAGCCGTGCCATGCGCTGTTCCAGTTCTACGTCGCCGACGGCCGGCTCTCGTGCCAGCTCTACCAGCGCTCCGGCGACATCTTCCTGGGCGTGCCGTTCAACATCGCCAGCTACGCCCTGCTGACCCACATGGTGGCGCAGGCGACCGACCTGCGCGTGGGCGACTTCATCCATACGCTGGGCGATGCACACCTCTACGACAATCACGTCGAGCAGGCGCGCGAGCAGCTGTCGCGCCCGCCGCGCCCGCTGCCGCGCCTGCGCCTGAACCCGGACGTGCGCTCGGTGCTGGACTTCCGCTGGGAGGACGTCGCCTTCGAGGGCTACGATCCCGCGCCCGCGATCAAGGCGCCGGTGGCCGTCTGACGATGACCGTCGCACTGGTTGCCGCCCTGGATCGTCGCCGCGCCATCGGCCGTCAAGGCGGCCTGCCGTGGCACCTGCCGGACGACCTGAAGCGATTCAAGGCGTTGACGCTCGGCAAGACCGTGCTGATGGGACGCCAGACCGCCGTGTCGATCGGCCGCAGCCTGCCGGGACGCCGCAACCTGGTGCTGACGCGCGGCGGCACGGCGCCGTATCCGGGGCAGGAACCGGTCACCTCGCTCGCCGCGGCGCAGGCGCTGGCCGCCGGCGGTGACCTCATGGTCATCGGCGGCGGCGAGGTCTACGCGTTGGCCCTGCCGCAGGCGGACCAGCTGTACCTGACCTGGGTCGACACCGTGGTGGACGGCGCCGATACGTGGTTTCCGGACTTCGACAAGGCGCTCTGGCACGAGGTCGCGCGGCAGTCGCGCCGGCGCGATGCGACACATCCGTACGACCTCGCGTTCGTCGATTATCGCCGCCGGGAATGAGCGCACACATGGCGTTACGCCATGTGTGCGCATGCCTCTTTTTTGCCCGCCAATTTTTACCTTTCCCTAACCGGCGGCATGGTCTGATCCGGGCTTGTTCTCGAAACGCAGGTTCAGGCCATGGGTGATGCCACCGATACGCTTCGAATCGACGAGCGATGGACGCGTACCGTCTGCGAGATCGTCGAGAGCCACCTCACCGGCCCGTCGGAATCGGCCATCGAAGCGATGCGGCTGCGCCTGCTGGAGCTGGCCTTCCGGCCCGAGTGCCCGCAGGCCGAAGGCCTCTATGCGGCGACCGACGTCACCCACTATCGCCGGCATCTGCTGGCGGGGACGGAGGCGTCGCCGTACTCGTGCCTGCTGATCCAGTGGCCGGCCGGGCATGCCACGCCGCTGCACGACCACGACGGGCTCTGGGGCATCGAGCTGGTCCTGGACGGTGCCCTGCAGGTGGAGGAGTTCCGCAAGGACGAGAGCCCCGGCACCGACGGCCTCGTGCATGCGCGCACCCTGGTCCTGGGCGTCGGCGACGCGGCGGCCTTCACCGACCCGCGCTACGTGCACCGCTGCCGCAACCTGTCGGCGCGCAAGCCGGCGCTGTCGCTGCACATCTACGGCGGGATGCTCGAGCGGTTCAACACCTTCGAGCCCGATGTGGCCGGCCGCTACCAGCCGTCGCGCTACGTGACGCGGGTGGACTCGGTCGGCGGCCTGGCGGGCATCTGACTAGTCGATCGCCTTTCCCGCCGGGGCAGGGCGGTTCGACTTGAGCGCGACCAGCTCCTGGTGCTCGCCGTCCAGACGCAGCGCGGTCAGCGCGCCGCCCCAGACGCAACCGGTATCGATCGCGTAGATGCCCAGCCCTGCGAACAGGCCGAGCGTCGACCAGTGGCCACAGACGATCCGCAGCTCGCGCGGGGCGTGGCCGGGAACCTCGAACCAGGGATACAGGCCGGGCTTCTGCGTGCCGGGCGCGCCTTTTTCGTTGAAGGCGATGCGGCCGCGGATATCGCAAAAGCGCATCCGCGTGAACACGTTGATGCTCGCGCGCAGGCGCTCGATACCCTGCAGCTTCGGCGACCACATGTCCGGCTTGTTGCCGAACATCTGGCGCATCAGCACCTTGTAGCTGGGGCTGCGCAGCCGCTGCTCGACCTCGCGGGCGGCGCGCTCGGCGCGCTCGATCGTCCAGCGCGGAGCCAGGCCGGCGTGGACCAGCGCGAAGCCGAGGCCACGGTCGACGTGCAGCAGCGGACGCGTACGCAGCCAGCCGAGCAGTTCGTCGCGATCGGGGGCGAACAGGACCGCGCGCAGTTCGGGATTGACCTTGGCCTGTTCTTCTTCGCGGCGCTCGGCGACCGCCAGCAGCGACAGGTCGTGGTTGCCCAGCACGCTGATGGTGCGCTCGCCGAGGGACATCACCAGGCGCAGCACTTCCAGCGACTGGCCGCCGCGATTGACCAGGTCGCCGCAGAACCACAGCGTGTCGCGCGCCGGGTCGTAGCTGATCTTGTCGAGCAGACCGACCAGTTCGTCGTGGCAGCCCTGGACGTCGCCGATAGCCCAGGTGGCCATCAGTGGACGGTCCGCGGGATCGACAGGACGAAGGCGGGAATGGCTGCGTCGAACTGCGTGCCGTCGTCGGCCAGCATCTGGTAGCTGCCTTCCATGGTGCCGAGCGCGGTTTCGATCACCGCGCCGGAGGTGTAGCTGTAGTCGTCGCCCGGGCGCATCCACGGCTGTTCGCCGACGACGCCCTCGCCGCGGACCTCGCTGACCTTGCCGTTACCGTCGGTGATGATCCAGTGGCGGCTGATCAGCCGCGCCGGAACACTGCCGTTGTTGGCGATCGTGATCGTGTAGGCGAAGACGTAGCGGTTTTCGGCGGGCACCGATTGCTCGTCGAGAAAGCGGGCGGCAACCGTCACGTCGATCTGGTAGGGCTTGTTGGTTCTCATTCTGTTCAATTGTCGGGGAGCGGGCAGCCGGGGGCAAGGTTGGCGAGCGCAACGGAGAGTCCCGATCGGTGCCCGCGGGACCGGCAGGCGTGCCGGCGTGGCTCAGAGCTGACCGGCGAGCGCGACGTACGCGCCCGGCGGGAGCTGTTCAGCCCGCGATCGCGGATCGATGCCGGCGGCTTCGATGCGCGCGGCCGGCAACAGCGTTCCCAGGGCATTGGCCACGGTCTTGCGGCGCTGGCCGAAGGCGGCACGCACGACGCGATCGATCGCGGTGTGCAGGTCGGGTGCCGGCCGTTCCGGCGCGGGCAGCGGCGTCACCCGCACGACCTGCGAATCGACCTTCGGTGGCGGCCGGAACGCGCCGGGCGGCACGTCGAGCAGCGGTTCCACCTGGCAGACCAGCTGCAGCATGACGCTGAGCCTGCCGTAGGTCTTGCTGCCGGGGGGCGCCGCCATCCGCTCGACGACCTCCTTCTGCAGCATGAAGTGCATGTCGGCGATCGCGTCGGCGTGCTCCAGGCAATGGAACAGGATCGGCGTGGAGATGTTGTAGGGGAGGTTGCCGATCACGCGCAGCGGCCGTCCGGCCGCGAGGCCGGTCAGGTCGACGGTCAGGACGTCGGCGTTGATGACCTCGATGCGGCCGATGCCTTCCGCCAGCGCGGCCAGGCGCGGCGCCAGGTCGCGATCGAGCTCGATGACGGTCAGGTGCCGCGCCTCGCGCAGCACCGGCAGCGTCAGAGCGCCCTCGCCGGGGCCGATCTCGACGATGGCCTGGTCCTCCCGCGGTCCGATCGCCTGGACGATGCGGCGGATGATCCCGGCGTCGTGCAGGAAGTGCTGCCCGAAGCGCTTGCGGGGAATGTGGGTACGCGGGAAGTCGGTCTGCATCGGCGAGAGTTTGGCCATTCTTTCGCCCGCTTTCCATGCCTATGATGCGATGCGCCGCCACGGCGCGCGTTGTTCGACGGACCGTACGCTGATGAGCCTGGCTTCATTCGCCCGCCTGATCCTGCTCGGGATGATCTGGGGGGCCTCGTTCCTGTTCCAGCGCATCACCGTGCCCGCGCTGGGCGCCAGCTTCACGGCGGCGGGCCGGCTGGCGCTGGCGGCCGCGCTGCTGCTGGTGATGCTGCGCATGCTCGGCCGGCCGCTCGACCTGCGCCGCCAGTGGCGCGGCTACCTGGTGCTGGGCACGTTCAGCGCCGCGCTGCCGTTCCTGTTCTTCGCGCTGGCGGCGCGCCAGCTGCCGGCCGGCTACCTGGCCGTGGTCAATGCCACCGTTCCGCTGTTCACGGTGCTCCTGCTGTGGGGATGGCTGCGTCAGCGGCCGTCCGCCTCGAAGCTCGCGGGTGTCGTCGTCGGCCTGTTCGGCGTCGCCGTGCTGGCGCGCTACGGCAGCGTCCAGTTCGGCTGGACGTCCTTGCTGGCGTTCGCGCTCGGCCTGGGCGCTTCCCTGATGTATGCCGGCAGCGCGTTGTACATCCGCGCCCGCTACGCCCAGACCGATCCCCTGGTGCTGGCCGGCTGCAGCCAGCTCGGCGCCGCGGTGGTGTTGTTGCCGCTCGGCCTGGCGCATTTCCCGACGGCGCCGCCGGCGCTCGATGCAGTCGTTTCGCTGGTCGTGCTCGGCGTGGTCTGCACCGGCCTGGCGTATGTGCTGTATTTCCGCCTGCTGCACGACATCGGCACCGAGAAGGCCGTCACCAACACGTTCCTGGTGCCGATCTTCGCCCAGATCTGGGGCGCGCTGTTCCTCGGGGAACATCCGACCTGGGCCAGCATCGGCGGCTGCGCGCTGGTGCTCGTGGCGGTGGCGCTGGTGTTCGAGCTGCTGCCCGGGCGGCGGTCCCGCTGACGGCTCAGCCGGGCGGACGCGCCAGCCGGCACGCCAGCCGGGCGGCGGCGATCATGCTGCCGGCATCGGCGCGGCCGCTGCCGGCGAGGTCGAGCGCGGTGCCGTGGTCGACCGAGGTGCGGACATAGGGCAGGCCCAGCGTGACGTTGACGGCGTGGCCGAATCCGGCGTGCTTGAGCACCGGCAGGCCCTGGTCGTGGTACATCGCCAGGACCGCATCGCAGTCGGCCAGCCGGTGCGGCACGAAGGCGGTATCGGCCGGGAGCGGGCCGGTCAGCTGCAGGCCCTTCGCGCGCAGCCGCTCCAGCGTCGGGATGATGACGTCGATCTCCTCGCGCCCGAGGTGGCCGCCTTCGCCGGCGTGCGGATTGAGGCCCAGCACGGCGATCCGCGGTTGCGCGAGCCCGAAGCGCAGGCGCAGGTCCCGCGCGAGGATCTCGATCACCGTGGCCAGCGCCGCCGGCGTGATCGCTGCCGGCACGGCCGCCAGCGGCAGGTGCGTCGTCGCCAGCGCCACCCGCAGCGAGTCCGCGACCAGCATCATCGCGACCTTGCAGCCGGCGCGGTCGGCGAAGAACTCGGTATGGCCGGTGAAGGCGACGCCGGCGTCGTTGATGACGCCCTTGTGGACCGGTGCCGTGACGATCGCGTCGAACTCGCCGTCGCGGGCGCCGTCGGCGGCGCGCGCCAGCATGGCCAGCACGTGCGGGGCGTTCGCCGGATCGAGAACCCCGGGCCGTACCGGGTGGCGCAGCGGGACCGGCAGGACGCGCAGCTCGCCCGGCCGGCGGCTGCCGGCCGGCGAACCGGCGGTGTACGGCAGCAGCCGCGGCGCAAGCCCGAGCGTCGCCGCCGTGGCCTGCAGCTGGTCGGGGTCGGCGATCGCGACGAGATCGGCGTCGAGGTCGCTCGCGGCCAGCCTCAGTACCAGCTCGGGCCCGATGCCGGCCGGCTCCCCGGCCGTGACGGCGATGCGAGGCAGGGGCGGGGACATCGGCGCGTCGTAGCCGCCGGCGTGGCGCGCGGGCGTCAGCCGGCGGAGCCGCCGGTATCCGCGCTGCCGCCCGGCAGACGGACCTCGACGTGGCTCTCCGAGCGCAGCTGGCGCAGGAAGCTCTGGTACTCGTCCTCGGCCTTGCGGCTGATCAGCATCTGGCGGGCCTGGCTGCGCTCCATGTCCTCGGTCTTGTCGGAGGTGCGCGTGCCGAGCAGCTGCAACACGTGCCAGCCCAGCTCGGTCTCGAACGGCTGGCTGATCTGGTTCTCCTTCAGGGCGTCCAGCGCCTGGCTGACCTGGGAGCCGTAGCCTTCCTTCGGGTACCAGCCCATGTCGCCTTCGAGGTTGCCGGTATTGGTGTCTTCCGAGTACTGCTTGGCCAGCTTGCCGAAGTCCTCGCCGGCCTCGATACGGGCGCGCAGGCTCTCGATCGTGCTGCGTGCCTGCTCGTTGCTGGTCAGCTCGCTGGTCTTGATGAGGATGTGGCGCGTGTGGTACTCGGTGACCAGCTGGGTGTTCTGGTCGCGCCGCTCGATCAGCTTGATGATGTGGAAGCCGTTGGGGCCGCGCATCGGCACCGAGACCTGGCCCGGCTGCATCTGCTCGGCGACGTCGGCGAAGGCACCGGGCACCTGGTCGTACGGGCGCCAGCCGAGGTCGCCGCCGTCGAGCGCGTTCTGCGCGTCGGAGTAGCGGATCGCCGCGGCTGCGAAATCCATGCCGCCGTCGACCTGGGTCTTGACGTCCTCGGCCTTCTTGCGGGCTTCCTCGATCTGGTCGGGCGTCGCACCGTCGGCCAGGCCGACCAGGATGTAGGCCAGGTGGATCTGGCCGCGCCGCAGCTTGCCGTTCTTCAGGACGCTTTCGATCTCGGCGTCGCTGATCTGCACGCGACGCTGCACCATGCGCTGCTGCAGCGCCTGCACGATCAACTGGTCGCGCACGTTGCGGCGGAACTGCTCGTAGGACTGTCCCTGCGCCTGCAAGGCCTGGCGCATCTGGGCGACGCTCATGTTGTTCTGCTCGGCGATCCGCCCCAGCGTCTGGTCGACCTCGCTGTCGGGGATCTTGATGCCGTTGCTGTTGGCGTTGGCGACCTGCAGCTTCAGCAGGATCAGGCGGTCGAGCACCTGGCGCTCGAGCACGTCCATCGGCGGCAGCTGCTGCGGGTTGCTCGCGTACTGCTGGCGGATCATCTGCACGTCGCGGTCCAGTTCGCTGCGCAGCACGATGTCGTCGTCGATGACTGCAACGATGCTGTCGAGCGGCTCGGCCGGGAGCGATTGCGCCTGGACCGCGGGCAGGGCGCAGGCGAAGGCGGAGATCAGCGCAAGCAACAGGTTCTTCATGGGCGGCGATACCTCGGCAAGGCGATAATGGTACCCGATCCGGTCGCCGCGCCAGCGGCAGCGGCCGCGCGTTCCGGGCGGCGCGGTCGGGCTGCGTTCAGAGCGAGAGCGTGCGGCCCCCGTCGACCGGCACGTTGATGCCGTTGACGTAGCCGGCGGCCGGCGAGGCCAGGAAGGCGATCACGGCGGCGATCTCGGACGGTTCGGCGAAACGGCCGGCCGGCACGCTGGCCAGCATGCCGCGAGCGATGTCCTCCTCGCTGCGGCCGGTCGCCTGGACGCGGTCGGCGAGGATCTGGTCGAGCCGTCCGGTACGCGTGTAGCCCGGCAGCACGTTGTTGACGGTGATCCCGAACGGTCCCAGCTCGCTCGCCAGGGTCTTGGCCCAGCTGGCCACGGCGCCGCGGATCGTGTTGGAGACGCCCAGGTTGCGGATCGGCTCCTTCACCGAGGTCGAGATCACGTTGACGATGCGCCCGTAGCCGGCGCCCCGCATGCCCGGCACGACGGCCTGCATCACGATGTGGGCGGCCATCAGGTGCTGGTCGAACGCGCTGCGGAAATCCTCGAGCGCTGCCGTGCTGGCAGGACCGCCGGGCGGGCCGCCGGTGTTGTTGACGAGGATCTGGACCGGAGTGCCGCTGGCGACGGCTTCGATCCGCGCCCGCAGCGATGCATGGTCGCTCATGTCGGCGGCGATGCTGCCGTGGTTCTGCGCGGCGTGCGTGCGCGGCAGCTCGGCGGCCAGCGCCAGCAGGCGCGCTTCGGAGCGCGCCAGCACGGTGACGTCGGCGCCCAGGCGCGCCAGCTCGATCGCGGCGGCCCGACCGATGCCCTGCGAGGCACCGCACACCAGGGCGTGGCGGCCGGTGAGGTCCAGGTCCATCAGGCGTGTCCCACCCGTTTCACGATCATCTGCGGGACCAGGTCCTCGTCGTGCTCGGCCTGCGGGGGCTCGGTCGCGTCCAGGTCCACGCCGAGCAGGGCGGCGTCATCCTCGTCCACGCCGTCGAACGCGCGGAACTCGGCGTCGAGCAGGGCCATGCGTGCCGACGGTTCGTCGTCATAGCGCAGGATGCGGCCGTCGCAGTCGAAGACTTCGGCGATGCCCGAATCGAGTACCGACAAGCGCGCCCAGATCAGCGTGTCGCCGTGGACGGCGAGCCACCACTGGACCTCGACGGGCGGATCCTCGACGGTTGCGGGGAGATCAGACATAGCCCATTCCGGTGGAAGCGATGATGCAGGCGACGCCGGCGAGGATCGCCCAGACGCCGATGGAGCCGGGCAGCGCGATCGCGTTGAGACCGGCGTCGCCGGCCGCGCGGTAGCGGGCCCGCAGGAACCAGTCGATCATGCGTGGCGCGGCGATGTTGGCGCCGAGCCGCGCGCGCAGCGCCGGGTGCTTGTCGCGCACGTGCACGACCGAGAGGATGCCGATGATGACGTAGGTGGTCAGTCCGGCGACGATCAGGCCGAGGCCCATGATCAGCAGGAACTGGCGTGCGGCGCCCAGCAGCATCAGTATTCCGCCTGGCCGGGCGCGCGCGGGTAGGGGATCGCGTCGCGGATGTTCGACAGCCCGCACACGTAGACCACCAGCCGCTCGAAGCCGAGGCCGAAACCGGCGTGCGGCACGCTGCCGTAGCGGCGCAGGTCGCGGTACCACTGGTAGTGCGCCGGGTCGAGGCCGAACTGGGCCATGCGCGCGTCGAGCAGGTCCAGCCGTTCCTCGCGCTGCGCGCCGCCGACGATCTCGCCGATGCCCGGGGCGAGGACGTCCATCGCCGCGACGGTGCGGCCGTCGTCGTTGAGGCGCATGTAGAACGCCTTGATCTTTTCCGGGTAGTTCATGACGACCACCGGCCGGCCGACGTGCTCCTCGGCCAGGTAGCGTTCGTGCTCGGTCTGCAGGTCCGCGCCCCAGGCGACCGGGTACTCGAAGGCCTTGCCGGACCGGGCGAGGATGTCGATGGCCTCGCTGTAGTCGATGCGTGCGAACGGCGCCGCAAGGAAGCCTTCCAGGCGCGAGACGGCGGTCTTCTCGATGCGCTCGGCGAAGAAGGCCATGTCGTCGGGGCGCTCGTCGAGCACCGCCTTGAAGACGTACTTGAGCAGGGCCTCGGCCAGGCTGGCGTCCTGGTCCAGGTCGGCGAAGGCGATTTCCGGCTCGATCATCCAGAACTCGGCCAGGTGGCGCGCGGTATTGGAATTCTCGGCGCGGAACGTGGGGCCGAACGTGTAGACCTTGCTGAGCGCCAGGCAGTACGCCTCCGCGTTGAGCTGGCCCGACACGGTCAGGAACGCCTCGCGGCCGAAGAAGTCGCGATGAAAGTCGATCGCGCCGCGCTCGGTGCGCGGCAGGTTCATCAGGTCGAGGGTGGACACCCGGAACATCTGGCCGGCGCCCTCGGCGTCCGAGGTCGTGATGATCGGCGTATTGACCCAGAAGAAGCCGTTCTCGTGGAAGAAGCGATGGATCGCGTTGGCGATCGTGTGCCGCACGCGCGTCACCGCGCCGAACAGGTTGGTCCGCGGTCGCAGGTGGGCCACCTCGCGCAGGAACTCCAGCGAGTGCGGCTTGGGCTGGATCGGGTAGGTCTCCGGATCGTCGACCCAGCCGGTCACCTCGATCGCGCTGGCCTGGATCTCGAAGCCTTGCCCCTTGCCCTGCGAGGCGACGAGGGTGCCGCTGGCGATCACCGAGCAGCCGCTGCCGAGGCGGCTGATCTCGTCGGCATAGTTGGCCAGCGTATTGGCGGCGACGATCTGGATCGGATCGAAGCACGAGCCGTCGCTGAGCGCGACGAACGAAAGCCCGGCCTTCGAATCGCGCCGCGTGCGTACCCAGCCGCGGACGGTGACCGGCGTGCCGGCAGGGATCGCGCCGGACAGCGCCTTCTTGACCTCGACGACGGTACCCTCTGACATTGTTTCCTCTGGCCTGAACGGGGCTCCAGGCGGGTCGCCGGCCTGGGCTGGGATCTTGTAAGCGGGCGCGCCGGCACCATGTCCGGGAACGCGCACGGATAGACCGCTCATGATAGCCCAATCCAATGGCCCGGACGCCCTCCGGTGCTACACTGGACGGCGCCGCATCCCGAGACGTTCCGGACCATGACCATCCAGCTCACCACCGCCGCCCGTGACCGCATGCGCGACTTCCTCGCGCGCAGCGGGGCAGCCGCGGGCGTCCGGTTCGGCATCCGGCGCACCGGTTGTTCCGGGTTCGGCTACACGGTTGACCTGGCCGAATCGGTCGGCGAGAACGATCACGTGTTCGACGACGACGGCGTGCGCCTGGTCGTCGACGCCAAGTGGCTGCCGTTCATCGACGGCACCGAGATCGACTACCAGCGCCAGGGCCTGAACGCCAATTTCGTCTTCCGCAACCCCAACGCCACCGGCGAATGCGGCTGCGGCGAGAGCTTCACGGTCGATCCGGCGGCCTGAAATCCCTTTGATGGCGGATGCTTGCGCGCAGCATCGCGTTCCACTACCATGCGCGCCCCCTCATCCGGGCAGCCCGGACGAGGTCCTTGCCTCACCGATCCCGCACGCCGGGCGGGAGGCTGCCCCCGCGTCCCGCGGACATCCACAAGGTACGTACGATGCGTCAATATGAAATCGTGTTTCTGGTCCACCCTGACCAGAGCGAGCAGGTCCCCGGCATGATCGAGCGCTACAAGGCGCTGATCGAGAGCGACGGCGGCAAGGTCCACCGCCTCGAGGACTGGGGACGGCGCCAGCTGGCCTATCCGATCCAGAACCTCGCCAAGGCGCACTACGTGCTGCTGAACGTCGAGTGCGGCCAGGGCGCGCTGAACGACCTGGAGACCGGCTTCCGCTTCAACGACGCCGTGCTGCGTCACCTGATCATGAAGCGCGAGGACATCGTCACCGAGATGTCGGCGATCATGAAGAACAAGGACGACAAGGGCGGCGAGCGCCGCCGTCGCGACGACGAGGGCTTCGGCGGCGACAGCTTCGACGACGAGCCGCGCAGCCGCCGTGCGCCGCGCAATGCCGAGGCCAGCGCCGAGAGCGCTCCGTCCGAAGCCCCGGCTGCCGAGTAAGTCGGCCGTCCCCGCTCACCAGGAATCCAAGCCATGTCCAAGATGTTCTTCCGCCGCAAGAAGTTCTGCCGCTTCACCGCCGAAGGCGTGACCGAGATCGACTACAAGGATCTCAACACCCTGCGTCAGTACGTCACCGAAACCGGCAAGATCGTGCCGAGCCGGATCACCGGTACGAAGGCGCGCTACCAGCGCCAGCTGACCACGGCGATCCAGCGCGCGCGCTTCCTCGCGCTGCTGCCGTACAGCGACAGCCATTGATGTCCCTGGCGCGCCGGGCCCGCCTGCGGGCGGCCGGTGCGCCTCTTCACGCCTCGTCCACATTCGGACAGCCCCCGCTGCGCCGGCAGGTCCGGCGCTAACGAATTCGGAGCCCGTTTCATGGAACTCATCCTGCTTCAGAAAGTGAAGAACCTCGGCAACCTCGGCGACAAGGTCAACGTCAAGCCGGGCTATGGCCGCAACTATCTCGTGCCGCAGGGCAAGGCGGCACCGGCCACGGCCACGAACCTGGCCGAGTTCGAGCAGCGCCGCGCCGACTACGAGGCCAAGGCCAACCAGCAGCTGGCCGGCGCCGAGGCGCGCAAGGCCGCGCTGGAAAGCGCGAGCGTGACGCTGACCGCGCACGCCAGCCCGGAAGGCAAGCTGTTCGGCTCGGTCGGTCCCCGCGACATCGCCGAGGCGTTCACCGAGGCCGGTTTCGCGCTCGGCAAGAGCGAGGTCATCCTGGCCGACGGCCCGATCCGCAACATCGGCGAGTACGAGGTGCCGGTGCACCTGCACGCCGACGTGCACACGGCGATCAAGGTCATCGTCGTCGCCGGCTGATCACGCGCGTTCCGGGTTACCCACGACGGGCGCTTCGGCGCCCGTCGTGTTTTACGGGTGCGGCAGGCGGCATCCACAGGCTTGTCCACAGCTTTTCGCCGCTTGTCCACAGCCTGTCCAGCCTTTTTCACCAAGGTTATTGTCTCGACAGATGAGACGCCCTTGCCGATGATGGCATCGCCACCTCCGACCGAACGCCATGCCCGTCTTTTCCGAACGCAAGACCGTCGCCAGCGTCGAGGCGCTGCGCGTGCCGCCGCACTCGATCGAGGCCGAGCAGGCCGTGCTCGGCGGGCTGATGCTCGCGCCCGAGTCGTGGGATCGTGTCGCCGACCGCATCGGCGAGGCGGACTTCTACCGCAAGGATCATCGCCTGATCTTCCGCGCCATCGGCGAGCTCTCCGCCAAGAACATGCCTTACGACGCGGTGACGCTCGGCGAGTGGTTCCAGTCGCAGAATCTGGCCGAGATGGTGGGCGGCGTGGGCTACGTCGTCGAGCTGGCCAACACGACGCCGAGCGCGGCCAACATCGTCGCCTACGCCGACATCGTCCGCGAGAAGTCGGTGCTGCGGCAGCTGATCGACACCGGTACCGACATCGCCGGCGCGGCCTTCCAGCCGGAAGGCCGGTCGAGCCAGGAACTGCTCGAGGCGGCCGAACAGCAGGTGTTCCAGATCGCCGAGGCCGGTGCGCGCGGCCGCAAGGGCTTCGTGCCGATGCGCCAGGCGGTCAAGGACGCCTTCCAGATCCTGCACCATCGCTACGAGAACCGCGGCACCATCACCGGGCTCACCACCGGGTTCACCGACCTCGACGAGAAGACCACGGGCCTGCAGCCCTCTGACCTGATCATCCTCGCCGCGCGTCCCTCGATGGGCAAGACCGCGCTGGCGCTGAATCTGGCCGAAGCCGCCGCGATCCGCGGCAAGAAGGCGGTGGCGGTGTTCTCGATGGAAATGTCGGCCTCGCAGCTGGCGTTCCGCCTGATTTCCTCGCTCGGCCGCATCAACCAGCAGCACCTGCGCACGGGCGACCTGGCCGAGGAGGAATGGCCGCGCGTGACCAGCGCGATCACGATGCTCTCGGAAGTGAAGATCTTCATCGACGACACGCCGGCACTGTCGCCGGGCGAGCTGCGCGCGCGTTCGCGCCGCCTCAAGCGCGAGCACGATCTGGGCCTGATCGTGATCGACTACCTGCAGCTGATGCAGGTGCCCGGAAACACGGAGAACCGCGCCACCGAAATTTCAGAAATATCGCGTGGACTGAAGGCCCTCGCCAAGGAGCTCGACGTCCCCGTGATCGCGCTGTCGCAGCTCAACCGCTCGCTCGAGCAGCGTGCCGACAAGCGGCCGATGATGAGCGACCTGCGCGAATCCGGCGCGATCGAGCAGGATGCCGACCTGATCATGTTCATCTACCGCGACGAGTACTACAACCCCGATTCGCCGGACAAGGGCCTGGCCGAGGTCATCATCGGCAAGCAGCGTAACGGCCCGACCGGCACGATCAAGCTGACCTTCCTGGGCCAGTACACGAAGTTCGAGAACTTCGCTTCGGATACCTACGCCGGCAGCTTCGAGTGACAGCGGGAGCGATGAAGGCACGACCGCCGTTTCCACCGTCGACGCCCGGACCGCTGCGAACCGGCCGGGCCGCACCGGCGCCGGCCAGCGGCCGGTCCGGCACCTTCCTTGGAGCCGGCCGCCGTGCGCGCTAGCTGCGCGACGATCCATCTCGGCGCGCTGCGCGAGAACCTGCGCCGCGTTCGCGAACTCGCACCCGGTCGCAAGGTCATGGCGATCGTCAAGGCCGACGGCTACGGGCACGGCCTCGAACGCGTCGCCCGGGCGCTCGAGGGGGCCGACGGGTTCGGCGTCGCCTGCATCGCCGACGGCCAGCGCCTGCGGGCCGCCGGCGTCTCGCAGCGGATCGTGGTCCTGTCGGGCATCGACGAGCCGGCGGACCTGTCCGAGATGCGGCGGCTCAACCTCGAATCGGTGATTCACCACCCGACCCAGCTCGAGTGGCTCGCCGCCGACCACGACCCGCGGCCGCTGCGCGTCTGGCTGAAGGTCGACAGCGGCATGCACCGCCTCGGTTTTGCGCAGGCGCGCGTGCGCGAGGTGCATGCGCGCCTGCGCGAGCTTCCCAGCGTGCACCGGGACATCGGCCTGATGACGCACTTCGCCAATTCGGACGTCTTCGACGACCCGCTGACGATGCACCAGATCGACGGCTTCGAGGCGGCGACCTCGGGCCTGGCCGGCGAGCGCGCGCTGGCCAATTCGGCCGGCGTGCTGGGCTGGCCCGAGGCGCACGGCGACTGGGTGCGCGCCGGCGGTGCCCTGTACGGCATCTCGGTGGTCGAGGGCCGGGTCGGCGCCGACTTCGGTTTCCGGCCGGCGATGACCTTGTCGAGCCGCCTGGTCGCGATCAACCAGCTCGCACGCGGCGACCGCATCGGGTATGCGGCCACCTGGGAGTGCCCCGAGGACATGGCGGTCGGTGTCGTGGCGATCGGCTACGGCGACGGCTATCCGCGCTCGGCTGCCAGCGGCACGCCGGTCCTGCTCGACGGCCGGCCGGCGCCGGTGGTCGGCCGCGTCTCGATGGACCTGGTCACGATCGACCTGCGCGCGCACCCGCAGGCACGCATCGGCGATACGGTGGTCCTGTGGGGGCGCGGCCTGCCGGTCGAGGAGGTGGCCGCCTGCGCCGGCACGATCGGCTACGACCTGACCTGCGGCGTGACGCGCCGGGTCCGGTTCACCGAGGAGGCGGCCTAGTGGCCAAGGCGCGCACCGCCTATGTCTGCACCGAATGCGGCGCCGCGCATTCCAAATGGCAGGGCCAGTGCACCGAATGCGGCGTCTGGAACACCCTGGCCGAGATCGTCGTCGAGCCGGACAAGGTCGCCGGCGCCCGCCGCGGCGGCTATGCCGGCGCTGCCGGTCCGGCGAAGGCGACCTCGCTGGCCGTCGTCGCCGGCGAGGCCGAGCAGCGCGCCATCACCGGCATCGGCGAGCTCGATCGCGTGCTCGGCGGTGGCCTGGTGGCCGGCTCGGTGGTGCTGATCGGTGGCGATCCGGGCATCGGCAAGTCGACCCTGCTGCTGCAGATGCTCGGCACGATCGGGCAGCGCATGCGCGGCCTCTACGTGACGGGCGAGGAGAGCCTGGCCCAGGTCGCCGCGCGCGGCCAGCGCCTGGGGCTGCGCCTGGATGGCCTGGAGGCCCTGGCGGAAACCTCGATCGAGCGCATCCTGGCCGAGGCAGCGACCGTCCGCCCGCAGGTGCTGGTCATCGACTCGATCCAGACGATCTGGACCGAGCTGCTGACCGCCGCGCCCGGGTCGGTCAGCCAGGTGCGCGAATCCGCGGCCCGGCTCGTGCGTTTCGCGAAGGAGACCGGCACCAGCGTCTTCCTGGTCGGTCACGTGACCAAGGAGGGTGGCATCGCCGGACCGCGCGTGCTCGAGCACATGGTCGATGCGGTGCTGTACTTCGAGGGCGAATCGGGGAGCCGCTTCCGGATCCTGCGGGCGTTCAAGAACCGCTTCGGCGCGGTCAACGAGCTGGGCGTGTTCGCGATGGCCGAGAAGGGGCTCAAGGAAGTGCCCAATCCGTCGGCGATCTTCCTGTCCGCGCACGCGCAGCCGACGCCCGGCAGTGCGGTCATGGTCACGCGCGAGGGGACACGGCCGCTGCTGGTCGAAGTGCAGGCGCTGGTCGATGCCTCGCCGCTGGCCAATCCGCGCCGCGTCGCGCTGGGCCTGGAACAGAACCGGCTGGCGATGCTGCTGGCGGTGCTGCACCGCCACGGTGGCGCCGCGGTCTACGACCAGGACGTGTTCGTGAACATCGTCGGCGGCATCCGCGTGCAGGAAACCGCGGCCGACCTGCCGGTCGTGCTGGCGGTGCTGTCGAGCTTCCGCGACCGGGCGCTGCCGGACAAGCTGGTCGCGTTCGGCGAGATCGGGTTGTCCGGTGAGATCCGGCCGGTGCCCAACGGCGAGGAGCGCCTGCGCGAGGCGGCGACGCACGGCTTCCGCCTGGCGATCGTCCCGAAGGCCAATGCGCCGCGGCGCGAGACGATCGGCGATCTGAAGATCATCGGGGTCGACCGGCTCGGTGATGCGCTCGACGCCGCCAGGGATCTGTGAGCTCGCGCGTGTACCGGTATCGGTCGCAAGGCGGCCCCGCGATCGCTCGGCCGGCGCTCAGCCGGTTCGCTTGAGCACCAGCTCCAGCACGAACTTGCTGCCGAAGAACGCCAGCAGCAGCACCACCATGCCGATCAGCGTCAGGCGCACCGCGCGGCGGCCGCGCCAGCCCCAGCGCCAGCGGCCGAACAGCAGCAGGCCGAAGACCAGCCAGGACGCGATCGAGAGCACCGTCTTGTGCACGAGGTGCTGCGCGAACAGGTCGTCGACGAACAGCACGCCGCTGACCAGGGTGAGGGTCAGGAACGCGAAGCCGGCCGCGATCAGCCGGAACATCAGCGATTCGGTCAGCGTCAGCGGCGGCAAGGCGCGGATCAGGCCCGAATCGAGCAGGCGCCGGCGCAGGGCGCGTTCCTGCAGCGCGAGCAGGATCGCAAGCAGGGCGGCGATGCTGAGCAGGCTGTAGGCCAGCAGCGCGAAGCCCGCGTGCAGGGTGATCTGCCACTCCAGCGGCTGCGGCCGGGTCTCCGGTGCCAGGAAGACGTCGATCGCGAGCAGGGCGGCCGCCAGCGGGAACACGATGACGCCGAGTCCGGCCACCGGGCGGAACAGGTTGACCAGGAGCGTCAGCGCCGCCACGCCGAAGCCGGCCAGCGACAGCGCGGCGAAGAAGTGCAGGTCCAGGCCGCCGCGGTGCATGCCGAAGATCAGCGTCGCGTGCACGACCGCCGCCAGCGTCGCCAGCAGCAGCCCGATGCCGCGCGCCGGCGCCGGCAGCCGCGCGATCGGCAGCGCGATCAGGACCGCCGCAATCACGTAGTCGGCGATCGCGAACGCGCTGAGCAGGGATGTGGGCATGCGGCGAGTGTCGCACAGCGCTGCTTCGGCCGGAATGCGGACGCCGAAGCGGTGCCGGTGCTGGGATATACTGCCGGGCCGTTTTTCCCGCCGTCCTGCCCCTTGCCATGTTCGAATCCCTCAGCCAGCGCCTTTCCTCCACGGTCGAGCGCCTGCGTGGCCGCGGTCGCCTGACCGAAGCCAATATCCGCGAGTCCCTGCGCGAGGTGCGGGTGGCCCTGCTGGAGGCCGACGTCGCCCTGCCGGTCGTCCAGGCGCTGGTCCAGCGCGTGCAGGTGCGCGCGATCGGGCAGGAAGTCCTCAAGAGCCTGACGCCGGGGCAGGCGCTGATCAAGGTGGTCCGCGACGAGCTGACCGCGCTGATGGGCACCGCCAACGCGGATCTCAACCTGGCGGCCGCACCGCCGGCGATCGTGCTGATGGCCGGCCTGCAGGGCGCCGGCAAGACGACCACGGTGGCCAAGCTGGCGCGCTTCCTGCGCGAGCGGCGCAAGAAGAAGGTCATGGTGGTCAGCTGCGACGTCTATCGCCCGGCGGCGATCGAGCAGCTGCGGACCCTCGCCGAGCAGGTCGAGGTGCTGTTCCACCCGTCCAGCGGGACCGACGATCCGGTCGCGATCGCGCGTTCGGCCGTGGACGCGGCCCGCAGGAACTTCGCCGATGTGCTGATCGTCGATACCGCCGGCCGCCTGCACATCGATGCGGCGATGATGGACGAGATCAAGGCCCTGCACGCCGTGCTCGACCCGGTCGAGACGCTGTTCGTCGTCGACGCGATGACCGGCCAGGATGCAGCCAACACGGCCAAGGCCTTCTCCGAGGCGCTGCCGCTGACCGGTGTCGTGCTGACCAAGACCGACGGCGACGCCCGCGGTGGCGCGGCGCTGTCGGTCCGCTACATCACCGGCCGGCCGATCAAGTTCATGGGGGCCGGCGAGAAGCCCGACGCGCTCGAGCCGTTCCACCCCGATCGCGTCGCGCAGCGCATCCTCGGCATGGGCGACGTGCTGTCGCTGGTCGAGGAGGTCGAGCGCAAGGTCGACCAGGAGAAGGCGCAGAAGCTCGCCGAGAAGGTCATCAAGGGCAAGCGCTTCGACCTCAACGACATGAAGGACCAGCTCGAGCAGATGGTCAACATGGGCGGCATGGCGTCGCTGATCGACAAGCTGCCGGGCATGGGCTCGCTGCCCGACCAGGTCAAGTCCAAGGTCAACGACAAGGAAGTGCACCGGATGATCGCGATCATCAACTCGATGACGAAGAAGGAGCGGCGCCACCCGGACCTGCTGAACGGGTCCCGGCGCGCCCGCATCGCGCGGGGTTCCGGCCAGCAGCCGGCTGACGTCAACCGCCTGCTCAAGCAGTACCAGCAGATGGAAAAGATGATGGCCAAGCTCGGCAGCGGCGGTATCAAGGGGTTGATGCGCCAGATGAAGGGCGCGATGCGCGGCATGGGCGGCAACGGGCTGATGCCGCCGCGGTAGGACGCCGTACCGGGCGGCCGGTTTGCCCGGCCGCGTCGCGGGCCGCCTAACTCCGCGGCGGGCTTTCATTTTTTCCGGTTTCGGCTAGAATATGCGGCTCGCTTGGTCGCCCCGCGGTCCGGCGCGGGCCAGCCGTTCCGGTCCGAAACTTTTATTTCTCAAGAATTCAGAGACTTACGATGGTCAAGATTCGCCTGTCCCGTGGCGGCGCCAAGAAGCGGCCGTTCTATCACATCGTCGTGACCGACGAGCGCAATGCGCGCGACGGCCGCAACATCGAGCGCGTCGGCTTTTTCAACCCGATCGCCGCAGGCAAGGACGTCCGCCTGCAGATCGATACCGACCGCGTCAAGCAGTGGGTCGAGAAGGGCGCGCAGCTCACCGAGCGGGTCAAGGTGCTGTACAAGGAAGCTGCCAAGTCGGCGGCGCAGCCGGCGGCCTGAGCAGCGTGACGGAAGACCGGCAGATCCTGCTCGGCAGGATCGTCGGGCTCTACGGAGTGCAGGGCTGGGTCCGCCTGGAGTCGTGGACCGAGCCGAGGATGCAGATCTTCCGTTATCAGCCGTGGCTGCTGAAGACGGCGTCTGCCGAGAAGGAATTCCACGGCAGTCGCGGGCGCGAACAGGGCAAGGGCCTCGTGGCCGAATTGCCCGGGATCGCCGACCGCGACGAGGCGGCCTCCTGGATCGGGGCGGAAATCCGGGTCTTGCGCTCGGTCCTGCCACGGCCCAGGAAGGACGAGTACTACTGGGTCGATCTGGAAGGACTCGCCGTCGTCACGGTGGATGGGACGGTTCTGGGCACGGTGTCGCATCTGATCGCGACCGGCGCGAACGACGTCCTGTTCGTCAGGGACGGTGAGAAGGAACGGCTGATTCCGTTCGTGACGGGGCCATTCGTCAAGGATGTCGATTTCGATGCACGACGCATCGTGGTCGATTGGGATCCGGATTTTTGAGGGTGTGGGCAAGGGCGCGATGCGCATCGACGTCGTCACGCTTTTTCCCGAACTGATCGAAAACTGCCTCCGTTCCGGTGTCGTCGGGCGGGCGCAGGAGCGGGGCTTGCTGGCGGTCCGTACGTGGAATCCGCGTGATTTCGCCACGGACAGCCATCGCACGGTCGACGACCGTCCGTGCGGCGGAGGCCCGGGCATGGTCATGATGATCGGGCCTTTGCAGGCCGCGCTCGAAAGGGCGCAGGACGGCGACGGACCGGTCAGGACGGTATACCTGAGTCCGCAGGGAGTGCGGCTCACGCAGGCCAAGGTGGCGCAGTTCGCACGCGGTCCGCGTCTGGTCCTGCTGTGCGGGCGCTACGAGGGCGTGGACGAGCGCCTGCTGGCTCATGCGGTGGATGAAGAGGTTTCGATCGGCGACTACGTGCTGTCGGGCGGAGAATTGGCCGCGGCGGTACTGATCGATGCGATCGGGAGGTTGCAGGACGGTGCGTTGAACGACGCGCAGTCGGCGGAGCAGGACTCGTTCTCGGACGGCCTGCTCGATTGTCCCCACTACACGCGGCCGGTTCGCGGCGCGCTGGGGGACGTCCCGCCGGTGCTGCTGTCGGGCGACCACGCGGCGATCCGGCGCTGGCGCCGCAAGCAGGCGCTGGGAAGGACCTGGCTGCGTCGTCCGGACCTGCTGGCGCGGACGGAGCTGGACGCCGAGTCGCGACGATTGCTGGACGAGTTTCGCCGGGAACACGAGGCGGCAAGGGATCAGACAGAAGCGGGCACGAGGCCTGACTGACTGAAACAATCTACAACGATCATACTTTGGTGAGTGTCATGAGCAACATCATTCAGCAGTTCGAAGCCGCCCAGATGACCCGCACGCTGCCGGCGTTCTCGCCGGGCGATACGGTCGTCGTCAACGTCAAGGTCAAGGAAGGCAACCGCGAGCGCGTCCAGGCCTACGAGGGCGTCGTCATCGCCAAGAAGAATGCCGGCCTCAATTCGGCGTTCACGGTTCGCAAGATTTCGCATGGCACCGGTGTCGAGCGCGTGTTCCAGTCGCACAGCCCGACGATCGACTCGGTGGTCGTGAAGCGCCACGGCAAGGTCCGCGGCGCGAAGCTGTACTACCTGCGTGGCCTGGAAGGCAAGGCGGCGCGCATCAAGGAAGACCTGAGCGCGCACAGCAAGAAGCAGGCCTGATCCACGTCTTGGAGCATCGAGTCGCGTCTGTGCTCCTCGTCGCAAACCGGCCGCCGTATGGCGGCCGGTTTGTTCTTTTAGAGACCGATTGAAAGCCGGCTTTCCCGCCCTCATACGCGCGGCAGATTCCGTAACGGGAGGAGACCGCCCATCATGAGCGCCACCGCCGAAACCCGGCGTTTCGAAGCCGAAGTAGCCCAGGTTCTGCACCTGGTCACGCACTCGCTCTACTCGCACAAGGAAATCTTCCTGCGCGAGCTGATTTCCAATGCCTCCGACGCGCTGGACAAGCTGCGCTTCGATGCGCTGGCCAGCCCCGGGCTTCTCGCAGGCGATGCGGACCTGCACATCGACCTGTCCTGGGACCCCGATGCGGGGACGCTGACGCTGACCGACAACGGCATCGGCATGAGCCGCGAGGAGGTCATCGAGAACATCGGGACGATCGCCCGCTCGGGCACCCGCAAGTTCCTCGATGCGCTTTCCGGCGACGCGCGCAGCGACAGCCGCCTGATCGGGCAGTTCGGCGTCGGCTTCTACTCCGCGTTCATCGTGGCCGACAAGGTCACGTTGACGACGCGCCGCGCCGGCGCACCGGACGACCAGGGCGTGCGCTGGGAGTCGGCCGGTACCGGCGAGTATGCCGTGCAGACGCTGCCCGTCCCGCAACGCGGGACGCAGATCGTCCTCCACCTCAAGGAGGAGGAGAAGGCGTTCCTCGACGGCTGGAAGCTGCGCGACCTGATCGCGCGCTACTCGGACCACATCGCGTTCCCGATCCGCATGCCGGCGTCCAAGGACGGCAAGCCCGACGGCGCGCCCGAGGCGGTCAACCAGGCCTCGGCGCTGTGGATGCGGCCCAAGGCCGAGCTTTCCGACGCCGACTACCAGGGTTTCTACACGTCGCTCGGGCACGACTTCAACGCCCCGCTGGCCTGGACGCACAACCGGGTCGAAGGCAACCAGAGCTACACGCTCCTGCTGTACCTGCCCGAGCGCCAGCCCTACGACGCGATGCTCGGTGGGCGCGACGAACGCAAGGGGCTGAAGCTCTACGTCCGCCGCGTCTTCATCATGGATGCCGGCGAACAGCTGTTGCCGGGCTGGCTGCGTTTCGTCCGCGGCGTGATCGACTCGGACGACCTGCCGCTCAACGTCAGTCGTGAGCTGTTGCAGGACAACCGCCTCGTGTCGCAGATACGGGCCGCCTGCGTCAAGCGGGTGCTCGATCTGATCGAGAAGCTGGCCAAGGACGAGCCGGCGAAGTTCGCGCAGTTCACGCGCGAGTTCGGCAACGTGCTCAAGGAAGGCATCGTCGAGGACGCGGCCAGCCGCGACCGCATCGCCAAGCTGCTGCGCTTCGCCTCGACCCGGAGCGAGGGAGCGGACAAGAGCGTATCGCTCGAGGACTACGTGGGACGCATGCAGGCGGACCAGGACGTCATCTGGTACGTGACGGCCGATTCCTATGCGGCGGCCAAGGGCAGCCCCCAGATCGAGGCGCTCAAGGCCCGTGGCGTCGAAGTGCTGCTGATGTTCGAGCGGATCGACGAATGGATGGTCGGCTACCTGCCGGAATTCGGCGGCAAGAAGCTGCGCCATGTCGCCAAGGGCGAGTTCGGCCAGGCCGGCGGTGCCGATGCCGAGGAGCGCAAGCAGCTCGAGGAGCAATCGGCCGGTCTGGTCGAGCGGCTGCGGCAGCTGCTGGGCGAGCAGGTCCACGCCGTGCGCGTCAGTCATCGCCTGACCGATTCGCCGGCCTGCCTGGTGCTCGACGAGCACGACATGGCGCTGCACATGCAGCGCTTGCTGCGCGAGGCCGGCCACGAGCTGCCGGCGAGCCAGCCGGTGCTCGAGATCAATCCCGCACACGCGCTGCTGCAGCGTTTCGAGAACGAAGCGGATCCGGTGCGAGCCGCCGATCTGGCGCAGGTGCTGCTCGATCAGGCACAGCTGGCCGGCGGTGCGACGCTGGCCGATCCGGCGGCCTTCGTCCAGCGCGTCAATCGCCTCATTCTGGGCGCGTCACAGGCCTGAAAACGACGCAGGCCCCGGCGATGACGCCGGGGCCTGCGAGTACGTGCATGTCTCGGGGCGGCTCGCCCCTGACCGGGTCAGCTGCCGTTGAAGGCGGAATTGAAGAGCTGGTCCGAGCGCTCGGTCTGCGCGACGCCTTCGCCGTTGGACCAGGCGAAGATGCTGTCCTTGGTCGTGAAGATCCGGTCGGCCTTGTACCCGGCCTGCGCGGACGTGCCGGAACCGACGCCCGGTCCCATGTGCTGCGCGGACCACAGGCCGAACACCGCCATCAGGCAGGCGGCCATGCCGGCCCAGCGCAGCGGGGCGGCCAACGGCCGGGCCGGAGCGGCCTGGTGGCGCTCGCGGCGTCCCTGGCGGCGACCGTGCGTGCGCGCCAGCCGTGCGAGATCGCAGGCCAGGGCTTCGGAGTCGTCTTCGAGCACGGCCAGCATGCGTACCAGCTCCGCCTCGCTCGGCGAGACGGCCAGGCGGCTCGCGACGGCCTCGCGCCGATCGGCAGGCAGGGTGCCGGTGGCGGCAGCGGCCAGCGTATCGGCATCGAGGCTGGCCGGGCCCGCGGTACGGGCGGTCAGTTCGCGGTAGAGGACTGACAGGCGGTTGTCATTCATCGAATTCACCATGTCCACAATCGCGCAGGCGGGTCTTGAGTTCGTCCATGCCGCGCGAAACCAGTTTCCGTGCCGCTTCGGCCGAGACTCCGACCGCATCGGCGATTTCCTGCAACGAAAAGCCTTGCAGGTGCAATGTGATCGGCAGGCGCCGGCGTTCGGGAATCTCCGCCAGGCATCGCGCCAATCCGTCCATGCGTTCACTGTCGCTGGCCTGACGGTCAGGACCCGCTGCGGCATCCGGCAGCGGGCTGGCTTCGCTGTCTTCGTCCGGTAGCGGCTCGGCCGCTCGGACCTCGGCCCGCCTCAGGGCGTCGACGACAGCACTCGCCACGACTCTCTGGATGTAAGACGCATGAAAGGCCGCGGACCGGTCACGCTCGATGGCACGCCAGAGACGGATGCGGACTTCCTGTTCGACGTCGGCCGGATCGATGCCGCGCTGGTCGAGGCCATGCGACTGGAGGAGCCGACGGACGCGGGCACCGTAGTCGCGAAGCAGTTGCTCCAGGCGTATCTGGATGGGGTCGGACGTCGGCGGCATTGCAACGGCGGTCGTGAAAAGAGCGTTATGCTCACCGACTGCGCGAATTGTGGCAATCCCACCGGTGGGGCCGGGGCGGCGACTCGCCCGGGACGCAGGTCAGCAATGCGGGATGCCAGACGGTGTGCCGCGGATCAGCCGACCGCGGCCAGGTACTGCACCGCCGGATCAAAGGTCCTGGCGGTACTGCACGTAGGGGACGCGGTTCTGGGCCGCGTCCGGATCGCGTCCGTTCGGATCGATGACCGGTGTCAGCTGGCTCTGGGTGCCCAGGATCAGCTCGCCTTGCCACGGCGTGCGCCACGACAGGCCGATGTCGAACGTCGTCCAGCGCTTGCCGGTCAACAGCGGATCGGGCGATACCGCGGTCCGGCCGATGATGCTCCCGCGCAGGTTGCCGCTGCTGATGGCCAGGGACAGGCTGGTCTCCTGCAGGTCGAGACCGGGCAGGCTGAGATTGGACGGCGCGCCGCCGAACGGCACGAGCCGGCTGCGGCCGAGGCTCGCGCCGAGGTCCAGCAAGGCGCCCTGGCCGATCTGGACGCGGGCATTGGCGACCAGGCCGTTCATCGAATCGAGCTGGTAGGGGCCCGATTCGGCACGAAGCAGTGCCGACAGGCCGGATCCGTACGTGAACGGCTGATTGGCATTCCAGAGCGCGGGGGACTCGCTCGAACGCAGCCACGAAAGCCCGTAGGACAGGTCCAGCCCGCCGCCGTCGGAGGTCCAGCCGAGGCCGAGCACGCCCTGCGTCCAGCCGGCGGACGGCGACGTGGTTTCCGCGGAAAGCAGGCAGTCCGTACCGCTGCTGACGCAGGGGCTCTGGCTCCAGGACTGCTGGCTCAGCAGGGCGTCGATGTGAAAGCCCTGGTTTCCCTGCCAGCGCGCGCCACCCGAGAACAGGTTGGAAACATCGATGATCCGCCAGTCCGCCGCGATGCCCGAAGCGGCCGGGGACGACCAGCTCGGGGTGGAGGCAGCGGTCGGCGACAGGTTGACCAGTGCGAGCAGCCGGCCGTCAGGCCCGGACCAGACCGGTACGACCTGGGTGTCCGGCGTCATCAGCACCGACGGAAGGTCCGGCACCAGCCGCGAATCCACGATCAGCTCGCCGGCCGGCGGCATGCTCGCCGGCACGTCGGCCGACTGCGCGATTCCCAGCGAAGGGAGCGACAGGGCAACGAGCAGGCTGGCGGAGCGCAGGTTCATCGATCGGATGTGGGGGCGGATGCGAAGAAATCGATCAGACCCGCGCGCCCGGTACGAGTTCCCCGCGATGCGCGAATCGACCGGTCAAAGAACGGTGTTCCAGTCTCGCGCAGGATACCGCATTTTACGAAAGTCTAACAGCGGAAAATATGCCAACGATTCGACGGATTCAGCGTGGATGGGCGGCATTTCGATCGCGTTCAGCGCCGAATCGGCGATCCAGCTTGCCCAGCAGCCGCTTCAGCAGGCGCGAGAAGCGGCCCCGCTGGGTCTTGCGTGTCTTTTCCTTCTCGCTGGTCAGCCAGGCGACCTGGATGACGCGGCGTTCTCCCTCGTGCGGCAGGTGGCCATGGAACGAGTTGTCGGCACGCCGGAACACGACGAAATTGCCGTAGACGGGACGCACCTCCGGCAGAACCAGGTCGTCGATGTCGTCGATGCCGTTCAGGAAGCGCAGGCAGCCCTCGCTGGTGTCGGGCCAGTCCGGGTTGAGGTAGAGCAGGGCGGTGGCGATCTTCGACCGGCTGTCGGTGTGGATGGTCCCGTGCCGGCGATTGAGGTAGCGGCAGATCGTCACGAGGCTGGGGCGCGTGCCGAGGTCCGCGATGCCGAGCCGGGCACCGACGTGGTCGGCGAACGCCGGTGCCGTCAGTTCGCCGATCAGCTGGTTGATCGCCGGCCCGCATTCGTCCGGCTCCCAGGGGAAGAAGCCGGCCGAGCCATACCGCGGAAAATCCCGCTCCAGCGCGTCGGCGGCGCCGGCCGGCAATTGCGCGCCGGCGATCAGGAATGCGAAGGGTTCCTGGCGTACGACCACGTCGGGCCGGTCGAGCCGGGCCGGATCGAGCAGGTGGGCAGCTGCCGGGGAATCGATCGTGGTGACCATGGCGCCATTGTAGCTTCACGGCGCGGTGGCTTCGATGGACAGCGGCCCGGCTCGACCCTAGAATTGTCGTTCGCCTCGATCCCCTTTTCTTGTCCGCCCACGGACTGGTTGGCACCAGCCCGGGGACGATGCCGCACCTGATGCTTTTTCAGGGTGCAGACACCTTGTACATTTTCTCGACAGGCGAACGCATGACTATCCCTGCCATCCTCGCGCTAGCCGACGGCAGCCTCTTCCGCGGGCTCTCGGTCGGCGCTGCCGGCGAAACCGTCGGCGAGGTCGTGTTCAATACGGCGATGACCGGCTATCAGGAAATCCTGACCGACCCGTCCTATGCCCGCCAGATCGTCACGCTGACCTATCCGCACATCGGCAACACCGGCTGCAACGCGGTCGATGCCGAATCGGACCGCGCCCACGCAGCCGGCCTGGTGATCCGCGATCTTCCGCTGATGGCGAGCAACTGGCGGTCGGAGGAGAACCTCTCCGACTACCTGGCCCGCAACGGCATCGTGGCGATCGCCGACATCGACACCCGGCGGCTGACGCGCATCCTGCGCGACAAGGGCGCCCAGAACGGCTGCATCATGACCGGTGCGGAGGCCGACCCGCAGGCGGCCATCGCCGCCGCCCAGGCGTTCGGCGGCCTGGATGGTGCCGACCTGGCACGCGAGGTCAGCGTCAGCAGCACCCGGACCTGGGACGAAGGCAGCTTCGACCTGGACCAGGTCGAGTTCCGGCGTCCGCCGGCACGCTGGCGCGTGGTGGCCTACGACTTCGGCGCCAAGCGCAACATCCTGCGCATGCTGGTCGATCGCGGCTGCGAGGTCGTCCTCGTGCCTGCCACCGCGCCGGCCCCGGACGTGCTGGCGCTCAAGCCCCAGGGCGTCTTCCTGTCCAACGGTCCCGGTGATCCGGCGGCCTGCACCTACGCGATCGCCGCGGTCCGCGACCTGCTGCGCACCGGGATTCCGCTGTTCGGCATCTGCCTGGGCCACCAGTTGCTCGGCCTGGCGGCCGGGGCGGCCACCGTCAAGATGAAGTTCGGCCACCACGGCGCGAACCATCCGGTGATCGATCTCGACAGCGGGCAGGTCATGATTTCCAGCCAGAACCACGGCTTCGCCGTGGACGAAGCCAGCCTGCCGCCGAACGTGAAGGCGACCCACCGCTCGCTTTTCGACGGTTCGCTGCAAGGCCTGGCCTTTTCCGACGCGCCGGCATTCGGTTTCCAGGGGCATCCGGAAGCCAGCCCCGGTCCGCACGATGTCGGCGGCCTGTTCGATCGTTTCATCCACCAGATGGAGGCGCACGCGGCGCTCGCGGCGTAGAGCATCATGATGACTATCGCACTGCGGGGGGCGGCCTCCCTGATGGCCGTGATCGCATTGTCCGTATTCGCGCCGGTGCTGCACGCGGCACCGCCGGCGAAGACGACACCGGCGCTGCAGGCGGTCGAGTACACCGCGCTGGAGGACCGGGTCGGCGAGCGGGTGGTGATCGAGACGACGTTCAACACCACGCGCAGCGGGATCCTGCGCAAGTACACCTCGGTCGTGCTGACCATCGAACTCGACGGCGGCGTCGAGCTGACCGTGCCGCGCGAAGGCATCCGCAGGATCAGCCTCGCCGGTGCCGCCGCTTCCCTGGAAACCTCTGCTGCAGGCGACGCCGGTGCCCAAAAGAACTGATATCCGCTCCATCCTCGTCATCGGCGCCGGGCCGATCGTCATCGGCCAGGCCTGCGAGTTCGACTACTCCGGCGCCCAGGCCTGCAAGGCGCTCAAGAGCGAGGGCTATCGCGTCGTCCTCGTCAATTCCAATCCGGCCACGATCATGACCGACCCGGAGACGGCCGATGCGGTCTACATCGAGCCGATCAATGCCTCCACGGTCGAGGCCATCATCGCCAAGGAGAAGCCCGACGTGCTGCTCCCGACGATGGGCGGCCAGACCGCGTTGAACTGCGCCCTGGACCTGGCCGATCGCGGCGTGCTCGACCGCTACGGCGTCGAGCTGATCGGTGCGTCGCGCGAGGCGATCCGCATGGCCGAGGACCGCGAGCTGTTCCGCGTGGCGATGGCTGAGATCGGGCTGGAATGTCCCAAGGCGGAAGTGGCCCGCACGTTCGAGCAGGCGCTCGAGGCGCAGGCCAAGGTCGGCTACCCGACGATCATCCGCCCGAGCTTCACGCTCGGCGGGTCCGGCGGCGGCATCGCCTACAACCGCGAGGAATTCGAGGAGATCGTCAAGCGCGGGCTGGACCTGTCGCCCGTGCACGAGGTGCTGATCGAGGAGTCGGTGCTCGGCTGGAAGGAGTTCGAGATGGAGGTGGTCCGCGACAAGGCGGACAACTGCATCATCGTCTGCTCGATCGAGAACCTCGACCCGATGGGCGTGCACACCGGTGACTCGATCACCGTCGCGCCGGCACAGACGCTGACCGACAAGGAGTACCAGCGCCTGCGCGACGCATCGATCGCGGTGCTGCGCAAGATCGGCGTGGATACCGGCGGCTCCAACGTGCAGTTCGGCGTCAACGCGGAGAACGGCCGCGTCGTCGTCATCGAGATGAATCCGCGCGTCTCGCGCTCCTCGGCGCTGGCCTCCAAGGCCACCGGCTTCCCGATCGCCAAGATCGCGGCCAAGCTGGCGGTCGGCTACACGCTCGACGAGCTGCGCAACGACATCACCGGCGGCCTGACGCCGGCGTCGTTCGAGCCGACGATCGACTACGTCGTCACCAAGATTCCGCGCTTCGCGTTCGAGAAGTTTCCGGGCGCCGACGCACGCCTGACCACGCAGATGAAGTCGGTCGGCGAGGTGATGGCGATCGGGCGCACGTTCCAGGAGTCGCTGCAGAAGGCGCTGCGCGGGCTGGAGACCGGCAAGAACGGATTGAACCCGAGCGGCCTGGATCCGGCCAATGCCGACGAGCTGGTCCGCCTCAAGCGCGAGTTGAAGGAGCCCGGTCCCGATCGGGTGTTCTACGTCGCCGATGCGTTCCGGGCCGGATTGTCGCTGGCGGACGTCTTCGCGCTGACCCGCATCGATCCGTGGTTCCTCGTGCAGATCGAGGACCTGGTCGCGACCGAGGCCGTGGTCAAGGCCGGCGGCCTGGCCGCGATCGACGCGCGGCGGATGTTCGCGCTCAAGCGCAAGGGCTTTTCCGACGCGCGCCTGGCCGAGCTGCTGGGCACCGACGAGAACGCGGTCAGGCACCTGCGGCGTGCGTTCAACGTGCGTCCGGTCTACAAGCGCGTCGATTCGTGCGCGGCCGAGTTCGCGACGACCACCGCCTACCTCTACTCGACCTACGAAGAGGAATGCGAGGCCGAGCCGAGCACCCGCGAGAAGATCGTCGTGCTCGGCGGCGGTCCCAACCGCATCGGCCAGGGTATCGAGTTCGACTACTGCTGCGTCCATGCCGCACTCGCGCTGCGTGAGGACGGCTACGAGACGATCATGGTCAACTGCAACCCGGAGACCGTCTCGACCGACTACGACACCTCCGACCGCCTCTACTTCGAGCCGCTGACGCTCGAGGACGTGCTGGAGATCATCGACAGGGAAAAGCCCAAGGGCGTGATCGTGCAGTACGGCGGCCAGACGCCGCTGAAGCTCGCGCGGGCCCTGGAGGCGAACGGCGCGCCGGTGATCGGCACCTCGCCCGACTCGATCGACGCCGCCGAGGACCGCGAGCGCTTCCAGAAGATGATCGACAAGCTCGGCCTGCTGCAGCCGCCGAACCGCACCGCACGCAACGCCGAGGAAGCCCTGGTGCTGGCGCGCGAGATCGGCTATCCGCTGGTGGTCCGTCCCAGCTACGTGCTCGGCGGGCGCGCCATGGAGATCGTCCACGACGACGCCGACCTCTCGCGCTACATCCGCGATGCAGTGCGCGTGTCCAACGATTCGCCGGTCCTGCTCGACCGCTTTCTCGACCACGCCGGTGAAGTCGACGTCGACATCATCGCCGACGCCGAGGGCAACGTGCTGATCGGCGGCATCATGGAGCACATCGAGGAGGCCGGCGTGCATTCGGGCGATTCGTCCTGCTCGCTGCCGCCGTATTCGCTGAGTCCCGAACTGCAGGACCAGCTGCGCAACCAGGTCACGCGCATGGCGCGCGAGCTGAAGGTCGTCGGCCTGATGAACACGCAGTTCGCGGTGCAGGGCGACACGGTCTACGTGCTCGAGGTCAATCCGCGTGCTTCGCGCACCGTGCCGTTCGTGTCCAAGGCGACCGGCGTGCCGCTGGCCAAGATCGCCGCGCGCTGCATGGTCGGCCGGTCGCTGGCTGCTCAGGGCGCGACCGAGGAGATCGTCCCCGACTACTATTCGGTCAAGGAAGCGATCTTCCCGTTCCTGAAGTTCCAGAACGTCGATCCGATCCTCGGGCCCGAGATGCGCTCCACCGGCGAGGTCATGGGCGTGGGCCGCAACTTCGGCGCGGCCTTCGCGCGTGCGCACGAGGCGGCGAACATCCAGGCGCCCCGGCCCGGCAAGGCGTTCCTGTCGGTGCGCGACGCCGACAAGGAGCGCCTGCTGCCGATCGCGAGCGATCTCCTGCGGCGCGGCTTCACGCTGGTGGCCACCGGCGGCACGCATGCCTACCTGGCGTCGCACGGCCTGGCCTGCGAGCGCATCAACAAGGTGATCGAAGGCCGGCCGCACATCGTCGACCTGATTAAGAACGCCGAGATCGTCTTCATCGTCAACACGACCGAGGGCAAGCAGGCCATCTCCGATTCGTTCTCGATCCGGCGCGAGGCGCTGCAGCAGCGCGTCACCTATTCGACGACGCTGAGCGGGGCCAAGGCACTGCTGCATTCGCTGGACTTCCGCGACAGCCGTGCGGTACACAGTCTGCAGGAACTGCATAAGGAACTGGCATGATGAAGCGGGCACCGATGACCTCCAAGGGCGCCGAACGCCTGCGTGCGGAGCTCGAGCGCCTCAAGTCGGTCGAGCGGCCGGCGATCATCCAGGCGATCGCCGAGGCACGTGCGCACGGCGATCTCAAGGAGAATGCCGAGTATCACGCCGCGCGTGAGCAGCAGGGCTTCGTCGAGGGGCGCATCCAGGAGCTGGAAGCGGCCTTGTCGACCGCCGAGATCATCGACCTGTCGCGCCTCAAGGGGCCGCGGATCGTGTTCGGCGCCACCGTCGGCCTCGCCGACGAGGACAGCGGCGAGGAGATCAGCTACCAGATCGTCGGCGACCTCGAGGCGGACATCAAGCAGCGGATGCTCTCGGTCAGCTCGCCGTTCGCGCGTGCGTTGATCGGCAAGAGCGCCGGCGAGAGCTTCGAGTTCCAGGCGCCGAACGGCACCCGGCGGTACGAGATCGTATCGGTCGACTACGGCGACTGACCGTCCCGGCGCCGCCGCATGCCCACGGTCAGGCTGCTGCTTCCCGAGCTGCGCCACTGCGCGGCCTCGCCCGAGGTCGCCGCTGGCGTACTCGCGCGCTGGCTGGCGCGCGCAGACAGGCTCCCGCCCGCCGAGGCCGGCACGCTTCCGGCGCTGCGGACCCTCGTGCAGTGGCCGGGCACCCGGATGCCGGTAGCGGCGCTGACGCGCCGGCTGGACGCCGACGATGCCGGGCAGGGCGCCTGGCTGCGCGCCGACCCGGCGCACGTGCGGCCGGACCTGACCACGGTCCGCATGCTGGCCTGCGGTGACCTGGGCCTCACCGCGGACGAAACCGAAGCGTTGTTGCACGCGCTGAAGCCCGTGTTCGGCGACAGCGGTGTCCCGATCGACGCGCCGTCGCCATCGCGCTGGTACCTGCAGGCGGCCTCCGCGGCCGAGCTTCCCGATTGCCCGGCGCCGGACGAGATCCTCGGCGACGACCTCAAGCTGCACCTGCCGCCCGGTCCGGCCGGCAAGCGCTGGCGCCTGCTGCTCAACGAGGCCCAGGTGATCCTGCACAACCATCCGGTCAATGCCGCGCGTGCGGCGCGCGGCGCGGTCGCGGTCAACAGTCTCTGGTTCTGGGGCGCAGGAGCACTGCCGGCGTGGGCCCGCAGTGCCTGCGGCCACGTGCTCACGCCCGATCCGGCGCTGGCATCGCTCGCCGCACTGGCCGATGCCACGCCTGCGCCGCTGGACCGCGGGCAGATGGCGCGGCTCTGCGAATCGGCCGGTACACCGGACATCGGCATCGACCTGCGTACGGCCCGGGCGGCGGTACTCGAGCGCGAATGGTTGATGCCGCTCGATGCCCGCCTGCGCCGGCGAGGCCTGTCCGCGATCGAGCTGGCCTTCCTCTCCGGCGAGCGCGCCGTGGTCCGGCCGGGCCACCGATGGCGCCTGTGGCGCCGCGTGCGCCCGCTGCAGCGGTGAGCCCGCTCACGATCCGCCGCCGGCCGGCTGGCGCGGCCTCCTGGGGCTCGGCGGCCGGCGTGCATCCGGTACTGGAGCGCGTCTACGCCGCGCGCGGCATCGACGATCCGGAACAGGTCCGCTATCGGCTGGGCGCGATGGCGTCGCCGCAGGCCTTGGGCGGCATCGAGACGGCGTGCCGCTTGCTGGCCGAGGCGATGGCCCAGGACCGGCACATCTGCGTGGTCGGCGACTTCGATTGCGACGGGGCGACCGGCACCGCCGTCGCGATCCGCGGACTGCGCCTGCTCGGTGCCGGTCGCGTGGACTACCGCGTCCCGAACCGCTTCGTCCACGGCTACGGCCTGACGCCGGCGCTGGTCGACACATTGGCCGAGCCGATGCCGGACCTGGTCGTGACCGTCGACAGCGGCATCGCCTGCCTGGCGGGCGTCGCGGCGGCGAAGGCGCGCGGCATGCGCGTGCTGGTCACCGATCATCACCTGCCGGGCCCGGAGCTGCCGGTCGCCGACGCGATCGTCAATCCCAATGCCCCCGGCGACGGCTTTCCGAGCAAGGCGCTGGCGGGCGTCGGCGTGATGTTCTACCTGCTGGTCGCCCTGCGCGGCCACCTGCGCGCCGCCGGCTGGTTCGAGCGCACCGGGCGGGCGGAGCCCGACCTGGCCTGCCTGCTCGATCTGGTGGCGCTGGGAACGGTGGCCGACCTGGTGCCGCTCGACTACAACAACCGCCTGCTGGTCGATGCCGGACTGCGGCGGATCCGCGCGCGCCGCGCCTGCGCCGGCATCCTGGCGCTGCTGGAATCGGCCGGCCGTGAAGCGGCCACCACCGCACCCGCCGACCTCGGCTTCGCGGTCGCGCCGCGCGTCAACGCCGCCGGGCGGCTGGAGGACATGGCGCTCGGGATCGAATGCCTGCTGACCGACGATTCCGGTGCGGCGCGTTCGATGGCCGAACGCCTCGCCGCGATCAACGCCGAGCGTCGCGAGCTGCAGGCCAACATGCTCGAGCAGGGCGAGGCCTTCGTCGAGCGCTGGACCGCCGAGCGCGGGCCCGAAGGACTGCCGCTGGGGCTGACCTTGTTCGAGGACGACTGGCATGCGGGCGTGGTGGGCCTGGTCGCCTCCAAGCTCAAGGACCGCCTGAACCGGCCGGTCGTCGCCTGCGCGCCGGTGCTGGACGGCGGCGAGGAGGTGCGCGGTTCGGCCCGTTCGATTCGCGGCGTGCACGTGCGCGATGTGCTGGCGGAGGTCGACGCGCGCCATCCGGGCCTGATCGGGCGTTTCGGTGGCCACGCGATGGCCGCCGGACTCACCCTGCAGCGTGCCGCCGTGCCGCGCTTCGCCGCCGCCTTCGATGCCGTCATCCGCGAGCGCGCGGCACCGGAGCTGTTCGAGCCGGTCCTGCTCAGCGACGGGGAACTGGCGCCCGGAGACTTCACCGGCGAGCTGGCCGGCCAGTTGCGCTACGCAGGGCCTTGGGGGCAGGGCTTCGCCGAGCCGCTGTTCGACGGCGAGTTCGCGGTGGCCAGCTGGCGCGTCGTCGCCGAGCGGCATCTGGGGCTGAGCCTGCGGCTGCCGGGACGCGAGGACCCTCTCAATGCGATCCAGTTCCACGGCTGGAGCGGCGAGCCGCCGCCCGCGCGCCTCCGGCTCGCCTATCGGCTGGTGCCGGACGACTACCGCGGGAAAGGGGCCGTGCAGCTGATCGTGGAGCACCGCCAGTCCGTGTGATGCCGTTGCCGGCTGCCGGGGGCAGGTCCGATGCCGCGGTGACGGACGATTCGAGGCTCGACGACCGGGGCGCCTGACGCCGCGGCAAACGGTCGCGCAATGCCGTGGCCTCAGGGGCCGGCCAGGCCGGTGATGGTCCCGGCCAGCACCGCCGCCCCGGGCGCGTCCAGCACGTCTTCGGCCGTGACCTGACCGGGGTCGTGGGCCCCCCAGAATCCGGCCCAGGCGTTGCGGCGGATCTTGGCGGCGTACAGGGCCCGGTCGGCCAGCCGGATCGCATAGGCCCAGCCGGCCGCCTCCCCGCCGCGGACGCCGGAAAAGAACGGAAACGGCGCAAAGCCGACCGAAACCGTCAACATCCGCGACTGGCCCGATACCAGCTCGACGTCACCGGCCAGGGCCAGGCGCAGGCGCTCGGCGACGGCAGCCGCCTGGTCGCAGCCGAGATCGGCACAGGCCACCAGGAATTCCTCGCCACCCCAGCGCGCGACGATGTCGCTCGGGCGGCAGGCGGCCTTGAGCCGGTTGGACAGGTCGATCAGCACGCCGTCGCCGGCATGGTGGCCGTAGTTGTCGTTGATCTTCTTGAAATGGTCGATGTCGATCAGGAACAGCACGTGGCGCGTGTCGACCGGGCCGCGCGCCGCCGGTGCCGCCAGCGCATTGAGCTGCCCGGTCGCGGTGCGGCGGTTCGGCAGGCCGGTGAGCGGATCGATGGCGCTCAGTTCGCGCAGCAGCCGGTGGCGTCGGTACTGCATCAGCCCGAAGGCGATGGCCGCCAGCGCGAGCAGGCCCAGGAGCGCCACGGTGAAGTTGCGCGCCAGCCGGGTCTTGTCGAGGCTGAGCGACTGGACCTCGCTCTGGTGGCGCAGGCGTTCCAGCTCACGGCCGGCCGCCGCATCCTGCAGGCGTGCCTGCAGGTCGGCCAGTATCTCCAGCCGCTGCTCCTTCAGCGCCGTCATCTGCAGCGCATGCAGCCGGCGTGTCGTCGCGACGACCGCCTCGGTGCGGCCCAGGGCGGCCTCGGCGGCGACCTTCGCTTCCAGGGCCTGGACCTGCTCCTTCTGGAACGAGGTGCGTTCGACGCGCTGCAAGGCTTCCTCGGCGGTGCGCAGGGCGAGCAGCTTCTCGCCGGCCAGTCGCTGCACCGTCGACAGCACCGACAGGCTGGCCGCCTCGCCGGCGGGGTCGGGCAGTTCTTTCTGTACGGCGATCGATTCCTGCAGCAGCGCGCGCGCGCGCTGGGTGTCGCCGGCAGCAGCGAGCAGGCCCGCCCGGGCGGAGCGCACGCGGGCCCGGACCAGCACGTTGCCGGTCTCGTCGGCCGAGCGCTCGGCGCGTTCGAGCGCATCGAGCGCTTCGGCGTCGCGTCCCATCCTCACCCGGTTGACGGCGAGGTTGTACAGCAAGGTGGCGTCCCTGCGCCCGAGCCCTTCGGTCAGTGCCAGCGCCTGGCGATAGTTCTCCTCGGCCACTTCCGGCGAGTCGAGGTAGTCGGCATGGATCAGCCCGATGTTGGTCAGCATCACGATCTGGGTGACGATCGCGTCCTCGCCCCCGGTCCGGCGGGCGATGTCGCTGACGCGTGCGTAGAGGGTTTCGGCCTGGTAGGTACGCCCCGCGCTGTGGAAGATCGCCCCGGCATGGGACAGCGCGCGCAGCACGAACGGCGCCGGGAGGTCGGGATGGTCGTCGACGAGGGTCTGGATCTGCGTCGCGACTTCGGCCGCGCGACTGCCGTCGCCGCTGATGCCGGCGGCGCCGCCCAGGCAGGTGAGGGTCTTGATGCGCGCTTCGACCGGCAGCGCATCGCTGGCCAGTATCGAGTCGGCCAGGTCCACCGCCGCCTGCGGCGCGCTGCGACGGAGTTCCAGGCAGCGGTCGATCGCCGCGTCGACGGTCCCGGATTCCGGGGCGGCGGCAACCGGCGACGCCAGGGCCGGCACCAGCAGTGCGAGCAGGGCGAGCGGCAGTGACGGACGGGCGTATCGCAGCATGTCGATCTTTTTGTTCGGCAACCTCGAAAACCTGCCACCGGGCGGTGGACCCGGTGGCCCGGGCCGCCGGTCGGGCAGGCCTTGCACGTTGCATGCCGGCCGTCGGCCAATGCACGCCCGCCACCGGTCCGGGACCCCGCGTGAGGCCGGGCCGCTCTGCTATGCTAGCGGGTCTTTCGCCATCGTTTTCAGCGCTCCCATGATCGAACTCAATCCCATCCGCCAGCACATCGCCGACCTCCAGGACCGGCTGGTCTCGCTACGGGGGTATCTTTGACTACGACGTCAAGCGCGAACGCCTGGAAGAAGTCAGCCGCGAACTCGAAAGCGCGGACGTCTGGAACGATCCGGAGCGCGCCCAGGCCCTCGGCCGCGAGCGCTCGCTGCTCGACAAGACCGTCAACGGCATCCGCACGATCGACGAGAGCCTGACCGGCGCCGCGGAGCTGCTGGAGCTGGCTGCCGCGGAGAACGACGAGGAAACCGCGCGCGCGGTGCTCGAGGACGTCGAACGCTGCGCTGCGCGGGTCGACCGGCTGGAATTCCAGCGGATGTTCTCCGGGAAGATGGACGCGACCAACGCCTTCGTCGACATCCAGGCCGGCGCCGGCGGTACCGAAGCCCAGGACTGGGCCGAGATGCTGCTGCGCATGTACCTGCGCTGGGCGGAGAGCCGCGGCTGGAAGACCGAGCTGCTGGAAGTCTCGGCCGGCGAGGTCGCCGGCATCAAGAGCGCGACCTTCCGGGTCGAGGGTGAGTACGCCTACGGCTGGCTGAAGACCGAGATCGGCGTCCACCGCCTGGTCCGCAAATCTCCGTTCGATTCTGACAATCGCCGGCACACCTCGTTCACGTCGGTGTTCGTCTCCCCCGAGGTGGACGACGACATCGACATCGAGATCAACCCGGCCGACCTCAAGACCGACGTCTACCGCTCGTCCGGTGCCGGCGGCCAGCACGTCAACAAGACCGAGTCGGCGGTGCGCATCACCCACGTGCCCAGCGGCGTGGTCGTCGCCTGCCAGACCGAGCGGTCCCAGCATGCCAACCGCGACCGCGCGATGAAGATGCTGAAGGCCAAGCTGTACGAGATCGAGATTCAGAAACGCAACGCCGAGAAGGATGCGCTGGAAGCGACCAAGTCCGACATCGGCTGGGGCAGCCAGATCCGCAACTACGTGCTCGACCAGTCGCGCATCAAGGATCTGCGGACCGGAATCGAGCGCAGCGACACGCAGAAGGTGCTCGACGGCGACCTCGACGAATTCATCGAGGGCAGTCTCAAGTCCGGCCTCGAGGCGGGCGCGAAGCGCCTCGATGCCTGAGGTGCGTGAGTTCTTTTTGGCGGGGAAGCGATGAACAACAGCAATGAGAAGCCGCCCGTGCAGGCGGACGGTGGCGCAGGCGAGCCGGCCGGCGCTCCGGATGTTTCCGAGAACCGGCTGGTCGCCGAGCGCCGCGAGAAGCTGCGCGCGCTGCGCGAGCGAGGGCCGGCCTTCCCGAACGATTTCCACGTCGGCGACGCAGCCGGCGACCTGCAGTCCGAGTACGCCGACGGTACGGCATGGACCGCCGAGGCGCTCGATACGGCGGCACGGCGCGTGCGTGTCGCCGGCCGCATCATCCTGCGCCGCATCCAGGGCAAGGTCAGTTTCGTGCAGCTGCAGGACGGCAGCGGCCGCATCCAGCTGTTCATCCATCAGGGCACCCTCGGCGAGGACGCGTACGAGGCGTTCAAGGGCTGGGATGCCGGCGACATCGTGGGCGCCGCCGGCGTCCTCATGCGGACCAAGACCGGCGAGCTGTCGGTCAAGGTCGACGAGCTCCGGCTGCTGACCAAGTCGCTGCGACCGCTGCCGGACAAGTGGCACGGCCTGGCCGACATCGAGCAGCGCTACCGCCAGCGCTACGTCGACCTCATCGTCACGCCGGAGGCGCGCGAGGTGTTCCGCGTCCGGGCGCGCCTGATCCGCTTCATCCGCGACTACCTGGAGGCGCCCGCGCGCTGCTTCGTCGAGGTGGAGACGCCGATGATGCACGCGATCCCGGGCGGGGCGACCGCGCGGCCGTTCGTGACGCACCACAATGCGCTCGACCTGGACATGTACCTGCGCGTGGCGCCGGAGCTGTACCTCAAGCGCCTGGTCGTCGGCGGTTTCGACCGCGTCTACGAGATCAACCGCAATTTCCGCAACGAGGGCGTCTCGACCCGGCACAACCCCGAGTTCACGATGCTCGAGCTGTACCAGGCCTACGCCACCTACCTCGACGTCATGGACCTCACCGAGGACCTGATCCGGGAGGGTGCACGCGCGGTGCTCGGCCGGACCGAACTGGCCTGGGAGGGGCGCACGATCGACGTCGGTGCACCGTTCCGGCGCTGGCGCATGGAGGATGCGGTCCGCGAGCTCAACCCCGGCATCGCCGCGGAGGACCTGCGGGACCGCGAGGCCCTGGCCGGCCACTCCCGCCGGCTCGGCATCCCGGTGAAGCCGGATTTCGGCTGGGGGCGCCTGCTGCTGGAGATCTTCGAGAAGACCGTCGAGCACACGCTGATCCAGCCGACCTTCATCACCGCCTACCCGACCGAGGTCTCGCCGCTGGCACGCCAGAGCGACGCCGATCCGGGCATCACCGACCGTTTCGAGCTGTTCGTCAACGCCAAGGAGCTGGCCAACGGCTTCTCCGAGCTGAACGACCCGGAAGACCAGGCGGCGCGCTTCATGGCGCAGGTCCAGGCCAAGGACGCCGGTGACGACGAGGCCATGCATTTCGATGCCGACTACATCCGCGCGCTCGAGTACGGCCTGCCGCCGACGGGTGGGCTCGGCGTCGGCATCGACCGCCTGGTGATGCTGTTCACCGACTCGGCCTCGATTCGCGACGTGCTGCTGTTCCCGTACATGCGGCCGGAGGCCTAGGTACGGCGGTGAGCCGTCCCGTACCGATGTTGCGACAGGCCCCGGCGGTCCCGGGGCCGGCTCCGGCGGCGCGCCGTCGGTGCCGCGCGCCCGGTGTTGCTGCGAATCCCGGCTGTCCGGCCCGTCCGGTCGGCGCGGGATCGCCCATCGAGTCGTCGCCTGCGCGTTCTCCCCGGGAACCGGGCTGCGTGCCGGCGTACGTGAAAGTACGGCATGTGAATTTCTTGCACGGGCCGAGCTATGTTAGCCTCGGCCCGCTTATGCTATGCGGCGTCGGGCCGGGCTCCGCCAGCAGCGTGATCAACGACGTCCATCGGGGGTTGGCGTCCGACGGCCTGGAATCGCTAGAGGTCGCGGAGAGCTCGAGTGAATGTACTGATAGTGGATGACCAGCCGTCGGCTCGTACGATGCTCCGGCACGTGGTGGAGGCGATCGGCCCCGGCATCCGGGTTTCGGATTTCGGCAGCCCCGTCGACGCCCTGCGCTGGTCCGACGCCAATCCGGCCGACCTGCTCCTGCTGGACTACCGCATGCCGGAAATGGACGGGCTGGAGTTCGCTCGCCGCTTCCGGCGCCCGATGGCGCGCCGGGACGTGCCGATCGTCCTGATCAGCGTCGTCGGCGACGAGCCGATCCGGCAGGCGGCGCTGGATGCCGGCGTGATCGATTTCATGGTCAAGCCGATCCGGCCGCGCGAACTGCGCTCGCGTTGCAAGAACCTGCTGCAGCTGCGGCGCCAGGGCGAGTCGGTCAAGGAGCGCGCGCGCTCGCTGGAACAGCGCGTGCTGCAGAGCATCAGCGAGGTCGAGCAGCGCGAGCGCGAGACGCTGTTCCGCCTGGCCAAGGCGATCGAGTACCGCGATTTCGGCACCGGCATCCACCTGCTGCGCATGGCGCACTACTCGGAGCTGCTGGCCGAGGAGCTGGGGATGCCGGAGGAGGACGCCCGCATCCTGACGCTGGCGGCTCCGCTCCACGACATCGGCAAGATCGGTGTGCCCGACTCGATCCTGCTCAAGCGCGGCAGCCTCCTGGAGGAGGAAATGGCGGTCATGCGCAAGCATCCGCTGATCGGCTACGAGATCCTCAAGGACAGCCAGAGCCGGTTCGTGCAGATGGGGGCGCTGATCGCGCTGCGGCACCATGAGCGCTGGGACGGCAGCGGCTACCCGGACGGGTTGCGCGGCGAGGCGATTCCGCTGCCGGCCCGCATCGTCGCGCTGGCCGACGTCTACGACGCGCTGACTTCGGAGCGTCCGTACAAGGCGGCCTGGAGTTCCGAGGACGCATTCGACTATATCCAGGCCCATCGTGGCACGCTTTTTGATCCTTCCTGTGTAGACGTGCTGCTGGCGCATCGCTCACGGATCGTCGATATCCAGCAGTCGAAGCTGGCGCCGCACGGCCTGGGGCTTTGACCGCGCCAGGTCGGCCCGTCCGGGCCGGGGCGCCTGTGCCGGGTCGGTAGGCGGCCACCGCAGGAGAGGGGCATGACGCCCCGCCAGGATCTGTCAGAGCGAAGCTAATGCACTCAGTGCTGGAAATCGTCAAGCAGCGTCTGTCGAACCGTCCGGACAGCGAGCACGGGCAGGCCGTGGTGCGCGTGTCGATCGTCGCGCTGTGCATGATGTACCTGTTCGGTGTCGGCGCGGTCTCCGGCTACGGCGACCCGGCACTGAAGGCGGTCATGCTGATCGGCGTGCTCGACGTGCTGGCGTCGATCCTGATCCTCGCCCACATCGTCTTCCGCCCGGGCCGCTCCAACGTCCGGCGCGTGGTCGGCATGCTGGTGGACTACAGCGTGATCGGCGCCAACATGCACATCATGGGCACGCAGCTTTCGCTGCTGTACGTGCTCAACATGTGGGTGACGATCGGCAACGGCTTGCGCTACGGCCCGTGGTTCCTGCTGATCTCGGTCGCGATGGGCGCGCTGTCGTTCCTGGCGGTCATCCTGACCACGCCGTTCTGGCAGAGCAACGACATCCTGGCCTGGGGCCTGCTGATCGGCCTGATCGCGATTCCGGCCTACCTGACCTCGCTGCTGCGCGCGCTGACGCGGGCCACCGAGGAGGCGCGGCGCGCGAACGAGGCCAAGAGCAGCTTCCTCGCCAACATGAGCCACGAGTTCCGCACGCCGCTCAACGGCATCGTCGGCATGTCCGACCTGCTGCTGACGACGCGCCTTACCGGCGAGCAGCGCGAGTACGCGGACGTGCTGCAGGCTTCCGCGCGCTCGCTGCTGACCCTGGTCGAGGACGTGCTCGACATTTCGGCCATCGAGGCCGGAAAACTCAAGTACAACGCGGCCGACTTCCAGATCGACGACGTCCTGCACAGCGTGCAGCTGATGATGCAGCCGCTGGCGGCGAACAAGGGACTGCAGTTCGACCTGGCCGTCGCCGACGACGTGCCGTCGGCGGTGCACGGCGATCCGGGACACCTGCGCCAGGTGCTGATCAACCTGGTCTCCAACGCCGTCAAGTTCACCGAGAACGGACGGGTGGACCTCGGCGTCACGCGCCTGCGCGACCATGCCGGCGGCAGCGTCGTGCGCTTCGAGGTGCGCGATACCGGCATCGGTATCGAGGAGGAGGCCCAGGCGCGGATCTTCCAGGCCTTCGAGCAGGCCGAGAGCGGGCATGCCCGCCGCTTCGGCGGCACCGGCCTGGGGACGACGATCGCCAAGGCGATGACCGAGCAGATGGGCGGCACGATCGGTTTCGAGAGCCAGACCGGCCGGGGCTCGGTCTTCTGGGTCGAGATCCCGTTCCGGGTCCCGGCGCCGCAGGGCGGCGCGGAGCCGTCCGCGGTGGCGACGGCCACCAACGTCATCTCGTTCGACGATCCGTTCGTGCGGCATCGCGCGCGTGCGCGCTCGATGCGCCTCCTGATCGCCGACGACCAGCCGGCCAACGTGTCGGTGCTGCGCAAGCTGCTGGAGAAGGCCGGTCATCAGATCCACGCGGTGGACAACGGCGAGGCGGTGCTCGACGCGATCGAGACGACGACCTACGACGCCGTCATCATCGACCTGCACATGCCCGGGGTCAGCGGCATCGACGTCATCCGCCAGTCGCGCGTGATGCAGGCCGGACGGCAGCTGACCCCGTTCATCGTGCTCAGCGCCGACGTGACGGCGCGCACGATCGCCGAGACCGAAAGCGCCGGTGCCCATGTCTTCCTGGCCAAGCCGGTGGTCGTGTCCCGGCTGCTCGACGTACTCGCCGACATCGCTTCCGGCGTCAAGAACGAAGACGGCCAGAAGGCGGCCGGGTCACCGCTTCCGCTCACGGATGAAACCGTCTCGCGCGAAGTGCTGAACGACCTGGAGGAGCTGCATCTGGGATCGGGCTTCGTCAGCCTGTTCGTCGACGAATGCATGCAGGACGCGCTCAAGTGCATCGGCCAGCTCGACGCGCTGGCCGAGGAAGCGCAATGGGACGAGTACCGCGACGTCTGCCATGCGCTGAAGGGCGTGGCCGGCAACGTCGGCGCGATGCGCCTGGCGCAGGCGGCCTCGGAAAGCATGCGGCTGGCCAACTGGCAGCTGGCGCGCGAATGGAAGATGCGCAACCAGGGCGTGAGGAAGCAGCTCGAGCAGGCGCAGGCTGCGTTCCGGACGATCCTGCAGGATCGCAATGCCGGCGGCTCGGCGCGCGCCAATCCGGACCCCTAGCGCCGGCACCCCGGATCGCCCCGGAGTGCCGGCCATCGCGAAGCGGACTAGACGGCCTGCAGCGCCGGCCGGGCCAGATCCGCGCGCTCGGCGGCCGCTTGCGGCTTGCGCTGCTGGACGCGGACCAGGCGCTCCATCGTCCGCAGGGACTTGTCGCCGAGCTCCATCGCCGTGTCGACCCAGATCTCGGTGACCCGCATCAGCTCGTCCAGCGTCACCGGATTGCAGGCCTGGCGTACGCGGTTCATCGCGACGCGGGCGTGGGGAATGCGCTGATTGCGGCGGATCAGGTCATTGACCGCCTGCACGCCTTCGCCGCGCGGCACCAGGACGTCGACCACGCCCATCGCGTGCAGCTCGTCGCTGGAGTACACGTTGCCGCTCAGGATCATTTCCTCGGCGAGCTTGGCGCTGATGCGCTGGCGCAGGAACGAGTAGGCGCCCATGCCCGGGAACAGGTCGAACAGGACTTCCGGGAAGCCCATGCCGACGCCGCTTTCGGCGACGATCGTCTGGCAGGCCAGGGCCAGTTCCAGGCCGCCACCGAGCGCGTCGCCCTGGACCAGCGCGATCGAATGGACCTTGTGGGTCGCCGCTGCCGCGTACACGCCGTGCACGCCTTCGACGCAGAGGCGGGCATAGGACAGCAGGTGCTCGCGATTGCGTTCGCGGATGAGGCGGCCGAACAGTTCCAGGTCGCCGCCGAGGTTGAACACGTCCGCATCCGAGCCGAGCACCAGATGGGCCAGCTTGCCGTCCTGGCCGGTGCCGACCGGCATCGCCTGCTCGACGCTGCTGCGAAGGTACAGGTGCAGTTCCTTGAGCAGTTGCACCGAGAAGCACGCCCGGTAACCGAGGTCGTGCTGGGGCTGGTGCTTGTGCATGAAGAACCACGAAGCATGGGTGCCTTCGTCTTCGTGAGTGCGGAGCAGCTGGTAGTCGTTGGTGTCGCGCATTTCTTTCGTATTCATGGCTATATACCCTCGGGGTAGAGCGCTTGTCGGATCGCGGATTCAAGCGTTGGCAGGCGTTTGCGCTGGTTTGCACAAGCGATCGACAGGCAGTTTAGCCCGCTGTCAAGTCATTGAATACTGACGGACCGCGCAAAATATACGCGCGCCATTGCACCCGATTCGGCCGTCAAAAGCGGTGAAAAGGACGGCTCCGGACGTTATTTCCGGGGCGGGCTTCAGTGCGTCGGGGTATGGGGAAGCACCGCCAGCACGGTGTCGATCGTGGCGACGCGGCGGCCGCCGGCATATACCAGGACGTGGGCGAAGTTGATATTGCGCTTGCGCTGGACCGAGGCTTCCAGCCGGATCGACGGATTTTCCGGAACGACGGGATGTTGGAAGTCCGCGTTCGCGCGCACCAGGCGGGGGCGCCCGCGCTGGCCTTGCGACCAGGCCCACAGGGCGGTGAGCTGGCCGGCCGCCTCGATGATCAGGGTGCCCGGAAAGATCGGGTCGCTGGGAAAGTGCTGGCGATAGACCCAGTGCGCTTCGCCGAGATCGACCTCGCCGTCGATGTGCGCGCCGTCGACCCGGGTGATGCGGGAGATCTGACGCATCTGGTCGATGGGGAGGAACGTGGCATCGATGTCGATCAGGGACGTCGGCAAAGGATCGGGCATGGACGAAGCGGGCGTGACCGGACAGACGGGAAGGGTGAGCCCGGTCGTCGCCGCCGGGTCGGGCGATCGAACCGATGCGCCCGAACCGGAAAGACTAGCAGATGCCGCGATCAGGATGCTGCGCTGTCGCGCAGTTCGCGGCGCAAAATCTTGCCGACGTTGGACTTGGGCAGCGACGAGCGGAACTCGATGCTGCGCGGACGTTTGTAGCCGGTCAGGTTCGCGTGGCAGAAGTCACGCAGCTGTTCCTCGGTCAACGAAGGATCCTTCCGGACGACGACCAGTTTGACCGCCTCGCCGGATTTCTCGTCCGGGATGCCGACCGCGGCGACCTCGAGCACGCCGGGGTGCTGCGCGACGACGTCCTCGACCTCGTTCGGATATACGTTGAAACCCGAAACGAGAATCATGTCCTTCTTGCGATCGACGATATAGAAAAACCCCTTGTCGTCCATCCGCGCGATGTCGCCGGTGCGCAGCCAGCGATCGGCCGACAACACCTTGTCGGTTTCGTCCTGGCGGTTCCAGTAGCCCTTCATGACCTGCGGGCCGCGGATGCACAGTTCGCCGGTTTCGCCGACGCCCAGGTGCCGGCCCTCGTCGTCCTGGATCGAGGCATCGGTCGACGGCACCGGCAGGCCGATCGATCCGTTGTAGTCCTTGAGGTCGATCGGGTTCATGCACGCGGCGGGCGAGGTTTCGGTGAGACCGTAGGCTTCCACCAGGGTGACGCCGGTGACCTTCTTCCAGCGCTCGGCGACCGCCTTCTGCACGGCCATGCCGCCGCCCAGTGTCATGCGCAGGTTCGAGAAATCGACCTGATCGAATCCCGGCGTGTTGAGCAGGCCGTTGAACAGCGTATTGACGCCGGTGAAGGCGGTGAAGCGCAGCTTGCGGATCTCGCGCACGAAGCCGGGCATGTCGCGCGGATTGGTGATGAGATAGTTGGTGCCGCCCATCTTCACGAAGACCAGGTAGTTCGCCGTCAGCGCGAAGATGTGGTACAGCGGCAGCGCCGTGATGATGACTTCCTCGCCCTCGCGCAACCGGGTGCTGATCCAGCTGTAGGCCTGGAGCATGTTGGCGACGATGTTGCGATGGGTCAGCATCGCGCCCTTGGCGACGCCGGTCGTGCCGCCGGTGTACTGCAGGAACGCGATGTCGCCCGAGGCGATCTCCACCGGCGCCAGCGTCCCGGCGGCGCCACGGCGCAGCGCGTCCTTGAAGCGGACCATGCCCGGTATCGCATAGGCCGGCACCAGCTTCTTGACGTACTTGACGACGAAGTTCGTCAGGACCGACTTCGGGAAGCTGAGCAGGTCGCCGAGGCCGGTCGTGATGACCTGCCGGCAGGCCGGCGCGTCGCGCAGCACTTCGGCCACGGTATGGGCGAAGTTGTCGAGCACGATGATCGCGCTGGCGCCGGAATCGACCAACTGGTGCCTGAGTTCGCGGGGCGTGTAGAGCGGATTGACGTTGACCACCGTCAGGCCGGCGCGCAGCACGCCGAAGATCGCGATCGCGTACTGCAGCGTGTTGGGCATCATGATCGCGACGCGATCGCCTTGCGCGAGTCCCAGGTCGTTGCGCAGGTACGTCGCCAGATCGCGGCTCAGCCGGTCCAGGTCCCCATACGTCAGCGTACTTCCCATGCTGCGGAACGCCGGGTTGGCGGCGTAGCGTCGACAGCTGTCCTCGAGCAGGTCGGTGACCGAGCGGTACTGGTCCGGGTCGATCTCGGCCGGAACCCCTTCGGGGTAATGGGCTAGCCAGGGCTTCTCGGGGGAGCTGACCATCGGTTCGGGCACCTCGGGTGTTGCTTGGAAAGGGGCATCGTCCGGGCACCGCGGGAACGCGGCACGGGGACCATACGCGATCGCATCGTCCCGATTGCAGCATACCGCCCGAACAACCGGCAAGCCGCAGCGCAGCGATCGCTGGCCCGATCGGCGCGGATCGCCTATCGTCTTCGATCCCGACAGGAACGATCGCGATGACCCGCTTGCGCACGCTTGGCCGCCTTCTGCTCCTCGGTCTGCTGGTGGCCGTGTCGGCCTGTACGCGGGGCGGTGACGAGCAGCGGCTGCGGGCGGCGCTGGAGGACATGCACACGGCGATCGAGCAGCGGCGTCCCGGCGACTTCATCGATTTCGTCGCCGAGGACTTCACCGGCGCCGAAGGCACGTTGGACCGCGCGGCGCTGCACAACCTGCTGCGTGGCCAGGTGCTGCGCAACGAACGCATCGACGTCGTGCTCGGTCCGGCGGACATCCAGATCCAGGGCGACCGGGCGACCGTCAGCGTGACCGCGACCCTGGCCGGCGGCAGCGGCGGCTGGCTGCCCGAACGCGGCGCGGTCTACGCGATCACCAGTGGCTGGCGCCGGGACGGCGGCGACTGGCGCTGCGTCAACGCGCAGTGGCGCCAGTCGCTGTAGGCAGCCGTCGGCCGATCGCCGGCGACGCGCCCGGGTTGCATACCGGACGCGCCGCGTCGATGCGCCCTCAGGCCGCCTTGCGGGCGGCCAGCTGGCGCAGCACGTACGGCAGGATGCCGCCGTGGCGAAAGAACTCGCGCTCCTTCGGCGTCAGCAGCAGGACCGTGACCGTGAACTGCGTGCGCTTGCCGTCGGGTGCCGTCGCCACGACGGTCGCCTCGCGTGCGTCGCCGTCCTGCAGGCCGACGATGTCGATCCGCTCGTGCCCGGTCAGGCCGAGGGTGCCGGCATTCTCGCCGTCGCGGAACTGGCACGGCAGCACGCCCATGCCGACCAGGTTCGAGCGGTGGATGCGCTCGAAGCTCTCGGCGATCACGGCCTTGACGCCGAGCAGCAGCGTTCCCTTGGCGGCCCAGTCGCGCGAGGAGCCGGTGCCGTATTCCTTGCCGGCGAACACCACCAGCGGCGTGCCTTCGGCCTTGTAGCGCATCGCCGCGTCGTAGATCGCCAGTTGCTCGCCGGACGGCACGTGCACGGTATAGCCGCCTTCCACGCCGTCGAGCATCAGGTTGCGGATGCGGATGTTGGCGAAGGTGCCGCGCACCATGACGTCGTCGTTGCCGCGGCGCGAACCGTAGGAGTTGAAGTCGACCGGCTGCACGCCACGCGAGATCAGGAAGCGTCCGGCGGGGGAGTCCTTCTTGATCGAGCCGGCGGGGGAGATGTGGTCGGTGGTGATCGAGTCGCCGAACAGGCCGAGCACACGCGCCCCGTGGACGTCGTCGATGCTGCCCACCGCCATCGTCATGCCGTCGAAGTAGGGCGGGTTCTTGATGTAGGTCGAGTCGGCGTCCCAGGCGTACAGCTCGCCGTCGGCGGAGGCGATCGCGTTCCAGCGCTCGTCGCCCTTGAAGACGTCGGCGTAGTTCTTCGCGAACATGGCCGGCGTCACCGCACCGGCGACGGTGTCGGAGATCTCCTTGTTGGTCGGCCAGATGTCGCGCAGGTAGACCGGCTGGCCGTCGCTGCCGATGCCGAGCGGCTCGCGGGTCAGGTCGATGTCGACGGTCCCGGCCAGCGCGTAGGCGACGACCAGCGGCGGCGAGGCCAGGTAGTTCATCTTGACTTCCGGGTGTACGCGTCCCTCGAAGTTGCGGTTGCCGGACAGCACCGAGGCGACGACCAGGTCGCCCTCGGCGATGCCCCTGCTGACCTCCGGTGGCAGCGGGCCGGAGTTGCCGATGCAGGTGGTGCAGCCGTAGCCGACCAGGTAGAAGCCGAGCCGGTCGAGGTCGGTCAGGACGCCGGTCTGCTCGAGGTAGTCGGTGACGACCTTCGAGCCGGGCGCCAGCGACGTCTTGACCCAGGGCTTGGCCTTCAGCCCCTTGGCGACCGCCTTGCGCGCCAGCAGGCCGGCGCCGAGCATCACCGCCGGGTTGGAGGTGTTCGTGCACGAGGTGATCGCGGCGATGACGACGGCGCCGTCGTCGAGCTCGAAGTTGATACCGTCCTTCTCGACGCGTACGCGACCGTTGACCAGGTCGTTGGCCGGATTGCCGATCGCGGTCGCGCCCCCTTCGTTGGCGAAGTCGGCGGTCTCGGCGGTCTTCTTCGGCTTGCGGCCGGCCGCCAGCGGACCGACGTGGGCGAGGTAGTTCTGCTGGACCTCGCCGAGCAGGACGCGGTCCTGCGGGCGCTTGGGACCGGCCAGCGACGGCTTGACGTCGGCCAGGTCGAGTTCGAGCGTGGTCGTGAACGCCGGGGGCGGCGTACTCTCGTCGTGCCAGAGCCCCTGTGCCTTGGCGTAGGCCTCGACCAGGCGGACCAGGTCCTCGCTGCGGCCCGACAGCCGCAGGTAGGCGAGCGCCTCGGCGTCGATCGGGAAGATGCCGCAGGTGGCGCCGTACTCGGGTGCCATGTTGCCGATCGTCGCGCGGTCGGCCAGGGCGAGGTTCTTGAGCCCCGGTCCGAAGAATTCCACGAACTTGCCGACCACGCCGAGCTTGCGCAGCATCTGCGTGACCGTCAGCACCAGGTCGGTGGCGGTGGCGCCCTCGGGCAGGCGGCCGGACAGCTTGAAGCCGACCACCTGCGGGATCAGCATCGAGGACGGCTGGCCGAGCATCGCGGCCTCGGCCTCGATGCCGCCCACGCCCCAGCCGAGCACGCCGAGGCCGTTGATCATCGTCGTGTGGGAGTCGGTGCCGAAGACGGTGTCCGGGTAGGCCCACAGCTCGCCGTCCTTCTGGCCTTCCATGACGACCCGCGCCAGGTGCTCGAGATTGACCTGGTGGACGATGCCGGTGCGCGGCGGCACCACCTTGAAGTTGTCGAACGACTTCTGGCCCCAGCGCAGGAAGCCGTAGCGCTCCTTGTTCCGGTCGAACTCGATCTTGACGTTGAGGTCGAGCGCGCCGGCGTTGCCGAAGGCGTCCACCTGGACCGAATGGTCGATCACCAGCTCCACCGGGGCGAGCGGGTTGATCTGCTCGGGGCGCCCGCCGAGCCGGACGACGGCGTCGCGCATCGCGGCCAGGTCCACCACGCAGGGCACGCCGGTGAAGTCCTGCAGCACCACGCGCGCCGGCATGAACGCGATCTCGGTATCGGGCTCGGTGTGCGGATCCCATCGGGCGACCGCCTCGATGTGGGCCGGCAGGACGCTGACGCCGTCCTCGTGCCGGAGCAGGTTCTCCAGCAGGATCTTCATCGAGTAGGGAAGGCGGGCGATGTCGAAGCGCTGGCCGAGCTTGGCCAGGCTGGCGTAGCGATAGGTCCGGCCGTTGACCTCGAGGCTGGCGCGGGTGGCGAAGGAATCACTCATCGGAACGTTCCTTTGGCTGGTGACGAAAGATCGGCTGAGGACGGAGCGGCACCGCTGCGTCCGCCCAGGCCTGCGAGGCGCCCCGTGTCCGGGATTATCCGCCTTGCCGCATGGGGACGGGATGAATCCGGCATGCACAATGGGGCATGCCGGGCAGTATGCGGGCTTGAGTATGAATTATAAAGTACGTATCATCGATGCATACTTCGAGGAGCGGGACGATGGAGGCGACAGTCGCCGAGCGCGGCCAGATCACCCTGCCCAAGGCAGTGCGCGATGCGCTCGGCCTGACCAAGGGCACCACGCTCAAGGTCGAGCTCGACGGCAGCCGCATCATCCTGCGCAAGAGCGTGGACGATGCGATCTCGCGCGCGCGCGGCCGCTTCAAGCTCGACGGCTTCGCCTCCACCGACGAGGCGATGCGCACGATCCGCGGCCGCGCACCCGGCGATCCTGTCGATCCTGTCGATCCTTGATGACGGTTCGATGATCGCCATCGATTCCTCGGTGCTGGTCGACCTGCTCGCCGACGGCCCCCAGGCCGACGCCGCCGAGGCCTGCCTGCGCCAGTGCCTGAGTGCCGGCCCAGTAGTGGTCTGCGACATCGTGCTGGCCGAGGTCTGCGGCGCGCTGCGCGACGGCGCCGAGGCACTGGCGGTGCTGGAGGACATGAGCATCCGCTATCACCCGCTGGAGGCCAAGTCGGCCCTGCGCGCGGGCGAGATGCAGCGGCGCTACCGCCAGCGCGGCGGCGTTCGCAACCGGGCCGTTCCCGATTTCCTGATCGGCGCCCACGCGCTGCTCCAGTGCAACGGCCTGATCACGCGCGACCAGGCCTTCTACCGCGACTACTTCAAGGGGCTCAAGCTGATCGTGCCGTCGGCCTGAGCCCGCGTCTTTTCCCCTTTTTCCCATCGCCCCATCCGGAGTCACCATGCTGGACGCCTATCGCCAACACGTTGCCGAGCGCGCTGCCCTCGGCATCCCGCCGCTGCCGCTTTCCGCCCGCCAGACCGCCGATGTGATCGAGTTGCTCAAGGCGCCTCCAGCCGGCGAAGAAGCCTTCCTGGTCGACCTCATCACCTACCGCGTGCCGGCCGGCGTCGACGACGCGGCCAAGGTCAAGGCGTCCTATCTGGCGGCCCTGGCGTTCGGCAGCGAGCGCTGCGCGCTGATCCCGCGCGAGCGGGCGACCGAACTGCTCGGCACGATGCTCGGCGGCTACAACATCCATCCGCTGGTCGAGCTGCTCGACGACGCGCAGGTCGGCGGCATCGCCAGTGACGCGCTGAAGAAGACGTTGCTGATGTTCGACGCCTTCCACGACGTCAAGGAAAAGGCCGATGCCGGCAATGCCAACGCGCGCTCGGTCCTGGAGAGCTGGGCCGCGGCCGAGTGGTTCACGAGCCGGCCGGCGGTTCCCGAAACCCTCACCGTCACCGTCTTCAAGGTGAGCGGCGAGACCAACACCGACGACCTGTCGCCGGCGCCGGACGCGACCACGCGCCCGGACATCCCGCTGCACGCGCTGGCGATGCTCAAGAACCGGCGCGAGGGCATCGAGCCGGAGGAAGACGGCAAGCGCGGCCCGGTGAAGTTCATCGAATCGCTGAAGGAGAAGGGACACCTGGTCGCCTATGTCGGCGACGTGGTCGGCACCGGCTCCAGCCGCAAGTCGGCCACCAACTCGGTGCTCTGGTTCACCGGCGAGGACATCCCGTTCATTCCGAACAAGCGCTTCGGGGGTGTGTGCCTCGGCAGCAAGATCGCGCCGATCTTCTACAACACGATGGAGGACGCCGGTGCCTTGCCGATCGAGCTGGACGTCTCGCAGATGCACATGGGCGACGTCGTCGAGCTGCGCCCGTACGAAGGCAAGGCACTGAAGAACGGCGAGGTGATCGCCACCTTCCAGGTCAAGTCGGACGTGCTGTTCGACGAGGTGCGCGCCGGCGGCCGCATCCCGCTGATCATCGGCCGCGGCCTCACGACCAAGGCGCGCGAGGCGCTGGGCCTGCCGCCCTCGGCGCTGTTCCGCCTGCCGCAGAACCCCGCCGACAGCGGCCGCGGCTACACGCTGGCGCAGAAGATGGTGGGACGCGCCTGCGGCCTGCCGGAAGGCGAGGGCGTGCGCCCGGGCACCTACTGCGAGCCGAAGATGACCAGTGTCGGTTCGCAGGACACGACCGGCCCGATGACCCGCGACGAGCTCAAGGACCTGGCTTGCCTGGGCTTCTCGGCGGACCTGGTGATGCAGTCGTTCTGCCATACCGCGGCCTACCCGAAGCCGGTGGACGTCAAGACCCATCACGAGCTGCCGGCCTTCATCAGCAACCGCGGCGGCATCTCGCTGCGGCCCGGCGACGGCGTGATCCATTCCTGGCTCAACCGGATGCTGCTGCCCGACACCGTCGGCACCGGCGGCGATTCCCATACCCGTTTCCCGATCGGCATCTCGTTCCCGGCCGGTTCCGGCCTGGTCGCCTTCGCTGCGGCCACCGGCGTCATGCCGCTGGACATGCCCGAATCGGTGCTGGTCCGCTTCAAGGGCACGCTGCAGCCGGGCGTGACGCTGCGCGACCTGGTCAACGCGATTCCGCTGTACGCGATCAAGCAGGGCCTGCTGACCGTCGCCAAGCAGGGCAAGAAGAACATCTTCTCCGGCCGCATCCTGGAGATCGAGGGCCTGCCGGACCTCAAGGTCGAGCAGGCATTCGAGCTGTCCGACGCCTCGGCCGAGCGCTCGGCGGCCGGCTGCACGGTGCACCTGGGCAAGGCGCCGATCATCGAGTACATCACCAGCAACATCACGCTGCTGAAGTGGATGATCGCCAACGGCTACCAGGATCCGCGCTCGATCGCGCGCCGCATCAAGGCGATGGAGGCATGGCTGGCCGATCCGCGGCTGCTCGAGCCGGATGCCGACGCCGAGTACGCGGCGGTCATCGAGATCGACCTGGCCGACATCCACGAGCCGATCGTCGCCTGCCCGAACGATCCGGACGACGTCAAGACCTTGTCCGAGGTCTCCGGTGCCGCCATCGACGAGGTCTTCATCGGCTCGTGCATGACCAACATCGGGCATTTTCGCGCGGCCTCCAAGCTGCTCGAGGGAAAGCGCGACATTCCGGCCAAGCTGTGGGTCGCACCGCCGACGAAGATGGATGCCGCCGAGCTCACCAAGGAGGGCCACTACGGCACCTTCGGGACCGCCGGCGCGCGCATGGAGATGCCGGGCTGCTCGCTGTGCATGGGCAACCAGGCGCAGGTGCGGGAAGGCGCGACCGTGTTCTCGACCAGCACGCGCAACTTCCCGAACCGGCTCGGCCGCAACACCAATGTCTATCTCGGCTCGGCGGAACTGGCGGCGATCTGCTCGCGCCTGGGACGCATCCCGACGCGCGAGGAGTACATGGCCGATATCGGTGTCATCAACGCCAATGGCGACACGATCTATCGCTACATGAACTTCGACCAGATCGAGGACTTCAAGGACGTGGCCGACACGGTTGCGGCGTGAAGGATGCGTCTTCGGAGATGTGGCGCCGGCCGGAGCGGGCCCGATGACCGGCGCCAACCCGGCTGATCGGCGCCTGGCCATCGAGCAGCTCGGCAAGGGCACGGCGCTGCACCGCGCCGGCCAGCTGGGCCTGGCGCAGAGCCACTACCAGCGCGCGGTCAAGCTGGACCCCGGCAACGCCGATGCCTGGCACCTGCTGGGCATCGTCACGCTGCAGGCCGGCAACCTGCCGCTGGCGGTCAAGCACCTTCGCCAGTGCGTGACGCTGCGGCCGGCCTTCGCCGAGGCGCACAACAACCTGGGCGTCGCACTGCGACGCCTGGGGCGCCATGCCGAGTCGGCACAGGCCTTCGGCGGCGCCCTGGCGGCCCGGGACCGGTACGCCGAGGCGGCCTACAACCTCGGTCTGGCGCTCGAGGCGACCGGCGAGGTGTCCACTGCGGAACAGGCGTTGCGCCAGTGCCTGCAGTGGCAGCCCGGCAATGCCGATGCGGCGACCAATCTCGGCAATCTGCTGCGGGGCCAGGGACGCCTGGACGAGGCCCAGCCGCTGCTCGCGCGGGCCTGCGAGCTGGCGCCGGACCGGGCCCAGAGCCAGGCCAACCTCGCCTTGCTGATGGGAGACCTCGGGCGCCACGGCGAGGCGGTGACACTGGCGCGCAAGGCCGTGGTGCTGGAGCCGGAACAAGGGCACTGGTGGCGCATCCAGGGCATCGCCGAGCGGCTCCACCAGGATCGCGAGGCGGCCATCGCTTCGCTGCGCCGGGCCTGCGAGCTGGACCCCACCGACGAAACCGCGCGATTCGAGCTCGCGTTGACGCTGCAGGAGTCCGGCGCCATCGACGAGGCGCGCGTGCTGCTCGCCCGCGTCAAGCCCCCGCCGGGCACCGCCGAGCGCCTGCGCTGGATGCGTGCGCTGGCGCTGCCGGCGATCTATCGCGACGAGGCCGAGGTCGACGCGGCCCGCCTCGCCTTCGCACAGGGCCTGGCCGGGCTGCGCGAGCGGCTGCGGCTGGACGGCCCCTCCCGCATCCGCGAGGCCTACCAGGCAGCGGCCGGCTTCGCGCCGTTCCACCTGCACTACCAGCCCCGCGACAATACCGGCCTGCAGCGCGCCTTCGGCGACCTCGTCGCCGACGTGATGCGGGCGGCCGCGCCCTCGTTGGCGGAACCCTGCGACTGGGCCGCCGGCCCGCAGGGCGGCCGGGTACGCGTCGGCGTGGTCGGCAGCCATTTCATGCGGCACACCGTCTCGCGCTACTTCAACGACCTGCTGGCGGATCTCGACCCGGAGCGATTCGAGGTCACGATCTGGCACGCCGGCATTCGCGATGCCGAAACCGACGCACTGGCCGGCCGCGTGCATGCGTTCACGTACGTGCACGGCGATCCGCTCGACACGGCCGCGGCGATCCGCGCGGCGCGCCTCGACGTGCTGGTCTACCCGGAGCTCGGCCTGGACCCACGCAGCCAGGTGCTGGCGGCCTTGCGCCTGGCGCCCGTGCAGTGCGTGCTCGGCGGCCATCCGGTCACCAGCGGCCTGCCGACCATCGACTATTTCCTGAGCGGCGCAGCGATCGAGCCGCCGGACGCCGACGCGCACTATCGGGAACGCCTGGTACGCCTGCCGGGACTCGGCGCGCGTCCGCGTCCGCCGTCGGCGCCGGGCAATGCGGATTGGCTGCCCGGCGGCGCGTGCGAGGGACCGCTGCTGCTGTGCCTGCAGTACCACATCAAGCTGGTGCCGGGTTTCGACGCGGTGCTGGCCCGGATCGCCGAGCGGACCGGCGCGCGCATCGGCTTCTTCACGCGCGAGCCGGCGCTGACGCGGTTGTTCCGGGCGCGCGTCGACGCCGTGTTCGCGCGGCACGGCCTCGACGCGGGACGGCATCTGGTCGACCTGCCGGCGCAGGGCTATGCCGACTACCTGGCCGGCGTCGCGGCGACGCCGCTGGTCCTGGACACGCCGGGATTCTCGGGCGGCGGAACCAGCCTCGACGCGCTCGGTGTCGCCACGCCGGTGCTGGCGTTCCGGAGCGCCATGGCGCGGGGCCGGCAGACCGCCGGCATGCTGGACCTGATCGGCGTCGACGACCTCGTCGCCACGGACGAGGCGGACTACGTCGACAAGGCCGTCGCCCTGTGCCGGGACGGCGAACTGCGGCGCGACCTGTCCGGGCGCATCGCCGAACGCAGGCAGCGGCTGTTCGAGGACCGGGCACCGCAGGCGGCGTTCGCCGCCTTCCTGCAGGATCCGGCGGCCTTCGCCCGCTCCGGCGCGTGAGGCCGGGTCAGCCGGCGTCGAGCGTCGCCCGCGCCAACAGGCCGCGAGCCAGCATCGCGTACTCGCGGCGCCGGAACAGCAGCCGCCACTGGTTGCCGCCGACCTGGCGCCACAGCACGGCGGCGCGGATCGCCGCGAGCAGCAGGGCGCGGATCTGTTCGACCTTGGACTCCTGCGTCAGCTGCACCGGATTGCCGTGCACGACGATGCGGGGCCGCAGCGTGGACAGGGTGTCCACGTAGATCGCGGCGAGCCGGGAATGGATCGACGGGTTGTCGATCCCGAAATGGTCCACCTGCCGCTGTGCCGATTCGATCGCACGTCGCAGCGCCTCGAGCATCGCCGGCCTGCGCGAGAGCTTGCGTTCCAGGCGCAGGGTGGCGACCACCAACTGGGTCAGTTGCGGGTCGCGGTCGCTGGACTCGATCTGGGCGATCAGGGTTTCCAGCCCCGGGCGCAACCGGGAAAGGCCGCCGAAGACGGCCTCGGGGCTGTCCGCGTCGATCCGGAAGATGCTGGCGATGCTGGCCTGGGCGGCCTGCGTGTCGCAGCGGCCCTCCATCGCCATCTCGCGCACCAGGGCGCAGGCCTGGAACACGCCGGCGAGGGCGATGACCCGTGATTCACGCATGGGAAGGTACCTCGTTCCATTGTTCGAGCGGCGCGTCGCTGCGCTCGATGACGGCGCCGCCGAGACAGGCCTCGCCGTCGTAGAAGACGACCGACTGGCCCGGCGTGACCGCACGCTGCGGCTGGTCGAACCGCACGATGCAGCCATCGCCGGTCAGCTCGACGTGGCAGGCCTGATCCGGTTGCCGGTAGCGGGTTTTCGCGGCGCAGTCGAAGCGTCCCGCGGGAGGCGATCCGGCGATCCAATGGACCTCGCCCGCGGCCAGCCGGTGCGACAGCAGCCAGGCGTTGGCGTTGCCCTGGACGGCATAGACGATATTGGCAGCCACGTCCTTGCCGACCACGTACCACGGCTCCCCGCCGGCGCCGCGCTGGCCGCCGATGCCCAGCCCGCCGCGCTGGCCGAGCGTGTAGTACATCGCGCCGGCATGCTCGCCGATCAGCCGTCCGTCCGGCGTGTGGATCGGGCCGGGCTGCGCCGGCAGGTAGCGCGCGAGGAAGGCGCGGAAGTCGCGTTCGCCGATGAAGCAGATGCCGGTCGAGTCCTTCTTGTCGTGGGTGGCCAATCCGAGGTCGCGGGCGATCTGCCGCACCTGCGGCTTGGTCAGCTCGCCGACCGGGAACAGCGTCGCCGCCAGCTGCTCCTGGCCCAGCGCATGCAGGAAGTAGCTCTGGTCCTTGTCGGCATCGCGTCCCCGCAGCAGCTGCCAGCGTCCGTTGGCGTGGCCGATGCGGGCGTAGTGGCCGGTGGCGATTCGCTCGGCGCCGAGCGCCCGGGCATGGTCCAGGAAGGTCTTGAACTTGATCTCGCGGTTGCAGAGCACGTCCGGGTTGGGCGTCCGGCCGGCACCGTACTCGGCCAGGAAGTGCGCGAAGACCTGGTCCCAGTACTCGGACGCGAAGTTGCGTGCATGGAACGGGATGCCCAGCCGGGCGCAGAGCGCAACGGCGTCCTTGCGGTCGGCCTCGGCACGGCACGGCCCGTCCCGGTCGTCCTCCTCCCAGTTCTTCATGAACAGGCCGGCCACCGCATGGCCGGCCGATTGCAGCAGGGCGGCGGCGACCGACGAATCGACGCCGCCGGACACGCCGACGATCACCGGCCCCGTAGCCATCGCGTCAGCCGGCCGCGGCCGTGAGATAGCGGATCGCATCCAGCGGCAGGCGTGGGCCGGCGAGCCAATCCTCGACGCTGGCCAGGACCATCGGGCTGCGCAGACGGTCGCCGGCGGCGGCGATCTCCTCGCGGCTCAGCCACAGGGTCTGCACGATGCCCGTGTCCAGCGCCCGGTCGGCATGGTGGCGCAGCGGTTCGGCGGCGAAGACGAAGCGGACGAACTGGCGGTCGTTGCCGCCGCGGGTCCATTGCTGAACGCCGAGGAACGCCGTCAGGGCGACGTCCCAGCCGGTTTCCTCCAAGGTCTCGCGGATCGCCGCGTCCAGCAGCGATTCATCCGGATCGAGATGACCGGCCGGCTGGTTGAGCACGATTTCGCCGCGGATGTCTTCCTCGACCAGCAGGAAACGCCCGGCGCGCTGGACCACCGTGGCGACCGTCACGTGGGGGCGCCAGACGTCGATGTCGTCGGCCGATGCGAGGTTTCCGGTCGCGTCGATATTCATGGCGCGCAGTGTACTTGAACCGCGTCCGTCACCCCCGATCTGGGCGCTATACTGATTTCCAGTCGATCGTCCCCAGGCCCATGACCCCACCCCAGGATCCCCATACCGAACACGAGCACGACCGCGGATTGGCGGTCGAGGAAACGCGGCCGGAGGTCGCGCGCCCGCCGCTGTACCAGGTGTTGCTGTTGAATGACGACTACACGCCGATGGAGTTCGTCGTCGTCGTACTGGAGAGCTTCTTCGGCATGAACCGGGAGCGGGCGACCCAGGTGATGCTCCACGTGCATACGCGCGGCCGGGGCATCTGCGGCGTGTTCACCCGCGAAGTGGCCGAGACCAAGGTGACCCAGGTCAACGAATTTTCCAGGACCCACCAGCATCCGTTGCTCTGCACTATGGAAAAAGCCTGACAGGCCCCATTTCGGGGGCTGTTGAAAGTGGAGACACCGCATATGTTCAGCAAAGACCTCGAGCTCACCATCGGCCAGTGCTACAAGGAGGCCCGCGAGCAGCGTCACGAGTTCATGACGGTCGAGCACCTCCTGCTCGCCCTGCTGGACAACCCGTCCGCCATCGCGGCGCTGCGCGCCTGCGGCGCGGACATGGCCAAGCTGGCACGCGACCTGCGCTCGATCATCACCGAGACCGTACCGGTGCTGCCGGCCGGCGACGAGCGCGACACGCAGCCGACGCTCGGCTTCCAGCGGGTGCTGCAGCGGGCGGTCTACCACGCCCAATCCTCGGGTCGCAAGGAAGTCACCGGCGCCAATGTCCTGGTCGCCATCTACGGCGAGAAGGACTCCCACGCCGTCTATTTCCTCGGCCAGCAGGACGTCAACCGCCTCGACATCGTCAACTACATCGCGCACGGCATCGCCAAGATCGGCAACGAGTCCGGCCAGCAGCCGGGCAGCCCCGAACAGCCCGCCCGTGAAGGCGAGGGTGGGGAAGAGCCGCGCGGCAATCCGCTGAGCGAGTTCGCCAACAACCTCAACGAGCTGGCCGGCGAAGGGCGGATCGATCCGCTGATCGGGCGCAGCGAGGAGATCGAGCGCACGATCCAGGTCCTGTGCCGGCGCCGCAAGAACAACCCGCTCTATGTCGGCGAGGCCGGCGTCGGCAAGACCGCACTGGCCGAAGGGCTGGCCAAGCGCATCGTCGAGGGCGAGGTGCCCGAGGTGCTCAAGGACTGCACGATCTACGCCCTGGACCTGGGCGCGCTGGTCGCCGGCACCAAGTATCGCGGCGACTTCGAGAAGCGTCTCAAGGCGGTGATCGCCCAGCTCAAGAAGGAGCCCAAGGCGATCCTGTTCATCGACGAGATCCACACGATCATCGGCGCCGGCTCGGCCTCCGGAGGCACGATGGATGCGTCCAACCTGATCAAGCCGATGCTGGCGTCGGGCGAGATGCGCTGCATCGGCTCGACCACCTACCAGGAGTTCCGCAGCGTCTTCGAGAAGGACCGCGCGCTGGCGCGCCGCTTCCAGAAGATCGACGTCGTCGAGCCGACCGTGGCCGACAGCGTCGAGATCCTGAAGGGCCTGAAGTCGCGGTTCGAGGAACACCACAACGTCCAGTACACGGTCGAGGCGCTCAAGGCGGCGGTGGACCTGTCGGTCCGCCACATCGCCGACCGGCTGCTGCCCGACAAGGCGATCGACGTCATCGACGAGGCCGGCGCGCGCCAGCGGCTGCTGCCCGCCGGCGAGCGCAGCGGCACCGTGGACGTGCCGGAGATCGAGTTCATCGTCGCCCGGATGGCGCGGATCCCGCCCAAGCAGGTGTCCGCCTCCGATCGCGACGTGCTGCGCAATCTCGACCGCAACCTCAAGATGGTCGTCTTCGGCCAGGATGCGGCGATCGACGCGCTCGCCAGCGCGATCAAGATGGCGCGCTCGGGGCTGGGCAATCCCGACAAGCCGATCGGAAACTTCCTGCTGGCCGGGCCGACCGGTGTCGGCAAGACCGAGGTGACGCGCCAGCTGGCGATGCAGCTCGGTGTCGAGCTGATCCGTTTCGACATGTCCGAGTACATGGAGGCGCACTCGGTGTCGCGGCTGATCGGCGCCCCCCCGGGCTATGTCGGCTTCGACCAGGGCGGCCTGCTGACCGAGCAGGTGGTCAAGCACCCGCACTGCGTGCTGCTGCTCGACGAGATCGAGAAGGCGCACCCGGACGTCTACAACATCCTGTTGCAGATCATGGATCGTGGCACGCTGACCGACACCAACGGCCGCGAGGCGAACTTCAAGAACGTGATCTTGGTCATGACGACCAATGCGGGGGCGCAGACGGCGGCGCGCCGCACGATCGGCTTCGTCGAGCAGAACCATGCCACCGATGCGATGGAGGTGATCCGCAAGACCTTCACCCCGGAGTTCCGCAACCGGCTCGACGCGGTCGTGCAGTTCACCTCGCTCGACTTCGAGCACATCCTGCGCGTGGTCGACAAGTTCCTGATCGAGCTGGAGGCCCAGCTGCAGGACAAGCAGGTGTCGCTGTACGTCGATGCCGACGCGCGCCGCTGGCTGGCCGAGCACGGCTTCGACCCGCAGATGGGTGCGCGGCCGATGGCCCGCGTGATCCAGGAGCACGTCAAGCGCCCGCTGGCCGACGAACTCCTGTTCGGCAAGCTGGCAGAGGGCGGCAAGGTGCGCTTGTCGGTCGTCGACGGCAAGCTCTCGGTGGAGACCGAGGCGGCCGAGAAGCTGCCGGCGGTGGTCTGAGGCAGCGGCGCGGAACCGGCCGCGAAAGCGGCCGGCCCGGGTCCCGGCGGGTGGTCGGGCGGCGATGTTCGCGGCGGCTCGTCCGCCGCGGTTCGTTTTCGGGGAAGACCCTTTTTTTCGCGCCCGTCTCGACGGGCGCTTCGAGGAGCACGCGTGAACGAGACCGAGCAGAAGTCGATCCTGACCCTCAGCCTGATGGCGGCGTTCGCCGACGGCGAGAAGAGCCCGCAGGAGCGCGAGCAGATCAAGCGCATCGCCGACACGCTGGCGCAGGAAGGCGCATCCGACCTGCCGGCGCTGTACCAGGACGTGCTGCTCCGGCGTGTTTCGTTGCAGTCCGCCGCGGGTGCGCTCACCTCCGAAGGCGCCCGGCAGCTGGCGTTCGAGATGGCGGTCTGCGTGTGTGACGCCGACGGCGTGCAGTCGGACGGCGAGCGCCGGTTTCTCGAAGAATTGCGCTCGGCGCTGGGGCTCGGCGCGGGCCCGAGCCGCGACTACGTCGGGCGGGCCGAGGCGATCGCGGCGGTGCCGGTGCAGCCGCCTGCGACGGCCGACCTGGCCTCTACGCTGAGCGATGCCGAACTGGACAAGACCATCCTCGATGCGTCGATCCTCAACGGCGCGCTCGAGCTGCTGCCCGAGTCGCTCGCCACCATGGCGATCCTGCCGCTGCAGATGCGGCTGGTCTACCGCGTCGGCAAGTCCTACGGCTTCGAATTGGATCGCGGGCACATCAAGGATTTCCTGGCGACGGCCGGTGTCGGCCTGACCTCGCAGTACCTGGAGCAGGCGGGCCGCAAATTGATCGGCGGCCTGCTCGGCGCGATCGGCGGACGGCTCCTGGGCGGCATCGGCAAGCAGGCCGTCAGCTCCGGCATGAGTTTCGCCAGCACCTACGCGCTCGGGCACGTCGCCAAGCGCTACTACGCCGGCAACCGCGTGCTGTCGGGACAGATGCTGCGCGAGGCGTTCGAGGGCATGCTCGGCGAGGCGCGCGGGCTGCAATCGCGCTACCTGCCGCAGATGCAGGCCAAGGCCCAGACCCTGGACGTGGGGCAGATCCTCGATACCGTCCGCCGCGGCTGATCGCGCCCTGCTTCGCCGGATTCGCCGGCCGATCAGCGGCGGCCCGCGGCACCGGGCGGCCGGCCCGTCAGCGCATTTCGAGCAGGACCTCGCACAGGACCACCGCCTGGTTCTCGGTTTCGTTGCGGGCGCCGTAGACCAGGGTGATCCGCGCGTCGCCCGCGGCATCGAGCAGGGCGCGCAGGCGGTCGCGCGATGCCGGCGTATCGAGTTCGTTGCGGTAGCGCTCGCGAAACGCCGGCCAGCGCGTCTGGATGTGGCCGAACCAGCGGATCAGTCCGGCGCTCGGCGCAAGCTCGCGTGCCCATTGGTCGAGCCGGAGCGCCGCCTTGCTGCGTCCGCGCGGCCAGAACCGGTCGACCAGCACCCGGTAGCCATCGTCCGCGCCGGGTTCGTCGTAGGCGCGACGGATCACGATGCTTCGCCGCGGC